>NZ_CP156688.1:2400000-2727556 GCF_040616545.1 Akkermansia muciniphila | reverse complement strand
CGCATTAATCATGAATATCTTGCTGAACGCCGGAACCAGGTTGTCCGTCATGTTGTTCAGCAGGCCCCACAGCGCAAAACAGGAGACCAGCATGAAGAACGGCAGCCGGTATTGTTTGGGAACGATCGGCACGGTAGAGGTACGGTTGTTGTCCATATTGCTTTTCTCAATCTCTCATACGGAAGGCGACGCGTCAATTTGGAAACGGGGAAGAAGTTGGGATTCTGATTCTTTTCCATGCACCCGGACAGCCGCTTCAAATTTTTCCTATGCTTTTGGCCATAGGTAAGCGATTGACTTCTGAGCGGTTCCATGGCGCCTGCGGGAGATGCGTTTCCACATTCCGCTGAAAATCCGGGGGTGAATCCTTGTTGAACGGCGGCATTGCACCGGATGGACGCCTGCGGGCCGGAGACACGGTTTTGCGGAAAGGGAGTTTTCTCCACTGTTTCTTCAGGGGGGAGCTTGGCGCATGGGAACAGGAGAGGAAGCAAGGAGGAATTGACCGGAAAAGGATCGCATGGGACCGGCGGAAGGGCTTCTGTGGGGAAAATCCATGTTTTCAGATTAATTATTGATTGTTTTTTAATAAATCATACTATGGCAGGTGAAACTTTAATGTTATGGAAAAATCAAGCGATATAAAAAACAAGGCCGTAGAGGAGCGGAAAGATGTTCAGAACGAACTGTCTGTTGAGGATCTGAAAAAGGGGGATGTCCTGCTGTTCTCCGTGCTTCAGGGGGATACCATTTCTTCTCTGATCGGATTGCTGACGGGATCCGATGTAAGCCATGCCGCCCTTTATGCCGATGAGGAGAAGGAAACCTTGCTTGAAGCTACCGGAGAACATCCTGTCCTGGAAAATCCGGCCCGGCAAAGGTTTGCAGGGCGTACCATCCACGTTTACAGAAACAGGAATCTTCCCTCGCTGGAGCCGGTTGTTGAAACAGGCAGGAAATACCTGCAGCAGAAGCTGCCGTATGGAGGTATTTATATGCTGGGGCTTCTTCTGATCACTTCCAAATACTCCAGGTTCCGTTGGGACCGGGAGACGGCGGCAGCCGCCGTCTGCCTGCTGGCGTCCACTTACCAGGTACTGCGGTCCCTGCTGGAAGGCAGCCATCCAACAGCATTTTGCTCGCAATTTGTAGCGAAGTGTTATGAAGAAGCCGGCGAGCCGTATCAGTTGCATTACAAGCAGCCGGTTATTCCTCTGGATGCTGCCACCGGGCCGGAAGAGCAGTCTCTTTTGTCGAAAGCCCTTGAAGAAATGGAGTCCGGAGAATGGGACGTTCCAAATGTCCCGGACGGGGATGAGAAGGATTTCATGATGCAGGGGAAGGCTGAAAATGTTTTCGATCCGGAGAAGCACGGCGCCATCCTGTTGCGGGCCGGGAGGGATGCCATGGCGGCGGAGTTGGAAAACCGCGAATTTCTGTGTTCTTCATTCAAGGAAAAAATAGAGCTTGTCATGTGGACGGCACGAGTGGCGTACGTCTGGTATTGCCTTGTCACTCACAAGAAAGACTGGAAAAGCCTGTGGAGCCGGCAGGCCCAGAAAGAAGCCCTTCTCTGGCTCAATGAACATCGCTCCTCCTTCATTGCTCCGTCTGATTTCAAGAATACCGAGGAACTGGCCTGTGAAGGCTGCATTGCCGGAACCGGCCATTAAGACCATTCCATATATCCCTGGGGCTTTCCAGGCATGGCCGTGGTCCCTCTTCGGTCATTGCGGCTGCCGCCTTGACCGTCTCCCGCAGAAATTTTATCCGGAAAGAAAGAGGGCGGGCCTTCTGCTTGACTCTTGTTGACGGAATGTTTAAGCAGGGGAGTATGAAGAAATTCATTCTCCCCTGCTGTCTTTTCCTGATTTTTCCTTTTGCCTCTCCTGCCGTAGAAAATCCGGTGGCCGTTCTCCCGGCTTCCGGCGATAAGCAGGAGACTCCCCTTTCCTCTGGAGAACTGCTGTCAGACCATGTGGCGGAGGCGGAGTTTACCGGGATTATTCACCGGAAATGCAGGTTCCTTACTTCCCTGTGTCCGGACAAGTGCGACCACGCCAAGGATTTCGCCGCTTTCCGGATCATCAAGTATCTGGATTACCGGAAACCCGGCAAGTACGGGGATGAAAAGCAGGAACAGCTGATGATTGACGTTAATCCCGCCCACAAGCCCATCCTGCAGGGCGCGGACATCCTGAAACAGGTAGCTGCGCTGAAACCGGGGGACAAGGTGGTCCTTCACTGGTCCCATTACTACATGCACAAGGATTCCAGTTCCTTCCCGGAACGCCCTGTAATTTCCATAGAGCCGGCTGCTTCTTCCGGTGAGGAAGCGAAGGATTGAGGACTGGTCTTTCTACAAGCTTTTCAGGCTAGACTGGACGCAACGGAAAAGGGTGTGGTAGGAAACAGGCTGGCAATGACGCGGGCTTGAGCAAGATTGCTCCGGGCTGCCGCGTATTGTCCTGCGAAACACACCATAAATACGATGCGTTTACCTTTGAATAAATTAACGGGACTTGCCCTGCTGTGCGCCCTGGGCATGTCTATTCCCGCAGCCTTGGGCACGGAAAGTTTTGAGCAATCCAAACGCGGCAAGTTCACCACTCTCTCCACCAAGTACGGCCCCATGACCTGCCGGGACGGCGTGGCGGAAATCGGGGGAGGGGGAAAATCCGGAAAATCCTCCCTGCGGATGTTCGGCGGACAGGATACGGAACTGAAGCTGGACTTGAAGGATACGCCCTCCAGGGAGGTCCGTCTGTCTGCCTGGGCGGAGCGCTGGACCGGACAGGCTCCCTTTGAATTTTCCATTGTGGCCGTAGGCCCCCAGGGAGAAAAGAAGATCTATGACGGCAAGGATATCAGGACGGGCGGCTTCAATACCAAGATAGAAGCCCGCGTCCCCGCCGGAACGCGTTCCCTGGTGTTCAAGCTGACATCTCCGGACAACAAGGGGATGAAGCTGGACGACCTGTTCATCGTGCCCTGCATTCCCATGAAGGTGAATCCGCAGGTGGAGATGGCTTCTTCCACCTATCCGGTGATGGTGCGCATTCCATGCAGTCCCGTGCTTTCCCTGAATGTTCAGACGGAGGGGTGCCTGAATCCGCAGTATCTGACGGCCGTGAATCTGGATTTTACGGGCACGACGAAGCTTTCCGACATTGAATCCGTGACCGTGATGCGGGGGGAAGAAGCTCCGCCCATCCACCACGGGGAGGACCCGTTCCCGAAGGACGCTTCCCAGGTGCTGGGCACGGTAAAGCTTTCCGGCTCCGCCAAGCCCCAGATTTCCGTGAAGGGAAAGCTGGAGCTGGAACCCGGAGACAATCACCTGTGGGCTTGCGTGACGATGAAGAAAGGCGCGTCCCTGGACGGCAAAGTTGTGGTGCGTCCGGCGAGCGTCGTGGCGGGGAACAAGCTGATGAAGGTGGCGAATGCCGCTCCCGTGGCGCAGCGCATCGGCGTGGCCGTAGTGAAGCACGGGGATTTCAATTCCAAGTTCTACCGCATTCCCGGCCTGGACCGTTCCAGGAAAGGAACCCTGCTGGCCGTGTACGACATCCGTTACAATCATTCCGGCGACCTTCCGGCCAACATTGACGTGGGCGTGAGCCGCTCCACGGACGGCGGCCGCACCTGGTCCGACGTCAAAATAGCCATGGATGATTCCAAGATTGATCCCTCCCTGGGAGCAACCAAGGGCGTGGGGGACCCGGCCATTCTGGTGGATGAAAAGACGGGCCGCATCTGGGTGGCCGCCATCTGGAGCCACAAGCATTCCATCTGGGGCAGCAAGTCCGGAGACAATTCCCCGGAAGCCTGCGGCCAGCTGGTGCTGGCGTACAGCGATGACGACGGCCTTACCTGGTCCAAGCCCATCAACATTACGGAACAGACCAAGGACAAGGACTGGCGCATCCTGTTCAACGGCCCCGGCAACGGCATCTGCATGAAGGACGGCACGCTGGTCTTCGCCGCCCAGTACTGGGACGGCAAGGGGGTGCCGTGGTCCACCATCGTTTATTCCAAGGACCGGGGCAAAACCTGGCACTGCGGCACGGGCGTCAACGAGCAGACGACGGAAGCCCAGGTGATTGAGCTGAAAGACGGCTCCATCATGATCAATGCCCGCTGCAACTGGGGCGGCTCCCGCGTGGTGGGCGTCACGAAGGACCTGGGCAAGACCTGGGAGAAACATCCCACCAACCGCACTCCCCAGTTGAGGGAACCCGTCTGCCAGGGCAGCCTGCTGGCAGTGGACGGAGTGCCGGGCGCGGGCAGGGTGGTCCTGTTCTCCAACCCCAACACCACCTCCGGGCGTTCCCACATGACCCTGAAGGCCTCCACGGATGACGCCGGCTCCTGGCCGGAGGACAAGTGGCTCCTTTACGATGCCCGCAACGGCTGGGGGTATTCCTGCCTGGCTCCTGTGGATAAAAACCACGTGGGCGTTCTGTATGAATCCCAGGGAGCGTTGAACTTCCTGAAAATCCCGTACAGGGATGTGCTGAACGCGGGCAGCGCGCGCTGACGTTCGGGCAAATCATTTCCGGGCCGCTTCCTTCAGGGATGCGGCCCGTTTTTGCAGGTGCGGGTCTTTGAGAAGGAAGTCCTCCGCTGCGCTTCAGAGAAATTTCAGGTAAGAAGGCCGGGAAACCGGATTATCCGGTTTCCCGGCCCTTGTAAATCAAACAAACCACGTTTCTCCCCGGCAGAAGGGAATGTCCTTGGACCGTGTACCGGTTCAGAAACCCCCGATGCCTGCGGGCCCCGCGCCCGTCTTTTGAGAGGTCACTCCAGAAAAGAAGCCAGCGCCTCCTTCAGCATGTTCCGGGCGCGGAACAGAAGGCTTTTGGTGGCCGGAATGGTCATTTCCAGCGTCCTGGCTATCTCCTCGTAAGGCATGTTTTCAAAGCGGCGGAGCTGGACGGCCAGGCGCGCCTTTTCCGGCAGGGCGGCGATGGCATCATCCACGGCCCGCTGGAGTTCGGTATGCTCCAGGGCCTCGTCCGGAGCCTGGGAGGGCTCCAGAAACACGGTCATGCCGCCTTCCTCCTCCATGGCGTCCGCGGAGGTGGTGGGCTTGCGCTTCTGGCGGCGTACTTCATTGAAGACCAGATTGCGCAGAATGGTGAACATCCAGGTGGTGAAGCGTGCGGAGGGCTCATAATTCCCCGCTCCCTTCCAGATGCGGATAAAAACCTGCTGGGCGATGTCGTCCACCTCCGGCCCGTTATTCAGCATGCGGGCCACGGTGGCGTACACGGAATTCTGGTGCCTGCGGATCAGTTGTTCCATGGCGGAGGCATCTCCATCCCTGACTCTCAGCATGAGCTGGGCGTCCTCGTCCGGTTCGGCGGATGGCATGTGTTGTGCTTCGTCCATGAAATTCCCTTGTATAAACCCCGCGGGGGGAGGAAGGTTGCATTTGGCGGCCCGGTGGCCTGTAAAAAATTTTTATCCCATTTTCCGGGAACTGACGAGCCGAAAAAAGGTCTTTCTTTTTCCGGTTTAAAGCACGGGAGGAAGGAAAACGCTTGGATGCCGCCGGATGCCGTGATACTTTCCCTCCAAGTTCGGCAGGGGTGCCAGACAATAAAGGCTGAGATTGCGCGGCGGCATGCCGTCTGCGCGGAACCCTTCAAACCTGATGCGGATAATTCCGCCGCAGGGAGTTCGATCAAGCGGGCGTGCCCGTTTTGCGCGGAGCTTGTTTTCCCCCGTTGCCGGTACTTGAACAGAGCAACCATGCCATGAACGATACCGCCAAATTGTCCTATCCCGGGTCCCGCCGCATTTATGTTCCGGGCCATCTGCATCCGGACGTGCAGGTTCCCATGAGGGAAGTCCTCCTGAGCGACACCCTGCTGCCTGACGGCGCCACCCATGAAAATGCGCCTGTGCGCGTTTACGACTGTTCCGGTCCGTGGGGGGACGAGGCCTATGAAGGAACGGCGGAGCAGGGGCTGCCTGCCCTGCGCGCAGCCTGGATACGGACCCGCGGAGATGTGGAGGAAGTGGAGACGGAACAGGGAGTCTGCCTCCGGTCCGCCGGCGGTCCCGTGACGCAGCGGCATTACGCCCGCCAGGGCATCGTCACGCCGGAAATGGAATTTGTGGCCATCCGGGAGAACCTGGGCAGGGAACAGGCGTTCAAGGCGGTGCATGACCGTTATCCCAGTGAAAAGAGCCGCCCGGAAGAGGCTCAGGCCGTACTGGATGAGCTTACGATGATGCCGCGGCCGTCCGAGCTGGAAGCGCAGGAAGGGTTCGGCCCGTCCAGCATGGTGGCCCGCGACCGCCTGGACCACCAGCATGCGCCGGAGCGCCGGGGCGGCTGCCGCATGCCTGCCTATTTTACGCCGGAATTCGTCAGGGACGAGATTGCCGCCGGGCGCGCCCTGATTCCCGCCAACATCAACCATCCGGAGTGCGAACCCATGGCCATAGGCCGCAATTTCCTGGTGAAAATCAATGCCAACATCGGCAACTCCGCCCTGGGGTCCAGCATTGAGGAGGAGGTGGAAAAACTGCGCTGGGCCATCCACTGGGGGGCGGACACCGTGATGGACCTTTCCACCGGAAAGAACATTCATGCCACCCGTGAATGGATACTGAGGAACTCCCCCGTTCCCATCGGGACGGTGCCCATCTACCAGGCGCTGGAAAAGGTGGGCGGCAAGGTGGCGGACCTGAGCTGGGAAATCTTCCGTGACACTCTTCTGGAACAGGCCCGGCAGGGCGTGGATTACGTCACCGTGCACGCCGCGCTGCTGTTCCGGTTTGTGAACCATACCGCCCGGCGCATGACGGGCATCGTCTCCCGCGGCGGTTCCATCATGGCGCAGTGGAGCATGATTCATGAACAGGAAAACTTCCTTTATGTCCACTGGGATGAAATCTGCTCCATCCTGGCAGCTTACGACATTGCCGTCTCCATCGGGGACGGCCTGCGCCCCGGCTCCGTGGCGGACGCCAATGACTTCGCCCAGCTGGCGGAGCTGGAAGTGCAGGGGGACCTGACCATGCGCGCGTGGAAGGCGGGCGTCCAGGTCATGAATGAAGGGCCGGGCCACGTGCCCATGCACCTTATTGCGGAGAATATGAGCAAGCAGCTGGAATGGTGCATGGAAGCCCCGTTCTATACGCTGGGGCCGCTGGTGACGGACATAGCCCCCGGCTATGACCACATTACCGGGGCCATCGGCGGAGCCATCATCGGCCAGCGCGGCTGCGCCATGCTCTGCTATGTCACCCGGAAGGAACACCTGGGCCTTCCGGACCGGGAGGACGTGCGGGAAGGTGTGGTCACCTACAAGCTGGCGGCCCACGCCGCGGACTTGGCCAAGGGGCACCCCTCCGCCCAGTGGCGGGACAACGCGCTGGCGCAGGCCAGGTTTGAATTCCGCTGGGAGGACCAGTTCAACCTTTCCCTTGATCCGCAGAAGGCGCGTTCCTACCATGACCTGACGCTGCCCCATGCCAACGCCAAAAAGGCCCACTTCTGCTCCATGTGCGGTCCGGACTTCTGCGCCATGCGCCTGAGCCAGGACATCCGCCGCCGTTCACAGCAGTAGGGAGCCGGAGGCGCGGCGTTCCGGCTGCGGCCGTGGGAGCATCTGAAAAAGAATGACAAGGGCAGGGATGGTGTTATGATGCCTCCCAGGATGAAGAATTCATATGTTCCTGTGCTTGGCATTCTTTCCCTGGCTTCTGCCATGATTTGTTCCGCTTCTCCCGTCTGGGAGACGGACTGGAACAAGGCTCTGGAGAAAGCCGGCAAAAGCGGGCAGCCGGTGCTGGCTGACTTTACCGGTTCCGACTGGTGCCCGGGGTGTATTTATCTGCGCACCAATATTTTTAATACGGAGGCCTTTGCCAAATACGCGGAAGACAACAACCTCATGCTGGTGGAGCTGGATTTTCCCAGGAAGGAGGGGAAAATGCCTCCGGAACAGCTCAAGTTCCATGAAGAGCTGATGCGCCGTTACGGAATCTCCGTGTTCCCCACCGTTCTCCTGATGGAAGGGAATGGCGCTCCCTATGCCAAAATAGTAGGGCCGTCCAGGACGGCACAGGAATACCTGAAAAAACTTGAGGCCGCGGGGGAGGCAAGGCTGAAACTGAAAGAAGCCGTGGCTGCTGCCCGCGCGCTGGAAGGAAAGGAAAAGCTGGAAAAACTGGTTCAGGCCCTCAAGCAGCTTCCGGAAGACTTACAGCCTTATCAAAAGGAATTGATCGCGGAAATCTCCGCCCTGGACCCGGAAGACCAGTACGGATTTTCCGGAAAGGCTGAAAAAGCCGTAACCATGGCGGCGCAGCGGCTCATGATGGAGCAATTTTACAAAAAGCACGCTGGCTCCTTTTCCCCGGAAAAAATCCGGGCAAGCCGGGAGGAAGCTTTGCAAATGCTGGAGAAACGGGACCTTCTGCCGGCCATCCGTCTGGAAATAACCAAATACGTCAGCGACGGGTATGCGCTGGAGCGCAATTATCCCAAGGCCCTGGAGTATCTGAAAATGGCCCGTGACGCCGATCCGGAATCTCAGGCGGCCAAAAAGCTGGAGCCGTGGATAGGCAATATGCAGAAAGTTATCAATAAGGGTAAGTAAACCCTGTTCCGGAAGGCTCCCTCTTCCCGTGAACAGGGGAATCATATTCCATCTATTATTTTAAACAAAAAAATGAACTTGCTGCGCTATGATTGATGAAGGAACCGAACATGCAGAAATGAATACGTCCGCCTACATCAGGGAAGAGGAAGTAAAGGAAGAAGACAGCCATTTGCTGAGCTGGGATGAATGGCTGCGCAGGCACGTCGCTCAACTGTTGCTGTTTGCCCGCCAGCAGTCCCGTTCGCCGGAAGATGCGGAGGACATCCTTCAGGATGCCCTGATACGGCTGGCCAGGAAAGAAGCTTCCGGGGAATTTGTGGGTGGCCAGGAGGCGTGGCTTTCCTATGTCTTTGCCTCCATCCGGCGCCTGGCGGTGGACTATGGCCGCAAATCCGACAGGCGCCAGAAGAGGGAGGATGAGGCCTGCGCCGCCGAACAGGACGGGGATATTTGTGCGGACCCCTGGTTTTCCAGCGCCGCGGCGGACGAGGAACTCAAGCAATTCATGGAAATGCAGCTCAAGAAGCTCCCTTCCAAATTCTCAGAGGTCATTGTCCTGAAAATATGGGGGGAACAAACCTTTCAGCAAATTGCGGAAACGCTGGAAATCTCACAAAACACGGTGGCGAGCCGGTACCGCTATGGAATCGACCTGCTCCGTAAGGCGCTGAGAAATAAAAAAGAACAAATTTAACGCCGCACCCCGCTCTTATGAAACATGAAACAACATCATCTGCCGCAGGGGAGGAAGGCGGCGGTACTGCCGCCATGCAGCCCCTTCCCGTATCCGATGAACTGATTTCCCGCCTGGCCGGAAAGTGTGAGGAAATCTTTCCCCTGAATGCCCGTCTCCGGCATGATGAAATCTCTGACGAGGAACTCCGTGAGATGGAATCCCTGTTGAAGCGTTTAAGCCCTTCTCCCGCGAGGGTTCTGTTCAGGGAACAGTGCTGTTCCCTGATGTGCGCTGAATCCGAGCGTGAAATGGAAACCCGGTTGAAAAGGCTTTCCGCCTCGTCCATTCTGGAATTCTCCGTGTGCAAAATGGCCCGGGCCATGGACTGTGCCGGGGAAGTGAAGCAGGAAAAAACGGTGAAAATGTCCCTGTGGCGCCGGCTGGTCTATATTTCCGGCATTTCCGTGGCCGCCGCCGTGGGCGTTGTCCTGATTATGCAGAATACGCTGGCGCCGTCCGGCGGCACGGTGGCCGGAGGGAACGGCGTGGAAGCCGGGGTTGAAAAGGCGCAGGCGCCGATGCTCCCCGGAGAAAAACGTGAACTGCGGAAGCCCACCCTTTTTGAATTGCAGGGAGGTGACGAACGCGTGCCCGTGATCGCCCCCGCCGTCATCCGCAGGATTCTTCCTGAAAAGGAATATTGAGAGGCTGCCGTCTGGGGCAATGGAGGAATTTTTCTTTTTCCGTACGCTGTGTGTGACGTTGCGCAGGATGGAATCTCTTGCGTCCGGCAGTGCGGCCGTAAGCGCGTATGGCCCGGTTGTTCACATGAGGCTCCGGTTGCGGCCGGGAACAGTCGGGGAGAGCCGCCGCCCTTCTGTGGCAACTGAAGGAATACGGGGGAATGCCACCCGGTTCCCTGTTTGGGAAAAGAACCTTCTCCCCCCTGGCTGTCCGGCTCCCTTTATTCCCGTAATTGCTCCTTCTGTCGGCCCTTCCGGCGCTCCGTGATGAACCTGAGCCGGCAGGGCGGCTGGGGGCTGTAAAAAAAATGTGTAAATTTTGAACATTGCACGGACGGATGCTGTATATTATCTCACATGGATATGAAAACCTGTATCTTTCTGACCTTGGGACTGCTGATAGGTTCGGGCTCCGGATATTCCATTGACCGGCCCGCTGGAAGTACGGACCCCCTCCAGCCTCCGCCCCTGACGCCGTATACCCCGCAGACCAGGCCTCTCCCCTCCTCCAGGCCCGCCAGGCTGGGCATTGTGCCCGGTACGGTGCCGCAGGCGGTGGTGGCGCAATTGGAGTTGAGCGGATTCCCCGGAGTGCTGGTGACCAGAATCATGCCGGACAGTCCCGCCGCCAAGGCCGGACTGAAGGAAAATGACGTCATTGTCAAACTGGGTGACATCTCCCTGTCCGGTCCGCAGTCCGTGACGGAAGCCCTCACGGACAAAGTGCCGGGAGACAAGGTTACGGCGGTATTTTACCGCAAGGGCAAGCGGGAAACGGCGGACATCACGCTGGATGGAGGAACGCTTTCCGCTGAGGAAATACTAGCCGCCCAGGGAGACCCCCGCACGCAGCCGCGCGTGGTCCCCTCCGTACGGCGCCAAATGGCCCCGCCCGCGGGAATGGCCGGACGTTCTGCTCTTCCGCAGCGCATCCTGGACATGCAGCAGATGATGGATGATTTTTTAAAGGACTCCGCCATTGATGATTCCCGCATGGATGACATCATCAGCCGGATGGACCTGACGCCCGGGGCGGCCCAAATGCTCCGGAGCCTGCAGGGGCTTCACCAGATGCCCATGCCTCCCATGGGCAAGGTTTCCGGCGGAGGCCACAGCTCGTCTTCCGTCCAGATGTCGGACGCCAAAGGAACCATCGTGGTTTCTTCCAGTTCCCAGACGGGCACCACCGTCCATGTGACGGATGCCTCCGGTAAAGTCCTGTACTCCGGCCCCTACAATACGCAGGAGGAAAAGGAGGCCGTTCCGGAAGCCGTCAGGGAACGCCTGAAAAACATAGAAACCAACTTCTGCTTTTAACGTCTTCATGAAATAGTGGAGAAATCCATGATCATTATGTTAAGGACGGCTGCCCCGGGTGGGGCAGCCTTTTTTATGACAGGGAAGGTTTGTTCTTGCCCTTCCGGAAAAGCGGATCGTTCCTTGAAGAAACGGAAAAATATTGATGGGTTCGGGGAAAGAACGAATGGGGGAATGCCGTATGTTTTCATCAGAGGGACTGGCTTACATGATGAAAACGGGAAGTTTTTCAGAGGGCCGGTTCCCGCAACGGCTTTTATGTAGAAAACGGTATGAATGGTTTTAACTGTCTTTGGGGGATGCTGTGGTGCGCCTCCTGTGTATGGGGCGCGGATATTTTTGTTTCCCCCGCCGGGAATGACTCCCATGCGGGAACGGAAGAGCTCCCCATGCGTTCCGTGGAAGCCGCCGTGCGGAAAGCCGGAGAAGGTGCCCGGGGAAAATGCCAGGTTATTTTGGCAGACGGCGTTTACTACCTGCGGGAACCGTTGGCCCTTCGTCCGGAGCATTCCGGACTGACCATCCGCGCCCAAAACCAGGGCAGGGCGGTATTGAGCGGTGCCGTGCCGTTCTCCGCGGATTGGCAGCCGTTCAGGGACGGCATCATGAAGGCTTCCGTACCCGCCGGACTGGAAATGGATGTGCTGATGGTTAATGGAAAACCCATGCACATGGCCCGGTACCCCAACCATGACCCGGAGGCCCGCATCTTCAACGGAACATCTGCGGACGCGGACAGCCCGCAGCGCGTGGCGCGCTGGAAAAATCCGGAAGGAGGATTCCTGCACGCCCTTCATGCGCGCATGTGGGGGGACATGCACTTCCGCATCACCGGCAAAAAGGGGGACAGCCTGGTCACGGAGGGCGGCTGGCAGAACAACCGTCCCTCGCCTCCGCATGACAGGTACAAATTTGTGGAAAACATCTTTGAGGAACTGGATGCTCCCGGGGAATGGTATCTGGACAGGCGGGAAAACGTGCTCTACCTGTATCCGGAACCGGGCACGGATTTATCCCGGGCCGTGGTGGAAGCCGCCGGGCTTCCGGAGCTGGTCCGCCTTCAGGGGAAGGAAGGCGCACCCGTGAAAAACGTCACTCTCCGCGACCTGGTGCTGACCGGAACGCGGCGCACCTTCATGGAAAACCGGGAACCCCTGCTGAGAAGTGACTGGACCATCTTCCGCAGCGGGGCCGTTCTGCTGCGGAATACGGAAAACTGCCGTATCCTGGGCTGTGAGTTCGTCCATCTGGGAGGGAATGCCGTCTTTGTGGATGGGAAAAATGACCGTGCCCAGGTTCGCTCCTGCCACATCCATGAAGTGGGGGGAAACGGCGTGGCCCTGGTGGGGGACCGTTCCGCCTACCGGGGACCCAGGGACTACGGGGAAGCCCGGGGAATGGCCCTGGAGAAGCTGGACAGGACGCCGGGGCCCAAAAACGGGAAATTCCCGTCCACCTGCCTGGTGGACGACTGCCTGATCTGGCGCACGGGACTGGTTGAAAAGCAGACGGCCGGGGTGCAAATCTCCCTGGCGCGGAATATTACCGTCCGCAGCTGTTCCATTTACGAGGTCCCGCGTGCGGGCATCAACATCGGGGAGGGGGCCTTTGGCGGCCATGTTGTGGAATATTGCGATGTCTTTGATACGGTGAGGGAAACCAGCGACCATGGCTCCTTCAACTCCTGGGGCCGGGACCGGTACTGGGCGGGGGACCAGATGGCGCTGAGCCAGGACCGGAATGTGGTGCTGCTGGATTGCCTTCAGCCCAATGTGCTCCGGACCAACCGCTGGCGGTGTGACCACGGGTGGGATGTGGATTTGGACGATGGGTCCTCCAACTATGTGATCTGCAATAATGTGATGCTCTCCTCCGGACTCAAGCTCCGTGAGGGATTCTTCCGGAAGGTGTACAACAACATTTTTGTGAACAACACGCTGCATCCGCACGTGTGGTTCCGGGAAAGCGGGGATGAATTTTACAGCAACATTGTTTTTGAAGACCGCTACCGCCAGGCGGGCAAGATGGACTTTTCCCCGTGGGGAAAGAATATGGACAGGAATTTCGTCCATGCGGAAGGGATGAAAAATACGGAAAAGGCCTCCGGACTGGCGGGACAGTCCGGGAACGACCGGCGTTCCATAAAAGGGGATGCCCTCTTTGTAAATCCCGGCAAAGGTGACTTTTCCGTCCGCTCCTCCTCCCCGGCGCTCAAGCTGGGCTTCCGCAACTTCCCGATGAACCGTTTCGGCGTGCGTTCCCCGCATTTGAAAGCCCTGGCCAGAACGCCGGACATTCCGGGAACCGCCGGGAACAGCGGAAAAAAGGGGGGCACGGCTCCCGCGGCGGTCCAGGTGCGCAGGCTGGGCGCTGAAGTGAGGGTGGCGGAAGGCGAGGGAGACTTGTCCGTTTTCGGGCTGATGCCGGAAGACCTGGGCAGTGCGCTGGTTGTAGTGAAGGTGCAGAAGGATGGCCCGTGTTCCTCCGCCGGCATTCAGCCCAACGACGTGCTTCTGACGGTGGACGGTCGCAAGGTGCGCGGGGTGAAGAGCCTGGAACAGCTTCTGCCGCCCTCCGGCGAATTGAAAGTGACCATCAGGAGGAACCAGGAAAACAAAAACGTTGCCATGCAGCTTTGACCCGCACTGCCGGGAACTACAGGATTCCGGTCAATTTCCGGTACGTTTCCAGCGCGAAGGAATCCGTCATGCCGGAAAGGTAATCCAGCATGTGTGTCAGGCGCGCGTCCCTCCCTGCATCATCCTTGGGGAGTTTGGCGCCCTGAAGCATGATGGCCACTTTTTTGGCCTGTCCGGAGGAGGGATGGTTCACCCACTCCATGAAAAAGTCAATCAGCTCGCCCAGCACCTTGTAGCCCATGGCCTCCACCTCAATCACCTCCCTGGCCTGGTACACGTTCTCAATGGCATACCTGTAAAGGCCGTCCAGCGCGGCGGACAATGTTGAACTGTCTATCAGGGACTGCTCCATCCTCCCTTGCAGAAGCTCCTCTTCGTGGTCCATGAAACTGTTCACGGCGGTTTGGATGCTGGCGCCGATGGCAATGGCCCGCATGTAATGGACGCAGGAAGCTTCTTCCCCCTGCTGGGCCAGTTCCGCCACGTACTTGAGTTGCCGTTCCTTCAGGAAAGGACTGAACAACTCCCTGGCATGGCTGAAATCCAGCAGGCCGGAAAAAAAGCCGTCTTCAATATCCGCAATGCGGTAGCAAATATCGTCCGCGGCCTCCATCAGGTAGGCCAGGGGATGGCGGCACCAGCACAGCTCCGCAGCTCCCGGCTGATGCCGGGGGAGCAGTCCCAGTTCTCCCGCCACGAAGGAAGCGGCCTCCCGTTCCGGCTCCCCGATGCCGAATTTCTTGCATTCCAGCCTGTTGGCGGGAATAACCGCCTTCTTCTTTACTGCGGCGGAATAGGACTGCGTACAGGGGTACTTCATGAACGCTCCCAGAATGGCGCACGTCAGCTTCAATCCTTTGCCTTCCATCGGGTCCCCGGTGCAGGTCAGGATGCGGAAGCCCTGGGCGTTCCCTTCAAACGGATGAGTCACGCCGTGGCGCGCCAGGGAGGACTCAATGGCGTCTTCCCCGGAATGGCCGAAGGGGGGATTCCCGATATCATGGGCCAGGCAGGCGGTGGAAACGATGGTGGCCAGTCCGGAAGGCCTCATAATGGCATTCAGCTCCTTCCGCTTTTCCCCAAGCAAATGGCCCACGTGCATGCCCAGGGAGGAACCGATGTGGGCCACCTCCAGGCTATGGGTCAACCGCGTGCGCACGTAATCATTGCGGCCCAGGGGAAACACCTGCGTTTTATCCTGAAGGCGGCGGAAGGCGCTGGAAAACAGCACGCGGCCGTAATCCTTGTCGTACTCGTTCCGGTCCTTCTGCGGGGGTGTGGTGCTCTGGTGCGTGGACCCGCACCGGGTATCCGACAAAAGCTGTTCCCAATTCATCATCCCTGGCATGGTACGGGAATGCTACAGGGGAATGCCCGGATGGAACAGGAGAAAATGGGGCGGCCGTTCAATAGGTCAGCATCAGGCCCACGCCCCAGTGCAGGTTATTGTCGTAATTGGTGGAAATGCTGAGGTGGGAGGTCAGGATGTAATGCAGGCCCACGGAATAATCCCGGTCCGTATTCAGGGAAAAGGACAGGCGCAGGCGTGAGGTAAGCGGAATATCGTCCCGTTCCAATTGCAGGCGCACCTTTCCGTCCGTGTCAATGCGCGCGTCAGCAATCAGGAACATGGGGAGCGTGTACCGGGCGCCCAGGGTGCCGTCCACTTCCCGGTCCTTTTTAGTGGTCTGGCGGAACATGTTGCGTTCCCCCGCCTCCCCCTTGCGGTAGGTCCAATCCACGCCGATGTAGGGATAAAGCCACTGCTTTTCTCCGATGTACCTGCCCAGCCGTCCCTCCGCCTCATAACCATGGGTATCCTTGTAGCCTATCTGCCATTCCCCCTGTATGCTCCAGCGGGTGCCCCCGAACTCCAGATCCCCTATATTCCCGTTGGACGCAAAATCATTATTCACGGTCAGGTACCACATCCGGTCCATATCGTAAACGCGCTGAAGCGCGCGCATGGGATGGGGAAGCTGCGGATTGGGCGGAGAATCCTCATACGTGAAAATGCGCCCCATGCCGCTCATCATATGGTACAGGATATGGCAGTGGAAAAACCAGTTGCCGCGCGTTTTCTCTGCGGCGTTGAACTCAATCACCTGGGTGGCCATGGGCTGGATATCCACCGTAAACTTGAGCGGTGAAAAATCCCCGTGCCTGTTCACCAGCCGGAAAAAATGGCCGTGCAGGTGCATGGGATGCCTCATCATGGTATTATTGGTCAGGATAATGCGCACATTCTCCCCTTCCTTGATCATGATGCGGTCCGTCTCTGAAAGAGTCTTCCCGTTCATGCTCCACACGTAGCGGTTCATGTTCCCGGTCAGCATGAAATGCAGCTCCTTCACGGGAACGCCGGAGGGAAGGTTGGTGCGGGAGGGGGACTTCAGCATATCGTAAGTCAGGGTGGTTCCCTCCCCGTCCTCCTGCATGTTCCCATGGCCTCCTCCGTGGGAGGAACCGGGTTTCATATCCATCATCCCCATATTTCCGGAATGGGAGGCCGGCATGCCGCCGGACATGCCGTGATGATGCATCTGGCGGGACATGGGGCCGGAATTCATCTTCATCATCTTCATATTGCCGCCCATGGTCATCATCCCGTTCATCTCCTTCATCTTCTTGAAATAATTCAGTTTGGGAAAGGGGCGCAGCGGCTGCTTCTCCCCATGGCCAAGCCACAGGGAGGAAGACCCGGTGGTATCCTCCGCCGTCGCCTGGAACTCAAAGGATTTGCCGGACTCCGGCACGGTCAGGATCAAATCATAAGTCTCGGAAACCGCAATAATCATGCGGTCCACGTCCACGGGAACCACGTCCTTGCCGTCGCTCGCCACCACGCGGATCTTGCCGCCAGCGTACCTCAGCCAGAAATACGTGGAAGAAGCTCCGTTGACGATGCGCAGCCTGATGCGGTCGCCGCCCTTCAGCCGAGGCAGGGAAGCCTGAGGGGTTCCGTTCAGGAGAAAGCGGTTGTAAAACACGTCGCTCACATCCATGGCGTTCATGCGCTTCCATTCGCTGGTCAGCTTGGTTCCCAGGTACCCGGCACGCAGGGCCTCCCAGTAGCTCTGCACGCTCCCCTTGCGGATGGAAAACCAGTCCGAACCCGTGTGAAGCTTCCTGTTGACCTCGTTGGGATTCTCGTTGGTCCAGTCGCTCAGCACCAGCGTATACTCCGGCAGGGCGTCTTCCGTTCTGCGCGCCGGGTCGCCGGGCCGTTTGCGGACGACGAATGCGCCGTACAGCCCGCTCTGCTCCTGAAGGCCGCTGTGGGAATGGTACCAGTATGTGCCGTTCTGGATAATAGGGAAAGTATAAGTATGCGTGGTATGGGGCTTCACGGGGGCGGAAGTCAGGTAGGGCACGCCGTCCTGGTCATTGGGCACCAGCAGGCCGTGCCAGTGGAAGGACGTCTCCGTATCCATCAGGTTATGCACCCGTATCACGGCCGTATCCCCCTCCGTAAAATGCAGGGTGGGGCCGGGAATGCTCCCGTTGATGGTCATGGCCGGGCGCGTGACTCCGGTAAAATTAACCGGAGCGTCCCGGACATACAAATCATACTCCACCGTTTTTGCGAAGGATAGAGAAAACTGTGCTGTCAGGAAGCACAGGAATGGAAAAAAATGGAAGGAAAGCTTGAACATGAACAAGAAAAAATTACCTCCAGAAAAGACCTGTCCATTCCATCTCCGGTTCAAAATGAACGCCGGGTGCCGTGTCATGGTTTCCGTGAAAGACGGAAAGGGGAATAAAAACTGCCGTATTAACCCCTGGGCTTATCGTTGGGGAGCCTCCCGGGAGAAACCGGAGTAACCAGAAAAGAGGCCAGGATAAGCACGCTCCCCAGGGCGAGCAGGGGAATGCTGGGGCTCTCTCTGAACAGGACCAGGGAGGTAAACGCCGCCAGGGGAATTTTGAGATTATTCATGATGGCGAGCTTGATGGGAGCCACTCTGCGCGCGCCGTAATTCCACAGGAAAAAGCAGATTCCGGAGGCTACCACGCCCAGATAGGCCAGCAGCCACCATTGCACGGTTGAAATCTCCCGCCAGCATGCCAGTCCTGCGGGAAGTCCCGTGGGCGCGGTAACCAGCAGGGCTCCCGCGTAGGCATAGGCAAAGCTGGAAGCCTCGCCGCCTTTAAACCACGAATCCTTCAAGGAGGCATAGGTTATCTGGCCCGCCGCAAAACAGAGATTGGAAAGCTGCACCAGAAGAATGCCCGTAAGAAGTCCCTTGCCGGCAGTGTACCCGTTCCAGAGAATTCCTGCGCCGCCTGCGGCGGCAAGAACGGCAGCCGCGATGTGAAGACTAGACAGCCTTCCTTTGATCAGCGCACTCGCCAGCACCACGTAAATGGGAGTTGTGGCTGTGAACAGGGCTACCTGGTGGGAGGGCAGGTAATGAAAGGCGGCAATGTAGCAGAGGTACATTCCTCCGAACTGCACGGCGCCTATGCCCATCATGGTCAGGGCATGGTGCGGCGGGGTCTTCCGCAGGAAAGGAAGGAAAACGGCCAGGGCCCCGGCCATGCGCGCCATGGCGACAAAACTGGCAGGCAAGCCAGACAGGAAGTTCCCCAACAACCCGAATGACAACGCCCAAATAAGAGACGTGACCAGCAGTGCAGACATGAAGAGCGGAAACCATACGGGGGACGCTCCGGCAAGTCAATGCCCGTGGCATAAGGCGCACTGCCTCCAATCGGAGGAGGGGAGGAAATTGCCCCGGTCAGGACGGCTTAAGCCTTTTGCGTATAAGACTGTTTGATCAAGGTAAGGATGTAATCCAGCTTGTCCGCATTTTTTACAGCCAGTTCGTACGCGCCGTTGCCGTGATGGCCGATGCTGGAAACATCCCTGGCGAGTTTGTAGGGGTCTTCCAATTCGCCTTGGGGAAGGTTGATCCAGAGTTTCAGGCCTTGTTTCTGCAAGGCGATATCCGTGAAATTTGAGCCGTTGACCGTGAAGGCGACATAAAGCTTGGTGGCCTTGATTTCAACGTTGCCCAAATCAAGAATTTTTTCTCTGAGGCTGTTGTAAACATCCCGCACTTCTTCCGGAATATCCTTCAGCCGGTCTTGCTCCGTGTAGACGATAACCTCCTTGCTGACGGCATTGACGGCGCTGTTTTCCGATGAAACCGTTTTAATGCTTTCCGTTGCGTTGAGCTTCCGGACTTCTTCAAAGCTGATGGTTTGATTGCTGTATTTTTTAATCTCCCACAGGGCGATGGGCAGGTCCTTGAAATTAATCGCCTCTTTTTGATAAGGGGTGAAGCCCTGGGAAATGAAAATGATCCGGGATTGGGACCAGTCCACACTATTGCGTTTCAACGGCTCGTTCCGGGATTCGTTATATTCCAGAATGAAATCAGCCTTATTGTTAAGCATTACGGAAAGATAGGCGTAGCCCTGGTCGACCACGCTGAAACTCTTGTCCTGCTTGTATTCAATGATGACGAACGCCTTGTTCTTCCTGTCAAAAGCCAGCGTGTCAATTCGCAGTTGCTGAACGGAACCGGAGATCGTGAATTCGGATTTGACGAATTCCAGCCCAAGCAGCGTCTCCAAATTCGCTTCCACCAGATGTTGAATCTCCCGTTCCAGCTTGAACGGAGTTTCCTTGATCTGGTTCAATATTTCCAGTTTTGAATTAAAAAGCGGCATTGCAGAAAATATGGGATATTGAAAACATGCTATCCTTGGAAGGAGTAGATGACAAGACAATCAACATGCAGCAAGACGGGACTGTTTCATCAATCCTGCCCTTACCTGAAAAAAAACGCCCCGGAATACTGGATTCCGGGGCTTTTATAAAGATGGTACGCGGTACTGGTTTCGAACCAGTGACCCCATGCGTGTGAAGCATGTGCTCTACCACTGAGCTAACCGCGCATTTGCAGTGCGGAGGGAATATATCGTTCAAGCAGGAGATTGGCAAGGAGTTTTTTGAAGGCGGGTGAAAAAGAGGCGTTGTTTTTCTTCCGCCAGGGTTTCCGGATTCATTCCTCCGGATGGGGACACATTTTTCCGGGTTCCGTTCCGGAAAGTGGGGAGGTGGCTGATTTCCGGCTTGTACAGCATGGTGCGCCTTTCTACACTCCGGGCATGAGTTGCACAAGCCCTCCCAGAGCCTGGGCCGAGGTTGATACAAATGCGCTGCGGCATAATTTGAGCGTCGTCCGCCGCATTATGCCGGACCAGCGGCAAATGGCCATTGTGAAGGCGGAGGCTTACGGCCACGGTCTTGAGGGAGTGGTGAAGGCTTTGGATAACGAGGGGTGCGCCTTTTTCGGCGTCGCGACCGTGGCGGAAGCCGCCCGGGTGCGGGATACGGGCGTGAAGACGTGCCCTTTTATTCTGGGGCCCTGTTTTGCCGGAGAACGGGAGGAGATTGTGCAGAACGGCTGGCGCGCCGCCCTTTCCAGCATGGAGGAGGCGGAGCATTTCAATTCCCTGGGCGCCCTGTATAACAAGCCCGTACACGTTCATGTGGGCGTGGATACCGGGATGGGGCGCAGCGGTTTCCTTCCCAGTGAACTGCACGGCCTGACGGAGAAACTCAGGAAGCTGGACCACCTTCATCTGGAAGGCGTGTTTTCCCATTTGTCCGCGGCTTCTGATGATATTTCCTTCACGCACGGGCAGATCAGCGGATTCACGGAGGCGGTGAATGAACTTTCCTCCGGCTACCAGTATGAGTTCCGGCACTTGTGCAGCAGCGCAGCCGTGTTCAATTACAAGGTTCCCTGCGCCAACATGGTAAGGCTGGGAAGAATCCTGTACGGTTTTTCCCCCATGCCTTCCCCCTATAACAAGGAATTGAAGCCCACCATGACCCTGTACAGCCGCATCACTCTGATCCGCAGGCTGCCGGGCAACCATGGCGTTTCCTACAACCATTGTTATATCACCAAGGGGAGCACGAAGGTGGCTACCATCGGCATCGGCTATGCGGACGGCTATCTTCAATACCTGTCCAACCAGGGTGCCCGCGTGTATATCAATGGCCAGTACTGCCCCGTGCTGGGCCGCGTGACGATGGACCAGATTATGGTGGACGTCACTTACATGGACCATGTGGAGACCGGAGACCTGGTAGAAATCATGGGCCCGAACGTGAGTTGGGAGGAGCTGACGCGCCGCGCAAATACCATTCCCAGCAACGTGCTGACCAGTATCAGCGCCCGCGTGCCGCGCATTTATGTGTGACGGAGAAGCGGCAGACTTCAGGCGCCCTTGAAAGGCCGCAAATTTTTAAGATGCCGCAGTGGTTTGCGGCGCTCCCGGCGGGAATGGGAAAATTCCGGGAAGGGTTATCGCTGGCGCACCTTGTTCCAGTCCTCCGGTTCCAGGGAGCAGGGGTCCGGGGCTACCCAGTGGCCCGGTTCTATTTCCACGGGGGTGAGGTCCGCCCCCACCGTCTCCGGATAGGAGGGGTGCTGGATGCGGTGGCCGAAGGCGGAGCCGAGCGGCGGGTTGATGGGGGAGGGTACGTCCCCGGGCAAGGGCTGGTGCTTGTTGGCCCTGGCGGGGTCCGGTTCCGGAATGGCATCCAGCAGCGCCTTGGTATAGGCGTGTTTGGGGGATTGGTAGATGGTTTCCGCATCTGACATTTCCACGATTTTCCCCAGGTACATGACCGCCACGCGGTCGGAGATGTGCTTGACCACCGCTAGGTCATGGGCAATGAAGAGGTAGGAGAGCTTGCGTTCTTCCTGAAGCTCCAGCAGCAGGTTGAGCACCTGGGACTGGACGGAGACATCCAGCGCGGAAACGGGTTCGTCCAGAATAATGAGGCTGGGGTTCAGCGTGAGGGCGCGCGCAATGCCGATGCGCTGGCGCTGGCCTCCGGAGAATTCAAAGGGAAAGCGGTCAATGGCGCTGTCCGGCATTCCCACGCGGTCCAGCAGGCCGCGCACCCATTCCCGGCGCGCGGCGGGAGTGCCCATGCGGTGGATGACGAAGGGTTCCGCCACAATCTGGCCGATGGACTGGCGCTGGTTGAGGGATTCCGCCGGGTCCTGGAAAACCATTTGAATGTGCGGCCGCAGGGGGCGCATGCTCCGCTGGGAGAGCCTGGCGATGTTTTTGCCGTTGAACAGGATGGAGCCTCCCGTAGGTTTCAGCAGGCGCACGATGCTTTTCCCGATGGTGGATTTTCCGCAGCCGGATTCCCCCACCAGTCCCAGCGTTTCTCCGGGGTAGATGCTGAAGGAGACGTCGTCCACCGCCTTGACCCAGCCCGCCTGCCGCAGGAATATCCCGGAGCGGACGGGGAAGTACATTTTCAGGTTGTTGACTTGCAAGATTGGTTCCGGCATGGCGAGAGAAGGGGAAAAAGGTTAAAGGTTGGCGCAGCGGGGGCAGGCTTCCACAAAGTGGTCCGGGGATATTTCCACCAGAGGGGGGCGTTCCGTCAGTTCTTCCACGGGGACGCCCTGGCGCTGGCAGAAGCGGCAGCCGGGCACGAAGTCCGCAATGGAGGCCACCTGGCCGGGAATGGTCGGCAGCTTGGTTTTGCGCACGGAGCTTAACTGGGGGATGGAGGCCAGCAGTCCCTTGGTGTAGGCGTGGCGGGGATTGGCAAAGAGTTCCCGGACGGGGGCTTTTTCCACCACGCGGCCGGCATACATGACCACCACGGAGTCACAGCTCTGCGCGATGACGCCCAGGTCATGGGTGATGAGGATGGAGGAGGAGCCCATTTCCGCCTGAAGGTCCTTCAGGAGGGACAGAATTTGCGCCTGCACGGTGACGTCCAGCGCTGTGGTGGGTTCATCCGCAATGATGAGTTCAGGATGGCAGGCCAGAGCGATGGCGATGACGACGCGCTGGCGCATGCCTCCGGAGAGCTGGTGAGGGAATTCGTCCACACGCTGTTCCGGGGCAGGAATGCGGACGCGCTGCAAGAGCTGGATGGCGGCGTCCCGGGCTTCTTTGGCATTCATTCCCCGGTGGAGCATCAGGGATTCCCCGATCTGCCTGCCGATGCTGTGCACGGGGTTGAGCGCCGTCATGGGTTCCTGGAAGATGACGCCGATGTGGCGGCCGCGGATGCCGTGCATGTCCGTCTCCCTGGCCTGGACCAGGTCACGGCCCTTGAAGAGTATTTGCCCGTCCAGAATTTTCCCCATGGGCTGGGGCAGCAGGCGCACGATGGACATGGCCGTAACGCTTTTACCGCAACCGGATTCCCCCACGATGCCTACGCAGGTTCCCTTGGGTACGGTAAAGCTGACGCCGTCCACCGCTTTCAGCAGGCCGGATTCCGTTTCGAATCCGGTGACCAGGTTCTTGATTTCCAACAGGGGTTCGCTCACTTGTTATTTCTCCGTTGCAGAGGGTTCCAGGGGGCTGCCGTTTTCCGGGATGACGGGCACGGACGGCAGTTTGCCGCTCCCTTCCTTGTTGTCAAGGCTGTCGATGGAATCCATGTAACGGTATTGGTCGTACACGGCGTCCACTTCCTCGAAGGTTTTTCCTTCACGCTTGGCTTCCATCGTCTCCTTCTTGATGTCGTTGTCCACCCAGTACAGGTAGCTTTCCATCGGGTCAAACACGACGGGATGGCAGAATTGCGTGGTGGCGCTGTTTGGCCACCTGACCCAGCGCCAGTAGCCCAGCCTGACGAATTCCGTGGTCCAGGCCGGGACCCACAGGGCTTCGTCATGAATTTTCTGCTGTACCTTCCACGTGGCCTTTTGCAGTTCGTCTTCCGTAGCGGCGTTCGTTTCAGCGTCCAGCAGCTTGTCCATCTCCTTGTCCGCGTAGGCGCAGATGTTGTTGGTGTAGGTGATGAGGCTGCCGCGCTCGTCATAGGCGTAGCGGGAATGGAAGCCCTGTTCGTTCATCGGGTGGGGCGGGGTGAAGCCCCAGGCCATGAAGGAGGCCTGAACGCGCTTTTCCATGATCTTGCGGAAGGCCACGGTGGAGTCCAGCGGGTCCAGCTGGATTTCCAGGCCGCATTTGCGGGCGTCTTCCTTCAGCTTGCCCAGCGTGGAGGCCAGGGAGGGGGAGGAGTTGGGAAAGGTAATGGCGGCGGTGAGCCGGGTGCCGTCCGGCTTGCGGAGGATTCCGTCCGGGCACGGGATCGTGTATCCGGCCTTGGCGAAGCAGGCGCGGGCCTGTTCCGGAGAGTAGGGGCGCGCCTTGATGTAGGGGTTGGTGAATTTGCCGAAGCCGGAGTTGTAGGAGTTGAGCCGCTGGTAGTCTCCGCGGAAGGTGATGTCAATGATGTTCTGGATGTTCAGGGCGTACTGGAAGCCCAGGCGCACGTCCAGGTTATTGAAGGGGGCCTTGGAGGTGTTCAGGAAGAGGCCGTAGGGAGGCCGGGGGTAGATGGTGAAAAACGTGCTGCGGTTGATGTAGCCGTTGTGGACTTCCGGAATTTCCATGCGTTCGTGCCACAGCTCCGGTTTTGTGATGTTCATCACGTCCAGCTCGCCGATGCGGAAGAGTTCAATGGCCTTGGACGGTTCCGCGATGAAGTTGTACACGATCTGGTCCACGTTGTACATGTACTTGGTGAACTTTTTGTCCCTGGCCCACCAGTCCGGCACGCGCTGGAGTGTTACCTGGCGCCCGCGGATGATGCCGTCCGGCTTGACCACGTAAGCACCCGTGGTAGGCGGCACGCGCCACTGGTAGCGCTCCACGTAACTGGGGCCGAATTCACAGTAGAAGTGCGGCGGGGACGGGATGAACAGCGTACAGTAGTACGGGAGCAGCGGTTTGGCGAAGGGGAGGGTGATGGAGAAGCGGCTGTCGTCGTAGATGGTGATGTTGGAGGCGTTCTGGTAAAAGAAGTTGTTGTAGAAGACGTCCCGGCTGTATTCCGACGTGCGGATGTACATGTTCACCAGCAGGTCAATGGCCTTCACCCTGGCCCCGTCCGTGTAGCGGGCGTCCGGGTCCAGTTCAAAGTAAACGGTGCGCCTGTCCGCAGTTTCCGCCCATTTGTGGGCAATGCCGGGGATGATTTTTCCGGTGACCGGATGGATGGAGACGAGGCCGATGATGATTTCATCATACAGGGGGCCGCGGAAGCCGCTGTTGCTGTTCGGGCCGTTGGGGCGGAAGGTGTCCGGGTAGGACCCCGGGGCCCACTGGCGCAGCACGCCGCCTTTTTTGGCGGCCGGGTCTCCTATTTCCGGGTTGTCCAGCCCGTCTTCCCATTTAAGGTCCTGGGGGATGTCCGCCGGAGTCTTGAATTTGATGTAGTCCCCTTCCGTCTGCCTGCGGTGGATGACGGAGAGGGCCGCTTCATCCGCAATGAGCTTGCTTTGCAGCTTTTCCCTGATTTTGGGGTCTTCCTCCTTGAAGAATTGGTCACGGAGGCTCTTGATTTCCTTCTGCTTGGCGGCTTCTTCCCTGGCCAGGCGGTCATTGACCTGCTTGTTCCACCGCTCCGGGAAGGAGTCAAACCCCGGAGGAAGCGTACCGAAAGGCACGTTAGGCTGCCAGCCCACCCCCTGGGATTGGGAGGAATCCTTGCAGCCGGCGCCGGCTGTCAGCAGGAGGGACAGCGCCATGGAAGAAAGGAGGGTGCGGAGGATGGTGGACAGCTTGAGCATGGGTATGTGGAGGAACAGGAGTCTTTTATTATTTATAAGTGGTGAATTTCTTGGGATCGAAGGCCTCGCGGATGGCCTCCCCGATGAAGGTGACGAGCAGGAGCGTGATCACCAGGGCGGCGAAGGCGGAGGTGACCACCCAGCTGGCGGAGAGGTCCGCCAGGCCGTCATTGAGCAGGCGACCCCAGCTGGCGTACGTGTCCGGCAGGCCGAAGCCCAGGTAGTCCAGGGAAGCCAGGGCCAGGATCAGGGCGGAAACGCTGAACGGAACCAGCGTGACCAGGATGGCGACCAGGTTCGGAAGGATGTGGATGAAGAGGATGCGGCTGGTGGAAGCGCCCAGCACGCGGGCGGCCGCTACGTAGTCCCGCGCTTTTTCCTTCATAGTGGAGGTCCTGAGCTGGTACGTCATGGACATCCACCCGAACATGATGAGCAGGCTGATGATCAGGAACATGCCCTTCATCTGGAGCGGCACCATGTCTGAAATGATCATGATGATGAACAGGAAGGGAACCTGGGAGAAGATTTCAATGAGGCGCTGCATGCCGAGGTCAAACATGCCGCCGAAGTACCCCATCATCATCCCGAAGGTGATGCCGATGAAGTACACGATGGGGAGATAGAAGATGGCGGCCTTCATGTTCACCTGGAGCCCGCCGTACAGGTACGCCAGGATGTCCGCCCCCTGGGTATTGGTGCCAAGCAGGTGGCCGCCCTTGAGGGGAGGGGCCGGATGGTAGAAGATGCGGCTGATTTTGTTTTCGTCCGTCTGTTTCAGGAAGTCCTCCTTGGTGCCGGGGCCGCTGTAATGTTCCGCCACGATCCGGTTGTTTTCATAGGTGGCGCTGTATACCTCCGTCCGGTCTTCCAGCCAGCCGGTGGCGCGGTCCACCTTTTTCCCCTTGCGGAATTTGTAGCTGATGTGGGGGAGGGCTTCTTCATCCTTGTGCAACCGGGAGGCCAGGCCGGAATACGGCTTGCCATTGGACTCGCACACCAGGCCGTCTTCATTCACCGTCAGGGCTTCTGAACCGGGATTAGTGGAATCCCCCGTGGGATCGTACGGAACCAGGGGCATGATGACCAGGGAGGGCTTGCCGGGCTGTCCGGCCTGCTTTTTCAGTTCGCGGTAATTGGCTTCCGCATCCGCAAAGTCTCCGGTCTGGCCGAAGGTGGAGCCCTGGTACACCTTGCGCATGATGGCGGGGAAGTACCAGGAACCGTCCTGGACTACAAGAAGAGCCCGCTTGCCCACCAGGCACTGGTCCATGCAGGCCAGCAGTGTCAGCGCCAGCAGGATGACCAGGGAAACGTAGCCGCGGGAGATACTTTTAAAGCGCTGAATGCGGCGCTTCGTAATAGGCGTGGGATGGAAGCGGCGCGGGCCTTTCAGCATGATCCAGAAGCCCACCCCGGCCATGACCAGCACGCAGGCCCAGCCGAACCACAGGAATTTTCCCTGAGGCGTCAGGATGCCGCCGTTGTTCTGGTCCGTGCAGACGATGTTGAGCATGCTCATTTCCCGCGAGACGGTGAAGGGCCAGCTCAACGTGGGCAGGAGCAGGCCGCACAGCTCTCCCACGGCAGTGAGGACCGCCAGAATGACCAGAAGGTATGCCAGTTTTCTAACCATGTGTGTTATTCAAATTTAATGCGGGGGTCCACGGCTGCCACGATGATGTCTGAAAGCAGGTTGCCCAGCACCATCAGGAAGGAGGTGAGCAACAGCGTGCCCATGATCAGGGCGTAATCCTTGTCCATCAAGGCCTGGTAGCTCAGCATGCCGAAGCCCTGGATATCAAAGACCTTTTCCACCAGCATGGAGCCGGCCACAATCAGGCTGATCAGGCTCCCCAGCGTGGAGGCGATTGGGATGAAGGAGTTGCGGAAGGCGTGCTTGATCACGGCCCCCTTGAAGCTTACGCCCTTGGCCATGGCCGTCCTGACGTAGTCGGAGGAAAGGTTGTCCATCAGGTTGTTCTTCATCATCATGGTGGTGATGGCGAAGGAGCTGACCACGTAACAGATCAGCGGGAGCACCGTGTGGTGCAGCAGGTCCCCGGCCTGTCCCCAGAAGCCCATGTCCGCAAAGTCCGGCGACGTCAGGCCGCAGAGCGGGAACCATTCCAGCCGCGCGCCCAGATAGACCACCAGCACCGCGCCCAGGGCGAAGCCGGGGACGGAGTACCCCAGGAAAATCAGGACGGAAGAAATGTTATCCACCAGGCTCTTGTGCCGGATGGCCTTCACCACCCCCAGGGGTATGCAGACGGAATACGTGATGATGGCGCTCAGGATGCCGAAGTACAGGGAGACGGGAATGCGCTCCTTAATCATGTCCCACACGGGTTCATTGTACTTGAAGGAGTTGCCCATGGTGCCCTGCAGCAGCCCGTCAAAGCTGGTCTTGTACATCACGGCGCGCCACGCATAGCTCTTGGCCTTGTCCTGGACGGCCGCCGTGTTGTCCGTCTGCCTCATGCGGCGCGCCCAGCGTTCCGCCCGGTCCATGGGGGATTCAATGTCCACGGTCCAGCCTTCCGTGGCGGCTTTCCGGGATGGCGTGCCGGAAAAAAAGGCATCCTTCACGTCGCCGGAATTCTTGTCCGGACGGACGACGACGACCTGTTCCCCGGTTTCATTCAGATTGATCCGGGTGTGAGTATCGGAAATGCCGGAATATTCATCCTCCGTGTCGGACGGTTCCATGCCGCCGATGTCCCCGAACTCCTCGCGGGAAATGAAAATCTTTTTGGGGAGCACCCCCAGCCATTGCAGATAGGCGGTGATGATGGGTTCCTGCAGGCTGTACTGTTCTTCCAACCGCTCCATATCCGCTTCGCTCAGGTTATTGTCTCCGCGCTGGGAGCCCGCCTTCTGACCGGACAGGGCACTCATGCTCTGCTGCTGCATCATCTGTTCAATGGGACCTCCCGGGACAAAACGGGTTATGCAAAAGACGAGGAACGTGACCCCCAGAAGCGTCAGGGGCATGAGAAGGAGTCGTCTGATGATATAGGTCTTCATTCGTCGCGCAGAACTCTACTGGTTTGTGGCATGTGAGGCAAGTAGCAATGCAAATTTGTGAGCCTTTGCTAACATGCAGGCATCCCGGTTTTTCTCAATGCCGGTGCGGATGGGGCGCAGAAACAAGGGACAATGCCGCAGGGTTTCAGAGGCTGAACCCGCATGAACCTGAAAAGGGGAGCGGAACACTAAATGCCTTCCCCCAGGCGGCGTGCCAGCATGTCCGGAAGCCCGGCGGCCAGGATGCGCCTCTGCGCCTCCTCCACGTCGTACTCCACGCGGCGCTGGTAGTAAACCATGCTGTCCACATCCAGCACGCCATAGGCGGCGCGGGGGTCTCCGTCCCGGGGCTGGCCGACGGAACCTACATTGATGAGGTACTTGTTGGTTTTGAGAAGCTGGATGTCCCCGGATTCATATTCCTGGATGCTCCCTTCATGGCGAATGAAAGTGCGGGGGACGTGCGTATGGCCGTTGAAGCACAGGAATTGGTTGTCGCGCAGCATGTTGATGCTGTGCGTGGCCGTATCCACATTCGTGACGTAGGCCCAGGAATTGGGCTTGTCCTGCGTGGCGTGCACCAGAACGATTTCATTGGGCAGGATGCGCTGGAACGGCGCGCGGCGCAGCCACTTCTTCTGTTCGTCGGAAAGCTGCCGGCGCGTCCACATCAGGGCGTTGTACGCTACGGGATTCATGCCTGCGGGATTGTCCTCCCCAATGGCTTCCTCATCATGGTTGCCGCGCACGGTGGGAATCTGGCGTTCGCGGATGAATTCAAGGCATTCGGAAGGATTGGCGTTGTAGCCTACAATATCACCCAGGCAGTAAACGGCATCGCATCGCAACTGTTCTATATCCTTCATTACCGCTTCCAGAGCGGGCAGGTTGGCATGGATGTCACTGATCAGGGCTATTCTACTCATGGTATTGCGGTGAAAAACCATAGCACTTTTCCGGGGCTTTGCCAAGCGCGGCCGGTAAAATAAATACTAAATGGGAAAGACCCCGGACTAAAGTTTTCTCCGTTTAGTATTTTGATTTTCAATCTTTGGTCTTTTCTTCCGGCAAAGACTCCAGCGCCTCCCTCAGGCCGTCCACGGGGTACCTGAGGGAATTGGCCAGGTGGCTGGTCATCAGGTCGCGGGCGATTTCATCCGTAGGGAACAATTCCCGGAAGGGAACGCGGTCCTTCTCCGGCACGTTCAGCCTGTTTTCCAGGACAAAAATGTTGTTCACCAGGCTGGGCGTCCGGTTACGCGGGTCCTTGAACAATTCCCGGCCCAGCTCCAGCGCCTCACGGGATTTGGAAGGAACGCGGACAAGCGCGTAAAACTCCTTGCGGGCCGTCAGGGGCGGGGCTCCCAGCTCCCGGGCCTTGCGGTAGGCTTCCGCGGCCTTTTCAAAATCCGGCTGACGGTAGGTATCACTGTACATGTTGCCCAGCAGGGACTGCAAATACCAGCTTCCGGGGTTGGCGCCGATGCCTTTTTCCAGGAAACGGCGGCCTTTCTGGATGTACTTCCGGAAGCCCTCCCGGCGTTCCATGGGGGAAAGCCGCTTGTTATCCAGGTAGCTGGAGGAGGCATTGTTGCCCAGATGCCACGAACCGTTGTCCCAGTAAAAATCGGAATGGGGGGCGAGAGAAGTAATCTGGTTGTAGCGGCGTTCCAGATTGGCCCAGTCGGAAATCAGGAAACAGTCGAACGCCTCCATGCTCAGCACGGCCGCCACCAGGGAGCGCAGCCCCCCCAGGGAGACCATCGCAAGCTGCTGCTCCAGATAATCGGAAGAGGAAAGCTTCACCGGATCATCCAGCAGCCCCGCCGCCTTCTCCTGTTCCAGGATATGGTTCTGCAAAGGCAGCCGGATCATGCCGAAGCCCAGCAGGGCAATGATGAAAATGATGGTGGTTTTCAGCATGATAATACGCAGAGTTATTTAGCTTTTCATCCCAAGAAAAAGACATCCTGGGATTCTTATAGCTCCTTTATTCCTATTTCTTTTAAATAATAATAAATACCATCATAAAAGGAACATTGCCGAGTCAAATCCGCGTCACAGCCTTCTGGTATAAAGAGCACAAATCCTTGTCGGGCTCGTGTCAATAAGACGCGATAGGTATTTTTAAGATAGAGCTGGGCATCTCTTTGACCTACTGTTTTCCAGCTAGACCCTGTAAAGTTATAAGATTTGAAATGTCCATTTTCAATGCGGTAATCTGCATCCCACGCGACAACGGCCCAATCAATTTCCAGACCTTGAATATCAAATTCCGTGGCCGTATCTTCTAGAAAATAGGAAGATCGGACATCCTCCTTACCATTTAGAAACCAGTTTTCTGCCTGAATGTTACTTTGTACCCAAATTCCAAATTGGCGTAACCGTTTGGCCCCAGAACTGGCAATGATTCCATAACGTTCTGTTCCCCTGGCTTGCTCACGTACCCATTGACGCGCTTTTTGTAGGTTACGAGTAAGCACAATGGGATAGTCAGATGAAAGAGCAGAATAGAGGTGCTGAGCTACTGGCAAGTCTTTGTCTAAAAGAGATTTTACAAATGCTGAAACTTGTTCATTCCGGAAAGAACGGATGGAAACAGAGAGGTGCAGGTCTGTTCTTTCATCAAGAGGTAACCCCTTAAAGAGAGTTTTAAGGGAGGTTCCTCTCGTATATTCCGTATCAGAGATTTGAGGGGATGCATAAACATTCCAATGGGGAAAACGTTCTCTTAATGCGTCAAACCAAGCAGGCAACCCCGCCTCCCCTGTATGGATTTCTTGCCCCCCTCCGATTAAACAGATAATAACCGCCCAATCTTGGTGCCGGTCCATCACACTAATCAAAAATTCAGGTTCCGACATATCCCAGGGAAGGCTGTGACGTTTCAGCATAAACTTGGCCGTTTGTTCTTTTGTCCAGGCACGTTGCGCTTCGTCAAAGATGGCCACTTTCTCTACAGGAGCTTGGGTAGCTGGAGGTAAGCCTGCATTACGAAAGTGATGAATATTCTGAATAAAAGCAGAGACTTTTCTTTTAGATTCTGTTTTTGTAATTTCACCTTTAGAGCGTTTGACTTCATCCCGTGCCAGGGCCTCCCGCAAGACAGAAACTAATGGGCCATTACCAGAAAGAAAAACAGCATGCTCTTGTTCATCATATTGATGCCGTTCATTAGCAATATTAAGGCCTACCAAGGTTTTTCCTGCACCAGGCACTCCGGTGACAAAGCAGATGGATTTTTCATGGTTTTGTTTACTTTGATCAATAATCCTATTCAGTGTCTGTGTGGTGCGGCTCAGATTGTAAGCTCCTGCATCACTTCGTGAAATTTCTTTAACATCATGCCCACGGTAAAGCGCTTGTGCAGCTTCAATAATGGTAGGAGTTGGCATGTATGGTGAAGCTAACCATTGTTCAAAAGAGAACTCCTCATCAAATAACTTATCAGTAAGCTTTCTTAAGGTGGGACCTAAAGTATCAGCATTGCAAAGAAGAGGGTGATATACTCCGTCTTGGTATGCTTTAAGTTCATGCTCCTTAGGGGGGGCTTTCGTGCAAACGACAAGAGGAACAATTTTCCTGTGATGGCTTTCTTGATGAAAATACTTAAGTGCTAAGGCATAGTCTACCACCTGGTCACTGGCGTATCTGGGATAACATGTTTCTCCTACTTTAAATTCAAGGATGTAGAGAACACCTGCATAGGCTATGACCACGTCTATCCGTTCTCCAATACGGGGAATTGTATATTCAAAGGCCAGTGAACCAGTAGGAATATTTTGAAGAACGTGTTGTAGTAATTTGATCTCGTCAACCCATGAATTACGTAAATTTTGCTCTAGGTCAAAGGAGTTATTAACAGCAAGTTGACCTAAAATTTCTTCTAGAGATTGGGTGCAAAATGATTGTATATCATTAGAATAATAGGCTTGTTGCATATTCTCTAGAGTAGTTGAACAAAATCAGGAGAATCAGTCCATGTTCAGGCGCTTGCGGATGTCCCGGTCCAGGCGCTCCCATTCCGGAAGGGAGGCTCCGGCCTGGTGCGCCTTGGCGAGGGGTCACCCCAGATGGCCGTGTATTCAATGGGGCGGCCTGCGTTGTAGTCCACCGCGCTGGACGGGATGAAGGAGCCCATGCTTTCCGTGCGGGAGAGGTGGAATTCCACCAGGTCGTCCGGCAGGGTGTAGCCGCGGGCCTTGGCCGCCTGTACTACTTCTTCCATGATGCGGCGCGCCCGGGCGACGTTTTCCGGGTTTTGATAGAGTTCCGCAATGCTGATGCCCCCCAGCGCCAGGCACAGTCCGTTGAACGGGATGTTCCAGACGAGCTTGTACCACTGGATTTGTTCCGCGGCGTCAAAGGCGCGGGTCTTGATGCCGGCGCTGGCAAACAATTCGGAGAGCTCCCGGGCCTTTTCAGAGCCTTCCGGTGAGGGGACGAAGGGGGCAAACTGAATGTTGCCGCCTTCCAGATGGTTGACATGGCCCGGCTCCGCGCGCATGGCGCAGATGAAGCACAGGCCCACATAGATGCGGTCCGCCGGAATGATGCGGGCAATTTTCTCCGCATTTCCCATGCCGTTTTGCAGGGTCACCACGACCGTGTCCGGTTCCATCAGCGGAGGCAGGGCCTTGGCGAACCCGGCATTTGCCGTGCTTTTCCATGCGACCACGACCAGGTCCACGGGCCCGACTTCCGCGGAGTCCCGGTAGACTTTGACGTGGGGCAGGGAGATGTCTCCGTGCAGGCTTTTCACTTCCAGGCCGTGTTCTTTTAGGTAGCCGTATTCCGAACGTACGATGAAGGAGACGTCCTGGCCCGATTCCTGGAGCCTGGCTCCGTAATAGCAGCCGAGGGCTCCGGCCCCCAGAATGGCGATTTTCATGGTGTGCGGTGAGGTGTTGTGTCTTGCGTTGAGACTGTTCAGAGCCCCTGGACGTTGCCCTTGTTGTCCAGATAGATGTGCATGGCGTTGGGGGAGACGGGCAGGGCGGGCATGCGCATGATTTCCCCGCACAGGGCCACCAGGAAGCCGGCGCCGTTGGCGATTTCAAAGTCGCGCACGGTAACGGTGAATCCGGTGGGGCGTCCGCGCAGGCGTCCGTTGTCGGAAAGGGAGTTCTGGGTTTTTGCCATGCAGACGGGCAGGTCCGTCAGGCGGCTGGCTTCAAACTGGGCCAGCTTCTTTTTGGCCGCGGGCGTCAGTTCCACGCCGTCCGCACCGTAAATGCTGCGGGCAATGATGTTGAGTTTTTCTTCCACTGGCAGGGCGGATTCATACAGGGGCTTGAAGGGGGCGGAGGGCTTTTCCGCGGCTTGCGCTACCATTTGGGCCAGGTCTTTGCCTCCTTCCCCTCCCTGGGAGAAGATGTCCGCAATGGCGCAGGGGATGCCGCGTTCCGCGCAGTGTTCCACGATAGCGTCCAGTTCTTCCCGGGAGTCGTCAAAGAATTTGTTGACGGCCACCACCACGGGCCGTTTGTAGTGGGCAGCGGCGTCCAGATGGGCGTCCAGGTTGGCCAGGCCTTTTTTCAGGGCGGCCACGTCCGTGTTTTTCAGGTCCGCCAGGGCGGTGCCTCCGTGCATTTTCAGCGCGCGCGCCGTGGCTACAATGACGATGGCGGCCGGATCCAGGCCGGACTGGCGGCATTTGATGTCCAGGAATTTTTCCGCTCCCAGGTCAAAGGCGAAGCCGGCTTCCGTGACGGCATAGTCGCCGAAGTGCAGGGCCATTTTAGTAGCCAGCACGGAGTTGCAGCCGTGGGCGATGTTGGCGAACGGGCCGCCGTGCAGGAAGCAGGGCACGCCTTCCACCGTTTGCACCAGGTTGGGCATCAGGGCGTCTTTCAGCAGGGCCATGACGGAACCGGTGATGCCGAGTTCCCGGGCGAATACGGGCTTGTCGTCCGACGTGAAGCCGATCACGATGCGGTTGATGCGGTCTTCCATGTCCTTGTAGGAGGTAGCCAGGCACAAGCACGCCATGATTTCCGAAGCCGGGGTGATGTCGAAGCCCGTTTCACGCGGAAAGCCCTGCTTGTTGAGCCCCACGATGACGGAGCGCAGGGAGCGGTCGTTCATGTCCATGACGCGCTTCCAGGTGACTTTGCGTTCGTCAATGTTCAGCGTGTGGAAGAACATGGCGTTGTCCAGGATGGCGCTGATCAGGTTGTGGGCGGACGTGATGGCATGAAAGTCCCCCGTAAAGTGCATGTTGATTTCATCCGGAGGCGTCAGGGAGCTTTTGCCGCCGCCGGTGGCGCCGCCCTTGCGGCCGAATACCGGACCCATGGAGGGCTGGCGGAGCGCCAGGCAGGCTTTTTTACCGATGGCCTGCAAGCCTTGCGCCAAACCGATGGACACGGTGGTTTTCCCTTCTCCGGAAGGGGTGGGCGTGATGGCGGAGACCAGAATAAGCTTGCCGGGAGAGGCCGGCTTGTTGAGTACATCCAGGGAAATCTTGGCCTTGTTGCGGCCGAAGGGGATCACGTCGTTTTCAGCGACGCCCAGCTTGTTGACACAATCGGAGAATGCAGGTGTGACCATGAATACATGATGACGGAAGCCCCCTCTTTTTGCAAGAAGGTTCATGGGCATTCCAAACCTTGCACAGGGGACCCGCACCGGATGTGCAAATCCGCCTCATGGGCATGCGGCGCTCTTTGCAATTCCGGGGAAAGTCTCCGGGAGCTTGTGGCGGCAGGCTGTGCAAGGACGGGGGAAATCAGGATTGGGAACTCTGTTTCCCCGTGTCCAGTACGGGGCGGTAGTGGCCCGTGATGGTGTAAAGGAACAGGCAGTCTTCCTCCTGCGTGCCGCCGCCGATGTTGTGAATGATCAGCGGCGTGCCTTCCTCCGTCTTTTTGTCGGAAACGATGCCGATATGGGGGACCGAGCCCCCCAGGTTCCAGGTAACCAGATCGCCGGGCTTGTAGTCCGCCGCCGTTTTAGTGATGGGGACGGACCATCCCCGACGGCTGAAGAAGGTGCGGAGGTTGGGCACCCTCCGGTGGTCAATGCTGCGGTCCGTGGTTTTCAGACCCCAGTTTTTGGGGTATTTGGAGAAGTGGGCCTTCATGTCCTCATGCACGGCTTTCTGAAGGTCCAGGCCGAAGGCCCTCATGGCGCGGATGACCACGTCCGTGCACACTCCGGTTTCCTTGGGAACATCCCCGCCAGGGTAGGGGATGGACTGGTAGCCTCCGTTGTAGGAGACCGTTACTCCTATCTGTTCGCGCGCCTTGGCGGCCAGCGCAGCGTTGTCCGCCACTAGGCACGCGGAACAGGAAAGGAACAGGAGGGAGAGAAGGGCAGGGATTTTCATGGGGGCAGTTGGGGGAGGCGAAAAATCAGACGAAGCTGGTGAAGCCTATGTCCGGGCGGCGCTGCATGCCGTCAAATTTGACCTTCTTGGTTTCGTTATGGGCGCGCTGGCGCGCTTCGGACAGGGTTTCTCCCTGCGCCACCACGGCCAGCACGCGGCCGCCGTTGGTTTCAAAACAATTTTTGTCCGCATTCCATTTGGTGCCCGCGTGGTACACGGAGGCGTTCACGACGTCGTTCAACCCCTGGATGCAGTCGCCGGAGTGGGAGGTTTCCGGGTACCCCCGGGAGGCCAGCACGCAGCAGACGCTCCAACCGTTTTGGAAGGAGATTTCTTCCGGGGTGAATTCCCCTTTGGCTCCATGAAGGCAGAAGGAAGCCAGGTCTCCGGAGAGCAGAGGCATGACGGCCTGGCATTCCGGGTCCCCAAAGCGGCAGTTGTATTCAATCACCTTGGGGCCGCCAGGGGTCAGCATCAGGCCGAAGTACAGGAAGCCGCGGTAGGGCAGCCCGTCCTTTTTCAGTCCGGCTACCGTGGGGGCCACGATTTCCTTTTCAATGCGTTCCAGCATGTCCGGCTCCACGAGCCGGCGAGAGGCCACGGCGCCCATGCCGCCCGTGTTGGGGCCCGCGTCGCCTTCCTTGAGGCGCTTGTAGTCGCGCGCCGGGCAGAGAATGAGGTAGTGGTCGTCCACCAAAGCGCCGAAGATGGATACTTCCGGCCCCGTCAGAAATTCTTCCACCAGCAGGCGCCCTTCACCGAAGCGCCTGTCCGTAAACACTTCCTTCAGGAATGCGTCCGCTTCCTCCCTGGTCATGCAGACGGCCACGCCCTTTCCGGCGGCCAGTCCGTCAAATTTCAGCACGGTGGGATAAACGCCGCCAATGAATTGCTGCGCTTCCTCCAGGGTGGCGGCCACACGGGCCTGCCCGGTGGGTATCTGGTGGCGGAGCAGGAACTCCTTGGCAAATTCCTTGCTGGCTTCCAGCTGGGCGCTTTCCTTTACGGGGCCCCAGCAGGGGATGCCTGCACGGGCACAGGCGTTCGCCAAGCCCTCATCCTTCACCAGATAGCTTTCCTCCCCGGCTACGCAGAGGTCCACTTTATTGGAAACCATCCAGTCGATCAGCGTAGGCAGATCCCTGGCAGGGATGGGGGCGGCCAGACGGTTGATGGCGTCGCTGCCCGGAAAACAGTACATTTCCGGGGCGGAAGGGGATTCCTTGAGAGCCTTGACCAGTGCGTGTTCACGCCCACCTTTTCCAATGACGGCTATTTTCATACGCGGGAAGTATGCCGGGACGGACCTGTTTTGCCAAGCTGAAATGAACGGGGAACCGCACTCCGTCAACTGGTGAAGGGCGCCGGGCATTCAGGGCATGAAAAAGCCGCCTGACACGGAGGAAAGGCGGCCTGGAAAAAGAAAGGGAATGCCCTGCAATTTAGAACGGAATTTCGTCGTCCATGTCTCCAAAGTCGTTGGAGGGCTGGTTGTTGGACGGCATGGGGGGAGGGTTGTAGTTCTGGGCCGGGCGGGACTGGGACTGCCCGTAGTTGCTGGAGCGGGGCGCGCCCTGGGACTGCTGGCGCGGAGCGCCGCCCATGTCGCCTTCACCGCCGCGGGGGAAGAGCTGGATGTTTTCACCGATTACCCGCAGCTTGGTGCGCTTCTGGCCGGAGGCCTTGTCTTCCCAGGAGTCCAGTTGCAGGCGTCCTTCCACAAAGACTCCGCGGCCCTTGCTGAGGTAGTTGCCGGCCACTTCCGCCTGACGGTTCCAGAGGGTAACGTCCACGAAGGTGGTTTCTTCCTGGCGTTCGCTGTTGTCTCCCGCATAGTAGCGGTTAATGGCAAGGCGAATGTCCGTGACGGCGGTGCCCTTGGGGGTGTAGCGCAGCTCGGGATCAGCGGTAAGATTGCCCATTAAGAAGACTTTGTTGAGATTGGCCATATGGGTGGGTGTTAACGAGGTGTATATGGTAATAGTATGGGAGGGACGCCTTGCCTGTAGGGGCGTGTGGTTGGTCGCTAGCAACTATGGGCCTGCGCGGGCTCTTGTGCAATACTAAATTGCGGAATCGTCCTTCAATCATGTCTCCTTTCTACATTGCATTTGTCATGGAACCGTGAAAACTTTACCTCCATGAGTTTCAAGCAACGACGGCGAAAAGGGCTGTTCCGGGTTTCCTGGGGCATGTGCCTGCTGCTGTCCGTGCTTGTGCACCTGTTTTTACTGGCGGGGAGCTACCTGGTTCCGGAGGAATGGCTGGCCTCCCCGCGCCCCCCGGCAGCGGAGAAGCGGCAGGTGGTGGTGAGTGCGCGCATGGTAAAGAAGGTGGAGGCCCCGCAGGAGGGCAGGAGACAGGCGCCGGAGGAACGCCTGCCTTCCATCGTGAAGACCAGTGAGGAGCAGGAGAGCGCCACCAGGCCGGAAACGCCCCAATTCCAGAGCAACAGGAATACGCGGGCGGAAGGCGGCCGGAAGGACCCGGACAGCAGCAGGGACATGCCCGCGCAGGACGGCGTGGAGCGTGAGAACGGGGAGATTGTCCTTTTTGACCAGGAGAGGCAGGATGGCGACATGAGCCACGAGCGGGACGGCAACAAGGATGCCGCCCCAGGAGCTTCCGCCAGCGTTCCGCCCCAGCCCCAGGAGCCGTCCATGCCTCCCGCGGGGCATCCGGATTCCATGGACCCTTCCTCCAACAAGACGGGAGCGCCCGGCAAATCAAGCGAGGAAGGGCTGGCCCGGCAGAACCGCCGCCCTGCGCAGGAAAGGGCCGTGCAGCTTCCTCATGCGGTGACGCTGCCCCAGCCCGGCGCGCCGGAAAAGCCGGACCCTCTTGAGGAGCTGGCCAGGAGCATTGCGAAGGGCGCCGAGAATCCTCCCCTGAACCTTCCGAACCTGAACCTTCCCCCCAATACGCGCCCGGTGCAGAAGCAGCCCCTGTATGACCCCATGTTCAATGCGGAGAGCCAGCCCGGCTTCAAGACCCATGAGCAGAAGACCAAGCAGACGGGCAAATTCAGTTTTGGGCGGCGTCCCACGCTGGATGTAGAGGCCACGCCCATGGGCATGTACCAGGCGATGGTTTACCGCGCCATCGGGGAACAGTGGTACCGCCAGTGTGACTTGAACCGGGACCTGATCGTCACCGGGACCGTGCGCATCCGCATCCTGATCGGCAAGAACGGCAAGGTCTCCTCCATGCGGCAGACTTCCCGCGTGGGGGCCAGCGAGGTGCAGAAGTCCTTCACTTTCCTCGCCATCAAGCTCGCGCGGCTTCCCGCGATGCCGCCGGAAGTGAAGAGCGCGCTCATCGGGGAGTCGCTGGAAATGTACTTCGACTTCAATTTCTAACAACCTACCATCCTACAAACACCATTCACTGATACATCATTATGAACTTTATCAAGGATTGCATCATATTCTTCCAGGCAGGCGGCGTCTTCATGTATCCGCTGGCGGCCTGTTCCGTCCTCCTCATTGCGGCCGTCATTTACCGTATGTTCAATATGAAGAGGAGCATCATCTGTCCCGCCAGGCTGATCCGGGCCGTGGAACAGTACACCGGCGGCACCCTGGAGCGCGGTGAGCTGGAGAAGATCGCCGCGGATTCCAATTCCGTGGAAGGCCGTCTGGTGCTGGACGCCCTGAATTCCCCGCTGGAGGATGAAGCCTCCCTGAAGGAGATGATCCAGGTGAAGGCCCGTGAAGAATTCGTGATGCTCCAGGCGGGCCTCCCCCTGCTGGACATGATTGTGATGATCGCCCCCATGTTCGGCATTCTGGGGACCGCCAGCGGCCTGGTGCAGATTTTCAGCGTGTTCGGCATGGATGAGAGCCACGGCATGATTGCCCAGGGGATCGCCCAGGCGCTGAATACGACGATTGCCGGTCTTGCCATCGCCACCCCCGCCGTGATCGCCCACGTTTATTATTCCCGCAAGCTGGAGCGCATCTCGGCCTCCATGGAAGTTCTGCTCACGGAGCTGATTTCCTTCCGCTGCCATCATTCCCAACACTGATCCGGCCATGCAGTTTTACCGCAAGAAAGCAAGGAGCATGGGGGTGCCGATTGTCCCCATGATTGATATTTTAACCATTCTGCTCATCTTTTTCATTGTCCATACCCAGTGGAAAAAGCCGCAGTCCCTGCTGAAGATAGACGTTCCCGGCGCGGAGTTCATGGAAGGGGCTCCTTCCTCGGAACAGCGGGCCGTACTGGCCGTGACGGGGGAATCCTCCATTTCCCTGAATGGTAGCCTGGTGGAGATGAAGGAACTGGCCGCCGCGCTGGAAGCGCTGAAGAAGGAAAATCCGGAGGTCAAATTACAGCTTGATGTTGATAAAAAGGCGGAGTTTGGCGTCATTGTAGGCATTTGGGATGCGCTGACATCTGTGGGTATTGACGCGGGGGATGTTCCTGCCAGAATAGAAATCAACAAGTCCGGCGCTCAGTAAACGCCTTAACATATAACACTTCCTCCTCCCAATGTTATTGGAAATAGCACAGTATGGAAATCCGGTATTGAAGGAAAAATGCCGTCCCGTGGAACATTTTGACGAAGGCCTGAAGGCCCTGGCGGAAAACATGCTGGAAACCATGTACGCCGCGGAGGGAATCGGCCTGGCGGCACCGCAGGTGAGCATTCCCGTGCAACTGGTGGTGATTGATATTCCGCAGGAGGAAGAGTCCGTGACGTGGCTGAAGGTGAACGGGGAAGACAAGAAGTTGTCCGACATCATGCCCCTGATGTTTGCCAATCCCGTTCTGGAGCCTTACGGTCCTATGCACCCCTTCCATGAAGGCTGCCTGAGCGTGCTCAAGATCCGCGCTTCCGTCGTGCGGCCGGATTTTGTCAAAGCCACGGTGCTTCTGATAGACGGCAGGGAAGTGACGATTGACTGCAACGGGCTGCTGGCCAGGTGCCTGCAGCATGAATGCGACCATTTGAACGGCATCCTGTTTGTGGAGCGCGTTTCCTCCGCCCAGAAGATTACCCTGCGCAACAAGCTGAAGCGCCTGGCTGTGGAGTATTAGCCTTCCGGCGCGCTGCAAGCTTTTACGGCAGCCATGAAACCGGATATATCAGAGGAACGGATTTCCCGATGGACCCCGTGCGCTCCGTGAGAACGCACGGGGATTTTTATTGCTGCAAAGGCTTTTGCTGCGCTCCAAACGGGCCAGGGGGCACGGACCAGGAGGTCAGGAAGCTGCCGCGGGAACGGGTTTCCGGGATTCCCGCTTGACCCGGATTTGCAGGTCTGCCAGAGCGTTCATGTAGTAGATGTATGCGTCAAAGGCAGAGGCATACGGGGTGAAGGAGTTTTCCTTCTGCATGTAATGGAAGTGGTCCGCACTCTGAAGCTTGCGCCAGACGTGGGTAAGGTCCTTGTCATCGGCGGCCTTTACCGGTTTTTCCAGCCGGTAGATTTTGCGGATGGCTTCATCCTGCATGACGTTGCCGTTCCAGTGGGACATGGTTCCGAAGGTGGAGCAGGTCATTTCCTGGGTGCATTCACAGACGGAGACGGGCTTGATTTCCTGCGCTACTTCAGACGGGGTCATGAACCGATTGCCTGCTTCCACGCAGGAGAGAATCATGGTGCGCCAGAATTCAAAGACGCCCGTAGCGTCTGACTGGCGTTCGCCAAGCGTTTCATAGTCCATGGACAGGGTGGTGACGCTGCCCTGCTGGTGCGTCAGCCAGTCTGCGAAGGTGGTGGGGGGAAGCGGGTATTCCGGCCATTCCGGATCGGTCCGCATGATCGCCAGGTCATTGGAGAGTTCCCGGTTGCGGAAGATGGTGGTGGTGTTGTACACCCACGGAGCCAGAAATACTTCATTGCTGGTGAATCCCTTGAGCATGGCGGGGTTGCCGTCCGCCATGATTCCCTTGAATCCGAGCGTTTCCGCCTGCGCCGCAATGGCGTTGGAGTAAAGCATTCCGGTGTTCATCAGCACGTCTGATTCCCGGCGGAAGAGTTTTTTGAGAAGCTCCCGGTGTTCTTCAATCTGTTCCGCGAATTCCTGGGGGGAATAGACGGAGGCCAGGGAGTTGTAGTAAGGCATCACCAGAAAGTCCACGCAGCCGGTTTCCGCCAGTTCCTTGAAGGCGGCGATGAGGTCCGGCCTGTGGTACAGGGCCTGTTCCAGAATGACGCCGCTGAGGGCCAGCCCGAAACGGAATTTGCCCTCCGTCAGTTCAATGAGCTGCTTCATCAGCCGGGTGGCCGGGAAATAACAGCGTTCCGCCACCGTGCTGAGCACGCGGGCATTCAGATCGTCATCTTCATAAAAGGCGTGTTCTCCAATTTTGAAGAAATCGTAATGAATCAGCCGGTTGGGCTGGTGTGCCACGAAAGTGAGGGAAATATTGCTCATTGGACGGGGGGAGAGGGCTGTGAGTTATCGTGTGGGTTGAGGGGGGGAGTTTTAGCGGTTCAGCACATGTTCATAAACCCGGATGACCTTGTCCGCGGCGGCGTCCCAGGTGGAGGCCTTAATGTCCTCCGTGCTCTGTTCCACCACTTTCCGGTACAGTTCCTCATCCGTGCAGAGGTGCACGATGTGTTCCGCCATCTTGTTGACGTCCCAGAAGTCCGCTTTCAGGGCTCCCTTCATGACTTCCGCCACGCCGGATTGCTTGGAGATGACGGCGGGAATGTTGAACTGGGCGGCTTCCAGGGCGGAGAGGCCGAAGGGTTCCGAGACGGACGGCATGCAGTAGATGTCCGTGATGGAGAGCAGGTCATTCACCTTGTCCTTGTTCAGGAATCCGGTGAAGTGGAATTTGTCCCCCACGCCCTTGAACGCGCCGGATTCAATCAGCTGGCGGAGTTTTTCTCCGGTACCGGCCATGACGAAGCGCACGTCGTCCGTCTGCTCCAGCACCTTGGCGGCGATTTGCAGGAAGAAGCCCGGGCCTTTCTGGGCCGTGAGGCGCCCCAGGAAGAGCACGAGCTTTTCCGGGAATTTTTTCTTTCCCTTGAACACCTTGACGGGGTCCGCTCCGTTGTGGATGGGGAAAATCTTGTGGGGGTCAATGGCATAGTGACCGCTGGCGATGGTGCCCGTGTACTTGCTGACCGGGATGACGGCGTCCGCCTGTTCCATGCCGAATTTCTCAATGTCGTAAATCCAGCCGCGGGCGTCCGCTCCGGCGCGGTCAAACTGGGAGGCGTGCAGGTGCACCACCAAGGGCTTGCCCGTGGCTTTTTTCACTTCCACCCCGGCCAGGTAGGTCATCCAGTCATGGGCGTGGATGATGTCAAAATCCTGCTGCATGGCCACTTTCACCGCTATTTTGGAGAACTGGATGACTTTCAGGGCCAGGTCTCCGGCATAGAGGTCTTCCTTGTTCTTGAAAAGCTGGAGGTCCGCTTCATGAGTCTTGGAGAAGGTGATGCGGCCTTCCTTGGTGAACTGCACCGTGCCGGACTCCCCTTCCACCGTGGTGTAGGGGTCCAGTTCAATGGGGGCGTGCTCCACCAGGGCGAAGCTGTCATAGGAATATTTCTGGTCCACCTGCTCCACTTCCCGGTAGGAGACATTGTTGAGGCCAGTGAGCTGGAACCCGTCGAAAAGGGCGGAGGGATCGGCCTTGGGAACGATCACCCTTAAATTCACTTTTTTTGCCAGTGCCTTGGAAAGGCCAAGGCAGGCAATGCCCAGCCCCCCGTTAACCAGGGGTGGGAATTCCCATCCTAATGTAAGAACTCGGATTGTGCTCATTGGTTGATGTGGGTTGTCGGTGTCGGGAAGGAAGCGGCGCCATGCCGTGTTGTGCACCAAGGCAATAAAATCAGATTTTTCATGTGTGGTCTAGACGAATATTAGTAATTTTGTCTTAATAATGAAAAGAAAAGCGCTGGTTTAGTTCAATCTTGCGTTCGTCATAAAATGGGTTTAATCTAAACCGAACACCCTTGATACTTTCTTCTGTTTGGCTTCCATGCGTTCCTTTTCCAACATCCCTGAAAAGCGGAAAACGCCTCCTCTCCGGGGGCGTCTGGTCAAGTGGGAATACACGAATGCCGTTTCTAAAATAACTCTCAGCGTGTGCATTGCGGACGCCGGAATTGTCCGTGTGACGTACTTCACCGGACCGGTGCCGGAGGACGAACCCAGTTATGCCGTGAACCCCGCGTACGAGGCCCCGGGAGCGGAGATCCGGGAGCATGACGAAGCGGGAGTGCATGTCATTGAAACGTCCCTGTTGCGGATACGCATCCGCACGGAGGAGCAAAAGGTGGATTTTTACGATCTTGTCACTGATGAACCCCTGCTGGCGGATGAAGGGGGCTTTGGCCGGGAGTCCAAGGACTGGACGGGGGACGCCCGCGTGTGGATACGGAAAAAACTCCAGGAAACGGAGCACTTCTTCGGCCTGGGGGACAAGCCCTGCGCCCTGAACCTGCGGGGCAAGTATTTTTCCATGTGGGGGGCGGACCATTATGATTTTCATGAGGAGTCCGACCCCTTGTACAAGAGCATCCCGTTTTTCCTGAGCCTCCGGGACGGGAAGGCGTACGGCCTGCTTTTTGACAATACGTGCCGCTCCTACTTCGACTTCGGCGCCACGGATGAAAAGGTGCTGACCTTCGGTTCATTCGGGGGCCTGATGAATTACTACTTCATTTACGACCGCCGCCCGCTGGACATCGTGGCCGCCTACACCCGCCTTACCGGCACGCCGGAACTGCCGCCGCTGTGGGCCCTGGGCTACCACCAGTCCAAATGGAGCTATTACCCGGACAAGGCCGTGTACAACCTGGTGGAACGGTTCCGGGACCTGGGGATACCGTGTGACGCCATCCATCTGGACCACCATTACATGGAGAAGAAGGAGGGGTTCACGTGGGACAAGTACAATTTTCCGGATGCGGCGGGAATGGTCCGCTCCCTGGAGGAAGACGGGGTGAAGACGGTCCTGATCGTGAACCCCGGCGTGAAGATCAACCCGGCCAATCCGGTCTGGGCGCAGGGCCTGGAACGGAATTATTTCTGCCGCCGGGCGGAGGGCGCCCTTTTGTCGGAGGAGGTCTGGCCGGGGCTCTGCAATTTCCCGGATTTTACGGCCCCTGCCGTCCGGAGCTGGTGGGCGGACCTGTTGAGGCATGACCTTCAGGAGGTGGGCGTGCGCGGACTTTGGAACGACATGAATGAGCCGGTCATTTTTCCGGACCGCACGTTCCCGATGGATACGCGGCATGAATATGACGGCATGCCCTGTTCCCATGAGAAGGCCCACAACATTTACGGGCAGTGCATGGCGGAGGCCTCCTGGCTGGCCATGAAGCGCCACGCGCCGGACAGGCGCCCCTTCCTGCTGTCCCGCGCGGGTTTTGCCGGACTTCAGCGCTTCGCCGCCACCTGGACGGGGGACAACCGTTCCAACTGGGAGCATTTGAAGCTGGCCAACTTCCAGTGCCAGCGGCTTGCCGCCTCCGGCATTTCCTTTGCGGGGGCGGATGCGGGGGGATTCATGGGCCACCCCACGCCGGAGCTGTTCTGCCGCTGGATGCAGATGGCCGCGTTCCAAGGCCTTTTCCGCAATCATTCCTCCGGGGAATTCGGCGGGCAGGAACCCTGGGTGTTCGGCCAGGAGGTGACCGGATACGTGAAGGCCGCCATTGAAGGGCGGTACCGCCTTCTTCCCTATATTTACACCCAGTTCCGGCGTTATGCGGAAACGGGCATGCCCGTGCTGCACTCCCTGGCGCTCCAATGCTTTGAGAACCGGGATACCTACTGGCGCGGAGCGGAATACTTCCTTGGAGACCATTTGTACGTTGTCCCCATTCATGAGCCGCAGGAGGGAGGGCGCTTCCTGTACATTCCGGAGGGCGTCTGGTATTCCTACCACACGGACAGCCTGATGAAGGACACCGGAAAGGACGTGTGGGTGAAGTGCCCGCTTTCCTTCCTCCCCGTGTACGTCCGCGGCGGGGCGGTAGTGCCTCATTGGCCCGTCCAGCAGCACGTGGGCGAGCTGTCCAGGCCCCCGCTGGCGCTGGACGTCTGGTGGGCGCCGGAGGAGGAAACAGCTTCCCACCTGTATGAAGACGCGGGCGACGGCTACGGGTACAGGAACGGGGAATGCGCCGTGCATGAATTCCTTTACCGCGGCGGCTCCAGTTCCCTGGAACTGGACTGGAAGTGCGAGGGGGATCCCTGCGCGTTCCATGAGTCCGCGGAGGTGGTCCTGCACGGCCTGCCGGCGGGGATTTTCGTCAGCGCGCTGATGGACGGTATTCCGTGCAGCGGCGTGGCCAGGGATGGCCGGGTGTGGAGAATCCCGGTGAGGGCCAAATTTGAAACTCTTTCCGTAAGCTGGACGGAGGAATAAGCCCTTTCCGCAGGAAGGGCGGACGGAAAGCTCACGGAAGCTGGAAACTGTGCCTGACGGTGTCCCTCTTTAATTTCAGCTCACGCCATTCATGCGTCAGCGTGGAGGAGGCCACTACGCCGCCCCCGGTGCAGAGCGCCAGCCGCTGCCCCTGCCAGTACAGGGACCGGATGCCCACCAGGCAGAAGAAGTCCCCGTCCTCCAGGAATCCGAACGGGGCGCCGAAATGGGCCGGGCAGCGGAGGCGTGAACGCCAGTCGTCCAGCTGGGCCAGCGTCTTCTCCGTGCGGGGCTGGGACCCCAGGGCCGGGGTGGGGTGCAGCAGCCGTATCCAGTGGTCCGGGGGCATGGGGGCGTCCGCCTCCAGGGTGAGGTACGTGACGAAGTGGATCAGGGTATCCAGGTTCAGCACGCCGCGGGGCGTTCTGGTGACGCTTCCGTACGGGGACAGGCGGGAAAGGATGCTCCCGGCCACGATTTCATGTTCGCGGATTTCCTTGTCGTCATTGATGAACACCCACTCGTCCTCCGGGCGCGCCGTTCCTGCCAGGGCCATGGTCGTCAGGCGGCGGTCCTGCTGGTGGAACAGGGTTTCCGGAGTGGCCCCGCAGAAGCCTTCCCGCTCCGTCCACCAGGCATAGGGGTAGTGCACCGTGGAGCCGTTGATGGCCCGCAGGATGAGCTCACGGGGAACATGGGGTGCCTCCATTTCTCCGAACTGGGGCGTGGCGGGAACGCTTTTCACCAGATGCCCGGAAGCGATCTGTTCAATGATTTCCGCAAAAACCTGGGCGTACGCGTCCGGTGACGGCTCCGTCCACCGGATTTCCGGAGCGGGGGGCAGGGCGCCCTCCGGTTCAGGAATGGAATGCAGGGCGGAGGGTATCTTCCAGGGCCGCGGGTCGTCCAGCCGGAACGTGTTGACGTAAAAGGCGGTACCGTCTTCCGGGGGCGCGGCTGATTCCCGGAACGGCCCGGTCCCGAGGAGCAGTCCGCGAGCAGGGTGTCTGATCAGGGCTCCGGAATTCAGCGTGCTTATGTCCATGCGCGGCCCATCTTAAAATGCCGTCTGGGGGAATTCCAGCCATTTGAATGTTTGTGAGGGCGGGAAGGGAGGATTGGAACTTCAAGATTTTCTTTCCGTCCAACTGCAAAGGCGGTTTCCGGGCCTTCGTGCCTGAATTGTTACCGCAGCGCAGCGGAGGCATGACGAGTAACAGATTTTTTGAAAGAATCCGGGCTTTCACTCCGCATGATATTCCGTAACGCCGCCATTGACGGGAACCGCGCGTCATGTCACGTGCCTTCCCCTTTTGAATTGACGGAAAAACGCACTCAAGTAAGCTCTAACGAGCTTCCGCCCATGCAGATGATGACCAGACCAGCACCAGCCGCTTCTTCCGCCGCCGTTCCGGTGAAGACCATGCTGGCGGAGGTTCGCAAGCCGCTGGGGCCTGTGTGGTGGTGCGTGTTCCTCGCCAGCGCCTTGCTGGCGGCGTGGGGCGTGGGGTGGAGTTCCTGGCGCATTGCCGCGGAGGGCGTGGGGGTGCTGGGGTTGAACAATAACGTGGTGTGGGGGCTGGACATCGTTCATTTTGTCTTCTGGATAGGCCTCGGCCACGCGGGCACCCTGATTTCCGCCGTCCTGCTGCTGACCCGCCAGTCCTGGAGAAGCCCGATCGCCCGCGGAGCGGAACAGATGACCCTGTGCGCGGTCATCTGCGCCGCCGTCTTTCCCGTGGTGCACGTGGGGCGCGTCTGGATGGCGTGGATGGCCTCCCCGCTGCCGGAGGTGAGCGGCGTCTGGCCGGACATGGCCTCCCCCCTGATGTGGGATGTGATGGCCGTCAGCACCTATTTTCTGCTCTCCGTTTTGTACTGGTACATCGGCCTGGTGCCGGATTTCGCCCTGCTGCGGGATTGCTGCACGGGGCGCCTGCGGCGGCGGTACGGCCGGCTGGCGCTGGGCTGGCAGGGAACGGGCCGCCAGTGGCGCGCCTATGAAAAGGCCAGCCTGCTTTTTGCGGCTGTCCTGACTCCCCTGGTGGTATCCGTCCATTCCGTGGTGAGCTTTGACTTTTCCGTGACGCAGGTGCCGGGCTGGCACCAGAGCATTTTTCCCCCTTATTTCGTAGGCGGGGCCATTTTAAGCGGCATGGCCATGGTCCAGCTGATTTTGCTGGGGGTGCGCCGCCTGATGTCCGGCAGCGGCGTCCGGCAGGCCATCACCCCCGCCATTCTGGATTTGAGCTCCCGGTTTGTCCTGGCCCTGAGCCTGGTGATGGGGGCCATGTATCTGTGGGAGCACATGGCCGTTCTGCTGAACGGAGGCGGTCCGGAGCTGTTCCCGGGCAGGAATCCTGTCAATGCCGTATTCATGGCCGCCATGATCGCCGGGAACGTGCTGCTGCCCCAGCTGTTCTGGTTCCGCTCCCTGCGCACCAGCCGCTGGGTGATTGCCGCCGTGGCCCTGGGCGTGCTGGCGGGCATGTGGATGGAACGTTTCTGGATTGTCGTGAATTCCCTGAAGGCGTCCCTGCTGGCCGCCAACATAGGCGATTATTCCCCCAGCCTGACGGATCTGGCGATGATGGCCGGGAGCGCGGGGCTGTTCACGGCCCTGTACATGGTGCTGGTGCGCGTGACGCCGTTCTTCTCCCTGTGCGACGTGCGGGAACAGCAGTCCCTGAACAAGGAGGGCGGCGCATGAAGAAGGAGCGCATCACCTCCGGCTGGGTGCTTTCTTTCCGGTCGGAAGAAGACCTTTACCAGGCCGTCAGGAAGCTGGTGAAGGAGGAAGGCGTTCACTGGGAGGTTTGCGCGCCCTATCCCTGCGCCGCCGTGCGGCTTGCCAACCGCCATGCCGGAAGGGCCGTGGGCGCAGGCGTGCGCCTGTGGGCCGTGGCGGGCGCCCTGTGCGGGTTCCTGGCCGTGGCGCTGTGGCTTTACTGGACGCAGTTCCGTGCGGACCCCCTGGTGACCCAGGGCAGGGTGCAGGGCTGGGATAACTGGCCCGCGTACGTTCCGCCCCTGTTTGAAGGGACGCTGCTGGGGGCAGGCCTCCTGACCGCCGCCGGATTCCTGAAAGGGGCCGTTCTCCCCAGGTGGAACGACTGGGCGTTTGAATGTGATTTTTTCAGAACAGACGAGCACGGGGACGGTTACTTCATTCTGCTGGAAGGCGGCAGGGAAGAGGCTTCCGCCGCCCTGGCCGCGTCCCTGTTGCCGGAGGCGAGCGAACATGTCCATGCGGAAGGGGGGCCGTCATGAGAGGCGGCGTGGTGGCGGTCGCCGCCCTGGCGGTGCTGGGGGCGGCCTGGTTTCTGGTGCGCGACGGCGGCGGCAGGAATCCCGTTCCCCATTTGTTTGACAATATGAACGAGCGTCCGCTGGCGGACGCCCAGCAGGTGCAGGAGCCCGTCTTCACCCCCGCAGGCCGCAATGTGCGCCTGACGCCGCCCCGCGCCGTGGCCCGCTCCCTGGGCGGGGTGCCCATGGAGCGCGGGGGCGGCCGGGATTCCTTTGCCGCGGACGGCTCCTATTTTTCTTCAGGCCGCATGCAGGGCGGGGAGGAGGATTCCATGCCTCTGGAACTGGGCGGCGTTTCCCGCAGCCGTGACGTGCTGGCGGAAGGCCGCGCGCTGTATCTGGTCCACTGCGCCGTCTGCCACGGAGCGGACGGCAGCGGGCGCGGCAGCATGGCCGCCTATGAAACCTACCCGCAGATAGGCTCCTTCCGGGATGAAAAGTATGCCGCCTATTCTCCCGGAAAGATGTTCCGGAGCATCCGGCTGGGACAGGGGAACATGCCCGCGTTCGGGAACATTCTCACGGCGCGGGAAATCTGGTGCCTGGTGGCGTTCATCCGCCAGCTTCAGGCGCTGCCGGGGCCCCCGGAGGAGCAAAACTTGGTTAAACAGGAGGAACACCGTCCATGAACAGAAATACATCGTCAACCGGAACGGAACGCCGGGACAGGCCGGGATTCGGCTGGGCCGGGCGTTCCGCCGCCCTCGCCCTGTGGATCATCTCCGTCCTGCTCTGGTGCGTGCTGATGCGCCAGTCCTTCACGGCCATGCCGTGGGATGACATGACGGTGGCCGGGGAGCGGCTTCAGGAATTGAGAAAGCCGTTTGCCATTGCCGGAATGGCCGTGGGCGTCCTGGGAACCGGAGTGTGCCTGGGCACGCTGTTCTGGCTCTGCCTGTCTTCCGTGACGGGCGCCCGCTGGGGCATTGAACTGAGGCGCGTGCTGGCGGCGGGATGCTGGGGCTTCCTGCCCGGCGTTCTGGTGCTGGCGGGTACGGCCGGCTGCCTGACCACCGTGATTTTTCCGGAAGCGGCGCGGTACTGGGGCGTGGCGGATGTTTCCCTGCCCGGCGTCCAAGCCTTCGGCGTGCTGGATTTGACGGATGCCTCATGGTGGAATCCGGCTTGGCTGTATGTGCGCATGGGCGTCATGGTGGTGCTGGCCTGGAGCATGGCCCAGGTGTGGGCCGTGCTGGCCGCGGAAAAGGAGGTATGGCAGCCCTCCTTCCACAGGGGAGCGGCGGCCTTCTGCATGATTGCCGCCGTCATGGTGCTGGGCGTGCTGGGCTTTGACCTGCTGGGAGGCGTGGGGAACCCCGTTCTTTCCATGTTTCCCGTGTACATGATTGCCTGCGTCCTGCTGGTTTCCCTGGCCTTCTCCGTGCTGGCCGCCGCGGGATTGAGGAAACTGGACGGGGGGAAAGGCCTGCCGTGGCCCCGCCTGGGCGGCATGCTGATGGCCATGGTGCTGGTAAAGGCGTACATCACGTACTCCCAGTACATGATTACCTGGTACGCCTCCATTCCTGATGAAATGGCCTTTTATGACGCCGCATCCTCCGGCTGGTCCGGGCTTCTGTCCGTGGCGCTGGGGCTGGAACTGCTGCTGCCCTTCCTGGTCCTGCTCTTTCCCGCGTTGAGGCGCCGCCCGTCTGCGCTGGCCGCCGTCTGCGCCTGTATTCTGCTTGGCTTCCTGCTGGAAGCGTGCTGGATGTTCGGCCCCGGACTGGGGCTGGCCCCGGATGCGTGGGGAACGTGGGTCCCCCTGGTCCTGCTCCTGGGGGTAATGGGCTCCATCTGCTGTTTTTCCTTCCTGGGGGCCTTGAGCGTCCGCAGGGTATTTCCCGAATCACGATGAACCTTTCCGCCTCCGTTTCCTCCCTGTTCCGCCGCCGTCCGGGCGAGTGGCTGCCCCTGTTCTGGCTGGCGGCGGCCTGCGTGCTGGGGCTGGCGTGGTCCCTGGTCCATGCCTCCGGACTGGTGGCTGGGGAACCGCTCCCCTGGCCGGCGGGGCGGCTCATGTTTTCCTTTTACGGCGCCCTGGTGTACGGCTGGGCTCTCCCCGTCCTGTTCTCTTTCATGGCGGAACCTGGGGGGCGATGGCTGAAACCCGCGGAATGGCTCTGGCATGCCTGTGTCCTGCTGGGGCTGGGGACGATAGCCGCGGGAGACGGGAGCGGCCTCCTCCTGATGCCTTTTGACTGGTGGGTTTGCCCGGTTTTTGCCCTCCTTTCCGCCGGGATGGCGTGCGCCGCGTGGTTCAAGCCCTTTCCATGGCCCGTGCGCCTGCTGTTCAGTTCTTCCGCGGGTTGCGTGGCGGCGGCTCTCCTGATGCTGGGGGATACGCAGGCCCTGTCCATGAACGGCTTGCTGGACGCCTCCTCCCTGGGCGGCTCCCTGTCCTGCGGGCTGATGTTTGCCGCGCTGGGTGCGGCGGCCCTCCGCATGAACATGGCGCAGGGCCGGATGTTCGGCATTTTGTCTGTCTGGATGGCCGTGGTGTTGCTGGCGGCTCCGGTGATTGGCGGCCTGGCGGGGCTCCGCGGTTTTCCGGTGCCGTGGGCGCTGGTGGAGGCGGGAGCGGTCTGGGCCTGGTGCGCCGCTCTTCCCGCCGTGCTGATGGCTGCAAGGCTTTGGATGAAACCCTGTCCGGAACCGGGAATGGGAACGTGGCTGAAAGCCGGCTGCTCCGTGCTCGCCTTGCTGGCGGCGTGGAATGTTCTCTCCGGCTCCTGGCCGGAACTGATGCAATTCTCCCTGTCCGCGTGGCATGAGGCGGAATTGTGGGTGCTGCTGGGCGCGGGCGTGCTGATGATGGCCGGGAGGAAAGGCCCCGCACGGTTTCCCGTGGCATGGTGGCTGTTTTCTGCGGGCGTTTGCGGCGTGCTGCTGGCTTATGCCGTGGGCGTGGTCGCCGCGGTGGATGTGCAGGCCTTTCCCGTGGCCCGGAGAGCGGAATTGATGAGCGGCTGGGTGGGCATGGCGGCCTGCGTCCATGCCGCCGCCATGGCGCTGTGCCTGGCGGGGAGTCTTTGCCTGTGGCGTCCGGCGCGTACGGAGGCCGGAGCGCCGGAAACGGGAACTCCGGTGACCGGGCGCCTTTTTTCCGTCTTTACCGTTTTTGCGGCGCTTGCGCTGGTGACGGCCGCCGCCGTGCTGCTGCATGCCCCGGCTCCGGATTCCCTGGAGGTGAGGCGCCCCGTCCAGGACGCGGAAGGAGCCCGGATTTATGCCGCGGAGGGGTGCGCCCTGTGCCATACGCAGATGATCCGGCGTTCCATGTCCGGCAGGGACTGGCAGACGGCGATCGACCGCGGGACGGACCCGGATTTTCCCTACCGCGTCAGTGAACCTGAAGACATGGATGCCGAATTCAACAGGGAGGGGGCCCCGCAGGCCGGCGTGGCGGCCATAGGCCCAGACCTGAGCAATGCGGCGGAATACGCCGCCGGAAGGCTGGAATATGAAGACGCCGTATCCGGCGGCACGCTCCGTGCCGCGCAGGTGCGGGAATGGCTGGCCCTGCATCTATACAACCCGCGGGAAGCGCAGTTCAAAAAGCCCTGGACCGTGTGCCCCGCCATGCCCGGCCTGTTTGAGGAACGCCCGGTGGAGGGGAATGCCCCTTCCACGGCTGCCCTGCCTGTCCGGATGGAGAAGGGCCGGGAGCTGGTTCCGTCCCCGCGGGGAGAGCGGCTGCTGAACTACCTGGCTTCCCTCCGGAGGGTGGAGCCCTCCGTGAAGCGCGACCGGATCCATTCCTTCCCGGCCTTGTCACACATTCATCCGGATTATGCCGCCCATCCTCCCGCCGTGGACATGGAACGCCTGAAAAAGGCCCGTGCCGCCGCTGTCATGGAAAAGGGCAGGGGCGTGTACCTTTCCAAATGCGCCATCTGCCACGGCAACGACGGCATGGGGGACAAGGTGACCTATCCGCCCCTGGCCGGGTCCGAATGGCTGAAGGAAAAACCTGACGCGGAAATCGTGAAGATCGTCCTCCAGGGGCTTACCGGACCGATCACGGTGAACGGAAAGGAATGGGATTCCACCATGCTGCCGCCCGGCGTTACTGACTCCCGTGACCTGGCGAACCTGCTCACGTTCCTGCGCCGCCAGTTCGGCGGCCTGGAAAAGGCGGCTTATACGCCGGAACAGATAGACGCCATCCGCCGGAACCCTATGAACTGACGGAAAAGGAGAGCGGCTGGACAAGAGCGGCGGCCTTGAAGGAATGACGCCGTTCCTCAGGAAACATTGCGGTCTGCCGTTGCCTTGATATGGAGCGGCAGCCCTTTTATTTAAATAAATTCCGGTTACAGGACGAGCATGTCCCGGTCGTCAAATTCATCGTTCGGCCCCCAGGCGACCTCCCAGTAATAGCCGTCCGGGTCCGCAAAATAGCCGTGGAAGCCGCCCCAGAAAACATCCTGGGGTTCCTTCACGATCCTGGCCCCCGCATTCCGGGCCAGTTCAATGACTTCAATCACTTCCTCTTTCGTTTTTGCGTTATAGGCAAGCGTGATTCCTCCGAATCCGGAACCGATGGGGGGAGGATTCTCCCCGTTGATGTCTTTTGCCAGCAAATCCAGCGGATACAATTCCAGCTTCGTGCCGGGAGTGCTGAAAAAGACAACGTCCGGGTGGTCGCCCGTCTCGTCCGTTTTAAAACCGAGCCCGTCACGGTAAAATTGCAGGGCCTTCTTCATGTCCCTGACTCCAAGGCAGATGATGTTCATTCTGTTCATGCTCTTCTTCATGGGGTGGTATTTGAAATGTTTGATGGGAATGGCACGGATACTGGTTCCCCTGCAAAAAAGGGCTGCCCTCCGCACAGTGTGCCGGAAGGCAGCCGGATGAAAGCGGCCGGGGAAAAGGTCAGCTCAGGGCTTCCACCAGCTTGTCGCCATAGGCGGAGCAGGAAAGTTCCGTGGAGCCGGGAATCATTTCCGCGAGGTCGAACGTGACGGTTTTTGCGGCAATCACCCGGTCAATGGCCTGAATCAGCAGGTCCGCCGCTTCCGTCCAGCCCATGTAGCGCAGCATCATTTCCGCGGACAGGATGACGGAACTGGGATTGGCCTTGTCCAGTCCGGCCAGTTTGGGGCCGGTGCCGTGCGTGGCTTCAAAGATGGAATGGCCCGTCAGGTAATTGATGTTGCCGCCGGGGGCGATGCCGATGCCGCCCACCTGAGCCGCCAGGGCGTCGGAAATGTAATCCCCGTTCAGGTTCAGCGTGGCGACCACGTCAAAGTTTTCCGGATGCAGCAGGATTTCCTGAAGGAAGGCGTCTGCAATGCAGTCCTTGACCACGATTCCGTTGGGAAGCTTCATCCAGGGGCCGTCTCCGATGGGCTGGGCGCCGTATTCCCGGCGCGCGACGTCGTACCCCCAGTCGCGGAAGCCGCCTTCCGTGAACTTCATAATGTTGCCCTTGTGCACCAGCGTGACGCTCTTGCGGCCGTTCTCCACGGCGTAATCAATGGCGGCGCGCACCAGGCGCTCCGTGCCTTCCCGGGAAACGGGCTTGATGCCGAAGCCGGAGCTTTCCGGGAAGCGCACCTTCTTCATGCGGTCCGGGAAGATGCGGTTCATGGTGTCGAAAAACAGCTTGGCTTCCTCGGAGCCTTCCTTGAACTCGATTCCGGCGTAAATGTCCTCCGTGTTTTCCCGGAAAACGACCATGTCCACCTTCTCCGGGGCTTTCACGGGTGTTTCAATGCCGTTGAAATAACGCACCGGGCGCAGGCAGACGAACAGGTCCAGATCCTGCCGCAGCGTGACGTTCAGGCTGCGGATGCCGCCGCCCACCGGGGTGGTGAGGGGCCCCTTGATGCCTACCAGATACGTGCGGAAGGCTTCCACCGTCTCGTTGGGAAGCCAGGTTCCCAGGTTGTCAAAGGACTTCTGCCCGGCAAAAACTTCATACCAGGCGATGGAACGCTTGCCCCGGTACGCCTTCTTCACAGCCGCGTCAATCACCCGGGAAGCCGCCGCCCAGATTTCAGGCCCGGTTCCGTCACCGATGATGAAGGGGATGACGGGCCTGTCCGGAACGCAAAGCCTGCCGTTCTGCATGGTGACGGCTGCGCCGTCCGTGGGAGGGGTGAATGTTAAATGGGCCATGACGTGCGTTCCTTTATAGGACGCGGACTGTTTTGGCAAGATAAAAGAACGGAATGAGGAGCTGCGCTCCATGAGCATGCATCAGAACCAGCGGTCTTTTCCTGATTGCTCTTCCGGCTGCCGTGCTTCTTCCCGGAGGCGGCGCATGAAATTTTCTTCCGCCTGGCGTTTTAAATCGCTCTCCATGATGTGCTTCCGGGCGCTTTCATTCAACTGGTTGACGGCGATGGCGGAGTCCTCCGGGGTCAGCCTATTCCAAATTCCGGCGTCATCCCTCACGACGCGGAGGGAGCCTTCCACCATCTCGCAGGAAATCAGTTTTCCGTGAAGACCTTCTGCGGTGATGGGACCCTTGTTCTCCGCGGGAATGATGATCCGGAGCGGCTCGGGGCCCTCCAGGTCGATGCCCCCGTGGGCGCGGTAGGCCGCTTTCAGGACCAGCGTCTTTTTGCTCCACCACCAAGTGGTGGAATAGCGGTATTCGTACTCAAACGTCCGTTCCACGGTAACCAGGTTGGCTACTTTTTCATCCTTCTGCACGATCAGGGCCACGCCGCCGTGGTCTGTGGAAAAACCCTTGTTGATCAATGTCAGCCCCAACTCCCTGCCTGCCTCAATCAATTTTCCCGCCACCTCCATCGGTTTTTCCACCGGAGCCGTCAGGCAGGAACGCACCCCCCAGACCAACACGGCCAGCGCGCCAATCAGGACGGCTCCTTTCACCAGGGCGATGACGGAGGGGGAATGGAGGAAGGATGGCGGGGAATCACTCATGAAAAGCTGTACGGGCGGTAAGCTCAGGGTTCCGGGTCTTCATGGGAGCCGTCCTTCTTGATGGGGGGCAGGAACATGGCCAGGAACGCAAAGGCGATGACGGTCAGGTCATCTATCTGGCCTACTCCGGGGATGAAGTCCGGAATCAGGTCAATGGGGGAAAAGGCATAGAGCGCCGTCAGGATAAGAAGAACAAGCTTGCGTTTGGTAAACAGGCGCGGTTCTCCTTCCCGGCTGCGGAAATAATTGACGGCCCTGGCCAGCAATTGCTGTTTGGGGCCTTGGGGCGGAATGGGAAGCTTGCTGCTCATGGGGGCTTGGAAGGGTGACATAAAAATTATCTCATGCGCTCCCGGCGGCGTCCAGAGCAATTCCCGGATGCCGCAGGAGCCAGGTTTTCCATTGTTCGGCAGGGGCTGGGTTGTTGACGGCAATTACGTTGCATCAGGAAAGAACCTTTCCCTGATGCCCTTCTCATGACATGCAAACCGGTAGAAAGGAACGTGATTCAGGCAAATTCCGGAAGGCATGGACGGTATGATCTTCCATCGGAGAAAGCAGCGACAAGGGAAAGGACGGGTTGCGTGCGGAATTTTCGCGCCTCACCGAATCTTGTTGCGTTTTACTTTCCGGTATGCTGGAATTACCTGATGAACAAGTGGCTTTTGTTTTTCCTGTGCATGTTGTCCGGAACGGCATTGCCGCCTTTGCAAGCCGGAGAGAATGGGAGCAACGTCCCTGAAGGACTCAAGGAACGGATTGACTCTTCCGTGTATGGCGAATCTCCGCACGTGGCTCCCGCCTATTTTTCAGGAACCATCCGCAAACGGGATACATGGGAAATAGATATTCTTTCTCTCAATGGCCATAAGCTGCCTGTACCAATAACCGTGGCATTTGAAAGGAAGTCTGTAGAGTTCACTCCTGCAACGGGGATGGGATGCTCCGGGATTATCCCTGTGCTGATTCCACGGGGAAAGGCAGGGTATCCTAAACACTGGCGTGATGCGGGAGCTTCTCCATCCGTGATCGTGGAGGACAAGCCAAGAAATCTTTCTTTGTTGCAGGAGGCCGTCTTGCAGAGCTACCAGCATCACCTTATTAAATCCATGAAAATGTCCATCAAACTTCTGGAACAGATGAAGGATGAGCATCAGGCGCTGGCTCTGGAGAAAAACTGGGCATATGAAATCATGGATTATGTGTTCTGGACGTCTCTGGAAAGCAGTGTGCCTCTGGAGGCAAGAATGGCTTATATCAAAAACCATCCGTCAGTTCCGGAACAATCGCAGAAGGAAGCGGATGCCTATCTTGAAAGGATGCGTGTTCTCCGGAGCAAACCTTGGAGCGCCAAATTACGCTTGCTGCAAGATAAGGAGAATGGTTTCCGTCCCTTACAAGGGAATTTTTAAGTTTGACTTGATTAACGAGCTTTATCCGGAAAAAAGAATGGTTTGGATTCCCGTGAAAATAACGGAATATTGATCAAGGAGGCGCCATGGACATTCATTTCAGAAGAGTGAGCGAGTTTAACCGCGGGATATTGCTTGAATTATTGTCGGACGCCTATTCCTTTGACTCCCGGTGGCAGGATCGCTGCGGGGCGGACTGGAAGGAGTTTGACGACTTTTTCTTTGATAACCCCCGGATTGCAGATAGGTATGGTTTTATTACTGTTTGCAATGGCAGACCCGCCGGGCTGGCGTCATGGGACCCCAGGAAGATGCCCGAATACGTGAAAGTAGGCCATAATTGCATCATATCCTCCCATAAGGGCCGTGGTTACGGCGCGGTACAGCTCCGGGAAGCGCTCCGCCGGATCGCCCGGCAGGAGGCGCGGAAAATAGTCGTCACCACGAATGCCCGGATGCTTCCCGCCCGGCGGATGTATGAAAGCGTGGGGTTCAAGGCCTGCGGGAGAAGGAGGAACGAAAGCCATACCGCCTTTTTCGGGGACTACATTGATTATGAAATGATACTGCCGTAGGAACGTTTGTGCGGAATGGACGGGCCAAACGGGTTCCGGAATTCTTGGGGCCGGACGATTCCTCGGAATAGGGAGCAGGGCGGTTCTTCCCTTGATCCGCGGTCATTTCCGGGAACGGAAACGTCCTGCTCCCGCAAACATGAAGGCGGCATTGACACGGCGGAGGGCACGGGGTACTCTCCTGCGGCATATAATGATCAGTTTTACGAATATCAGCGGGGCCGAGGAAATTGGGGCCAATTGCTATTTGCTTGAGATGGACGGCACCCGGATCATACTTGACAGCGGGATGCACCCCAAGAGGGAGGGGCTGGCGGCCATGCCGGATTTCGATTCCATGGAGCCCAATTCCGTAGAAGCCGTTTTTTTAAGCCATTCCCACCTGGACCACCTGGGAACGCTGCCCGTGCTTCAGGAGAAGCAGCCGGCGGCGGATGTGTTCATGACGCCCGCCGCCGCCGCCCTGTCCGAGGTGATGCTGCACAATTCCGTGAATGTGATGAGCTCCAAGAGGCTGGACCTGGGCATTGTGGAGTATCCCTTTTTCACCCATAACGATCTGGACAGGCTGAGCGACGCCTGGCATGCCAAGTCCTGCAACGAGGTGTTCCGCGTGGGGTTCCGGCAGAACGTGCTGGCCACGTTTTACGATGCCGGGCACATCCTGGGTTCCGCAGGCGTGATGCTGGAGGGCGAGAGCGGCCACACCGTGTTTTACACGGGGGACGTGCAGTTTGAGGACCAGAGCATGATTCCCGGCGCGGATTTTCCGGAGTCCGGCGTGGATACGCTGATCATGGAGTGCACGCGCGGCGGCTTCCAGCGCAGCGCCCATTATTCCCGCCCGGAGGAGATGGTGCGGTTCGGCAAGGCGATTGCGGAGACGCTGGAACGCGGCGGCGCGGTACTGATTCCGGTATTCGCCATCGGCAAGAGCCAGGAGATGCTGTTCAATATCCACCGTTTCAAGCAGCAGGGGGTGATTCCGGCCAATACGCCCGTGTACTTCGGCGGATTGAGCGCCAAGGTTTCCCTGCTGTACGACCGTTTTGCCGGGCTGACCCGCAGGCATGACCATGAGTTCAAGCTGAAGGAGGAGATCAAGACCATGCCCCTGCCGCGCAAGGGCAAGGCTCCCCTGGTGTGTTCCCCCGGGAATATTTACGTGGTTTCCAGCGGCATGATGACGGAGAATACGCTCTCCAACGTGATGGCGGAGCAGGTTCTTCCGCATGAGAAGAACGCCATTCTTTTTGTGGGGTATGCGGATCCGGATTCCCCGGCAGGCCAGTTGAGGGCCGCCCCGGCGGGGGAACTGGTGAAGATGCGGCCCAAGGGCCAGCCGGTGCGCCGCAATTGCACGGTGGATTGTTTTGATTTTTCCGGGCACGCCACCCGTGACGCCCTGGTCAATTATGCCGTGAAGCTGAATCCCAGGCAGGTGGTTCTGGTGCACGGCGACCCGGACGCCGTGGAATGGATGCACGATACGCTTTCCGCCAGAATGCCGGATTCCACCATCATCGCACCCGTGCCGGGACAGCGCTATACGTTTGAGTCATGAGTTTCACCGGAGAGAGAACGGGCCGCCTGATCGTCTTTGAAGGCATTGACGGCACCGGCAAGTCCACCCACATCGGCCGGTTGCGGAAGCATCTGGAAGGGCAGGGCCTGGAAGTGGTGCAGAGTTTTGAGCCCACCCGCGGACAGTGGGGGCGGATGCTCCGGGATTCCGCCGTGACGGGCCGCCTCTCCGTGGAGGAGGAGGTAGAGTTATTCCTGAAGGACAGGCGGGAGCATGTGGAGACGCTGATTGCCCCTGCTCTGGCGCGCGGCGCGTGGGTGCTGCTGGACCGCTATTATCTTTCCATGATGGCCTACCAGGGCGCGCGGGGCGTGGATACTTCCGTCATCCGCGCCGCCAATGAGGAGTTTGCCCCCGTGCCGGACGCCGTGGTCTGGCTGGATATTCCCGTTTCCGTGGCGCTGGAGCGCATCGGGAGCCGCGGGGAACGCGACGCGTTTGAAACGGAGGCGGGCCTGGCGGCCTGCCGCAATGTATTCGCCTCCATCCATGAACCCTGGATGCTCCGCGTGGACGCAGACGCCGGGAAGGAGGAAGTGGCGGCAAGAGTCCGGAAAGCACTTTCCGGGCGTTTTCCTGAAGTGATGGGTAATCAGGAATGAGATGTCTTCAAGGCCGCGAATTCCCCTTTGAGGTTCAGTCTGCGGTATTTGGCCGCTGCGCCGCAGGCGCATAAACCGTCGGGTCCGGGATTCCGGCTTCCCTGAAGGCTTCCCGCCGTTCCATGCAGGTGGAGCAGGTGCCGCAGTGGACGGCGCCGCCCTTGTAGCAGGAGTAGGTGCGGGAGAAGTCCACGCCCAGTTCATGGCCCATGGCGGCGATGCCGCCCTTGGAGGTGTGGATGAAGGGGCGCAGGATGCCCAGCCCGGCATAGGTCCCCAGGCGGACGGCTTCCGTCATGGCGGCCATGAATTCCTCCCGGCAGTCCGGATAAATGCTGTGGTCCCCGGAGTGGGCCGCAATGACGAGCTGCTGCGCTCCGCAGCTTTCCGCCACTCCGGCGGCAATGGACAGGAAGATGCCGTTGCGGAAGGGGACGACGGTCTGCTTCATCAGCTCCTCGTCATAGGAGCCGTCCGGGATGTCTTCCGCGCCGGAGAGGAGGGCGGATTTCAAATGGGCGGAGATGGAGGAGATGTCAATGACGCGGTGCTCAATGCCCAGGCTGGCGGCCTGCCACGCGGCGCATTCCAGCTCCCGTTCCGCGTGGTTGGAGGCGTAGTCAAAGCTGAGGGCCACCCGCACGCGGTGGTTCCGGTACGCCCAGTGCAGGGCCACGCTGGAGTCCAGCCCTCCGCTGAGCAGCACGGCGGTTTCCATTGTTTCCATGGCAGAACGGTTAAAGAGGGCGGTTTTCCGGGTTGTGCTCCGCCATGGCGGTAAGCTGGATGCCGCCGCGGGGGGAGAAGCGGCCTTCCACCTTCAGCCACCGGGGGGAGATGGCGGCCGCCAGGTCATCCGTGATGCGGTTGACGATCTGTTCATTGAAGGCCGGGTAGTTGCGGTAGGAGGCCAGGTAGTATTTAAGGGATTTGGTTTCCACGCATTTTTCATCCGGCACGTAGGTGATCATCAGGTGGCAGGAGTCCGGCTGCCCGGTGACGGGGCAGAGGGAAGAGAATTCATGCGTGTCCAGCGTGATGGTGTAGGGACGCGTGCCGCGGTTGGGGAAGGATTCCAGCTTGGCGTCGTCAGGGCTGGTGAAGAAGGAGCTTTGTGAGCCGAGGAGAGTCAGAGGTTCGGACATTGGATGGTTGATGTTGTGTTATAGTGGAGATTCAGTTTTCCTGCGCGGGGCCGTCTTTTTCCCGAACGGGTTCCCTGCCGGGGAATTCCTTCACGTACAGGTCCTGCTGGGGGAAGGGGATGGAAATGCCGTGTTCGTTGAACGCATTATAGATGTTTTCCCGCACGGTGGAAAGGCTGGATGCCTTCGTCATGACGGGAACCCATACCCACACGCCCAGATTGACGGAGCTGTCCCCAAAGCTGTCCAGCACCACGCTGGTTTTCTTCACCTTGGAAAGGAAGGTCAGGGAGGAGAGCGTTTCCAGGATGATGCCGCGCGCCCGCTCCACATCCGTTCCGTAGGAGATGCCCACTTCCACCTTGGAGCATTCGAACTTGTGGTTGCGGGTCATGTTGCGGAAGTTTTTGTTGAAGAGCTGGGAGTTCTGGAAGGCGATGATGGAGCCGTCCAGCGTTTCAATCATGGTGGAGCGGTAGCCCAGGGAGGAGACGCGCCCCCGGTAGCCGTCGCATTCAATCATGTCCCCCTGGCGCAGGCGCCCCAGCATCAGGGAGAGGCCGCTGATGATGTTTTCAATGGTGTCTTTCAGGGCAAAGCCGATGCCCATGCTCAAGCCGCCCATGACCATCAGCAGCCCGTTGTAGTTGGCGTCCATGATGATGAGGGCCGTGAAGACGAAGAGCCCCCACAGGAACAGGGAGGAGAGGGTGATGAAGGTGGGGATGATGCCCACTTCATACTCCTCCCCGTAGATTTCATACAGGGTGTTTTTACCGATGAAGATCAGGTAGTTGAGCACAATGGCAATCAGGATGACCGTGATGAGGTGGCTCCAGCTGAAGGTGAGCAGGTCCTTGACTTCCGTGGTGGCGAAGATTTTGCTGACGATGAGGTCTCCCATGTCGAAGGTGGCGGCGGGCCAGATGAGGCTGAACAGGATGAGGAAGATGGCCAGGCACGGGAGCACCAGCTTGGAGACGAAGGGGCGGAACCACAGGATGTCCTTTTTATTCCGTTCCTTGCGGTGGTTTTCATAGTGGTGCAGCAGGTCCCAAAGCCCCACCAGGAGCAGGATGCTGGTCATCAGCATGATCCACGTCATCAGCACCAGGAAGGCCATGAAGCTGAACCCGGCCCAGCACAGGCCGCTGCCCAGGATGGTGAGCACCAGGGAGATGGTGGCGAAGAAGCGGTCCAGCCGGGGCAGCTTGTGCCTCTGGCGCACCCAGGTCAGCAGGGAGAAGAGGGAGACCAGCGTGAACAGGATGGGCATGAAGATGTCCACGATGATGTTGGGGGCCATGAACATGCGCAGCAGCATGAAAAAGCCTCCCAGGAGCAGGTAGGGCATGTAGATGCGTATGCCGGCGTTGATGGTGCCGTATTTGAGGCGCGTCACCAGGGAGAACAGGATGGCGCTGACCAGCAGGAGGAATTCCGCGCCCAGGGAGGCCGCGCTTTTCAGCAGGTAGTCCGGCGTGCGCAGGGAGGAGATGACGAGGACCAGCGCCACGATGAGGATGGTGGTGACGTTGGTGAAGGCGTGGCGCTTGTTGACGTGGCCCGTCTTTTCCAGCGTTTTTTTGAAACCAAGAAAGACGATGAAGCGGGAAAGCCAGTAGGAACAGAAGATGATGCCCAGCAGGATGAGGCCGTAATGCTTGAGCGTCTGCGGGTCCGACGGGAGCTGAAACTTGCTGTCCGCGGAGGTTTCCCACGCCGCCATGCACACTTCATAAGTCTTGACCGGCTTCAGGAAGATGTATTTGGCCGCATTGGACGGGGTGTAGAATACCCGGTTGAACAGGGAGGTGAACAGCTTGCCGCTCTCGTTGTTCAGGATTTCTATTTTTACGGTCAGGCTGTTGAACAGCTCCTTGAGGTAGCTGATCTGCTCTTTTTCCTTTTGAAGGGCTTCCTCCAGGGCGCGGCAGGTGTACAGGGCTTCATCCCTCTGCACCAGGGACGGTTCCGAGAGGTTGTCCGTATTGACTTCCTCCAGGGATTCCACCAGTTTTTTGATGCGCTCTATTTCCTTGTCCAGCCGCTCCTCCTGTCCCTGGAAGTCCGGCCTCTCGGAGTAATACTGCTTCACCAGGCTGGTGGCGGCCTTGCAGTAAAAGGCCAGGGTAAAGATTTTCTGGTCGTCCAGCGCGTAAAGCACGGCGGACATTTCATAAACCCTGGTGTCAAAGTAATTGTAGGTGTCGTCAGCCTCCTTCACCAGCGTGTCCCGGATGGCCATCCTCTTTTCTTCATTCTTTTTCAGGATGGCTATTTCATGGCACAGGGCCATGATGACGGTGTCCATTTCCGTATGGTCCGGTTCCGCCTGCGGCTCCGCCGGGGCCGGTTCCTGCGCCTGTTCCGGAACGGCGGCGGGCTCTTCAGCCTGCTGTGCCGCAGCATGGCCCAGGGCCAGGAAACCCGCCAGGAGGAAGGCGGCGCAGCAGCGGAAAAACGTCCGGTAATCAGGGATGCTCATGAACGGTTCCAGTTCTAGGGGCTGGGGGCATTACGGTCAAGGTTATATTCCCGCGCTGCCTGAGACGGCTTTGCGGGGGAAGGCTCGCGCTTTCCGGCGCAGCCCCAGGGTGTTTTTTCGGGACCCGGCTTTCCGTGCCCGGCGTCTGGCCCTTATTGATTTCATGATTGATTTTTTAACGGAATATTGGCTAATATGAGAATAATTCCATGATTTGTATGAAGGAACCGGAAATTTTAACCATAGACGCCCATTGCCATTTGTTTAACCACGAGGTTCTCTCCTGGAGGCTCCTGGCGGATTTCATCCTTTCCCGGATACGCCGCCGGGGAATGCAGGCCCGTCTGGAAACGGCGGGAGGCATCGGCGAACTGAAGAGGATCATCCGCTTTTTCAGGACGGGGTTGATGGACACGGAGGATATTTACGGCAAGCTGCTGGCGGAAGGCGCCTGCAATGCCGTTGTGCCGTTGATGTTTGACCTGGATTACTGCATGAAGGGCGCCGGGTATTCCAACGGGTTCCGGCGGCGCAAGGCCTGCAAGAAGAATATAAAAAGGGCGGCGCGGCAGGAATGGGCCGCGCTCCGGAAAGAACTTGATGAACTGGCGGCGCACGCCGGGAGGAGGGAAAGAAGGGAACTGGGGGAGATGAAGCAGGCCCTCCGCCGCCTGTCCGGAAAGACGGAACGGCTTTCCCTGGGAAAACGGGATGCGTTCCGGATGCAGGAGGAGGCGTTGCTCAAACTGGCGGCGGCGCATCCCGGCAGGGTGCTTCCGTTTTACGCGGTGGACCCGCGCCGCCCCGGCAACTGCATGCACGGTCCGGACGGGACGATTGACATTTCCCCCTTGACGGACAGATTGCTTCCCAGGCTGGGAGGGAAGGGCGGTTTTTACGGCTTCAAGCTATACTGCCCCAATGGCTATTCCCCTACGGACCCCGTGCTGATGGCCCTGTACGAGTATTGCGAACGGCACGGGGTTCCGCTGACGGCCCATTGTTCCGGCGGCGGCTTTGCCAGTTTTTCCCCTTCCATCATGGTGCACGGGCACGTTTACCGGAATGGAGAGGTTGTTCCGCATGACGGCGTTCTGGAATTCAGGCACTACCGCCTGACGGACAAGCTCCGGGTGAAGGAGAAGGCGGAACTTCTGAACCATCCGCGGCTGTGGAAGAAGGTGATGGAAGCTTTTCCGCGCCTCCGGCTGAACCTGGCCCACTTCGGCTGCCGGGACGAGGGCATGGAATGGACGGAACTGATTTACGGCATGATGGAGCAGTTCCCAGGCCTTCATACGGATTTGTCCTGCATCACGGAGGCGCCCAGGCTCAGGGAGATGCGGGAGTATTTCCTCAAGGCCCCGGAACAGGTGCGCCGCAAATTCCTGTTCGGCAGCGATTTTTATCTGAACCTTCTTTTCCTGGACGGGATGAAGGTGTACATGGAGAATTTCCGGAACACCTTTACGGAGCAGGAAAGGCATGAACTGATGACGGCCAATCCGTCTGAATTCTTGGGGCTGCCCTGACGGGGACACGGAAAACGCTCCGGACATCCATCCGGAGCGTTGGAAAGGAAAGCTGTTCCCGGAAGGGGGAATCAGTTCAGGGAGAAGGAGCGGATTCTCTTCACGGATTCCTCCCGGCCCAGCAGGGAGAAGACGGAGGAGAGGTCCGGGCCGCCGCTCAGGCCGGTGAGGGCTACGCGCGCCGGGAACATCACGGCCCCCATCTTCACGCCGTTTTCCTTGGCAAAGGCTTTTAGCACGCCAATGAGTTCATGGCCGTCCCATTCCGGTTCCTGTTCCAGCCTGTCCGCCAGTTTGGAAAGCAGTTCCAGGGCTTCCGGCTGGACCTTGGCGACGGCTTCCGGGTCCATGCTGAGGTCAAAGAAGAAGCGGATTTTGTCCGGCACTTCCGCCAGCGTCTGCACCTTCGTCTGTACGGTGGCGATGGCGTCATCCAGAATGGGGGAGTCCGGCAGCCCGGCGTTCAGGCAGAAGGGCCGCGCCTGGGCCGTGAATTCTTCCGCAGGCAGGGCAATGATGTGCTGCTGGTTGACCCAGCGGCACTTGGTGATGTCAAATTTGGCGGCGGAGTGGTTGACCGCTTCCAGGGAGAAGCGTTCAATGAGCTCCTGCGGGGAGAAGATTTCCGTGTCGTCCTTGGGGGACCAGCCCAGCAGGGCCAGGAAGTTCATCACGCCTTCCGGCAGGAAGCCTTCTTCCGGGTACGTGCCCAGGGCCGCTCCCACGTCGCGCTTGGACATCTTGGAGCCGTCCTGGTTCAGGATCAGCGGCATGTGGGCGAAGACCGGGGGAGTGACGCCGAAGGCCTCAAACAGCTGGATGTGCTTGGGCGTGTTCATGATGTGGTCTTCCCCGCGGATGACGTGGGTCATCTTCATTTCAATGTCGTCCACCACGTTGACGAAGTGGAAAATGTAGGAGCCGTCCGCGCGGCGGATGGCCATGTCCGGCGTGTTGGAGGCGTCCCGGTAGTCAATGGTGATGTCTCCGCAGATCAGGTCATGGAAGGTGACGGGCTTGGAGCGGTCAAAGCGGAAGCGCCATGCGCCGCCGTCCTCGTACACGCGCCCGGCGTCCTGGAGCTTCTTGAAATAGGCGTCGTAAATATCATTGCGCTGGCTCTGGAAGTAGGGGCCGCAGTCGCCACCCTTCATGGGGCCTTCATCCCAGTCCAGTCCCAGCCATTCCATGCCGGTGAAGATTGCGCGGGTGGCTTCCTCCGTGTTGCGGGCATTGTCCGTATCCTCAATGCGGAGGATGAAGGTGCCGCCCATCTTGCGGGCAAACAGCCAGTTGAACAGGGCGGTGCGCGCGCCGCCGATGTGGAGGTAGCCCGTGGGGGAAGGTGCGAATCTTGTTCTGACGTGACTCATGATGGGTAAGAGAGTAAGGGCCTGCCTGCCCGCGTCAAGCAGATACAGGGGGTGCATGCCAAAAAAGGACGGCGCGGGGGACGGGCGTTTTTTACGGGTGTTGTCGGCCTTGCGGCTTGCCTGGAAAGGGTTTTTAGGGTTCATTTAACGCCGTGTTCTTTTTAAAGCACATATTCCGCCTGCGGGAGAAGTGGCAGATTGAGCGGGAGGACGAGGAAAAGCCCTTTCTGGAGCATCTGGACGACCTGCGCACCATGCTGCTGAGGATGGCCCTGTGCCTGACCGTCAGCACGATTCTGTGCGCCGGGTTCGCGTCCAATCTGATGGACATCCTGCGGCGTCCCGTCAACCAGGTGTGGGACATGTTTGAGGAATCCCACCTGCCCGCGGGAATAGGGCTGGACGCCTGGGGAAAGGCCAAGGAAACGGCCACGGCCATGATGAGCCTGGACGGCGCCCAGCGGAAGCTGCTTCTCCGGCAGATTTCCCCGTCCCTGGCGGATTTGACGGAGGCGGCCCTGGTGCTCCGGGGAGCGGAACCTCTGCCGGAGGACAGGAAGGAAATTTTTATCCGGGAGGGAAGCCCCAGCTCCACGGTGCGGGAACTGGCGGAATCCCTGTTTGCCAAGGAGGCCATTCTGACGGACGGGACGGGACGGGGGGCCCTCAAGATGATGAGCGCGTTCCAGCCCGGGGAGGCGTTCATGCTGACCATCAAGCTTTCCCTGTATGCCGGGGTGGTGATCTCCTTCCCCCTGCTGCTGTACTTCCTGCTCCAGTTTATTATTCCGGGGCTGCTGGAGCATGAGCGCAAGCTGCTGTACAAGTGCATGGCGGTCGGCTTCGGCCTGTTCCTGGCCGGAACGCTGTTCTGCTACTTCATCGTGCTTCCCAGGGTGCTGACCTTCTTCTATACGTACTCCCTGGAATTCGGCATTTCCAATGAATGGCGCATCGGCTATTACCTGTCTTTCGCCACGCAGATGATCCTGATGTTCGGCCTGGCGTTTGAACTGCCCGTGGTGGTGATGCCCTTCGTCAAGCTGGGCGTGCTGACCTACGACATGATGAAGGCCACGCGCCGCTACGCCATTGTGGCGATCGCCATTCTGGCCGCGGTCATCACCCCCACGCCGGACGTAGCCACCATGATGCTGATGGCCGTCCCCATGTATGCGCTGTATGAAATATGCATCATCCTGGCCTGGATGCATGAGCGCAAGGAGGCCGCCCGCGCCCGGGAGGAAGTCGCCCGGTTTGAAGAAGACTTCAACAACGACAATTCTCCCTACAACCATTAAACACATCCAACCGACGCTAGTAACATGAATCTCCTGGACATCATCATCCTGGGCATTGTGGAAGGCCTGACCGAGTACCTGCCGGTCAGCTCCACAGGACACCTTCTCCTGACGGAATCCCTGCTGAACATGTCCCAGAGCAAGGAGGCCCTGGACGCCCTGGCCGTCTGCATCCAGGGCGGGGCCATCCTGGCGGTGCTGAGCCTGTACTTCCCCCGGGTGAAGTCCATGGCGCAGGGCTTGCGCGGCAATAATCCCGCCGGGCTGAAGCTGCTGGTGAACCTCATTCTGGCCTTTCTCCCCGCCGCCGTGGTGGGCCTGTGCTGCGCCTCCCTGATCAAGGAGTACCTGTTCAATACGTACACGGTGGCTTATTCCTGGATTGTGGGCGGCGGCGTGATTCTGGCGTACTGCGCCTGGCGCGCCAGGCAGGGGCGTTCCAATGAGGGGAACGCCGGGGCTTCCATTGAAAGCCTTACTCCGGCCAAGGCCCTGACGGTGGGCGCGCTCCAGTGCGTGGCCATGGTCCCCGGCACCAGCCGGAGCCTGATGACCATGCTGGGAGGCATGTTCGTGGGGCTGAGCGTGGAGGCCGCCGTGGAATTCAGCTTCCTGCTGGGCCTGATTACCCTGGGCGCGGCCACGGCGCATGATGCGTACAAGGATGGAGCGCTGATGCTGGAAGCCTTCGGATGGGAGGCCCTGGCCGTGGGAACGGTCGTGAGCTGGCTGTCCGCATGGCTGGCCGTAAAGTGGATGGTCTCCTACCTTCAAAAGCACAGTTTCGCCGTGTTCGGCTGGTACCGCATCGCCATCGGCATCGTGACCCTGGTTCTTTTGGGAGCGGGGCTGATGCATTAAAATTTTATTCCTCTTTGTTGAATGTCAAGAGCCGCTGCCCGGTCCGGGAAGGCGGCCCTTTTATTTTTCCGGCCGCGGGAAAAGAGGTTTTGAAAATGTAACCTGATTGTAACACACGGAATTGGTTTTTCCGGCATCATGGAGGCATGAACATCATGTGGTGCCTGATAGCCGTATGGGCGGGAATAGCCGTTCCGGCGCATTCCCGGGAGGCTGATGACGGGCTGGCTGCCCGGAACATCATCCTGCCGCAGAGGCGCGTCATCCCTCCGGCGGACCGGATGGTCCGGCAGGCGGTGGGCATGGAAAAGGTGAATGCCCGCGTTCTGGTGAACGGACGCAGTGCCGTGACCACCCTGGAGCTGAATGTGCGCAATGACGGTTCCTCCCCCGCGGAGGCGGAGCTGCTGCTGCCCGTGCCGGAAGGCGTGGTGGTGAAGGGATTTTATTACGGTGACGGAAAAACGGCCTGGCAGGCGTCCCTGATGCCCGCGGCGGAAGCCCGCCGCCTGTATGACCGCATTGTAGCGGGCAGAAAAGACCCGGCCCTGCTGGAATTTGCGGGCTACGGCGTCATCCGGACCAGCGTGTTTCCGGTGCCTCCCCGGTCTTCCGTGAAACTGGGCATTGTTTACGAACAACTGCTGGTCCCCGCGGACCACCGCCTGGATTACGTCCTGCCCAGAACGGAAGCCCTGTCCGGCGGCGTGCCGTGGACGGTGAGGGTGGAGCTGGCCCCCGGAAAGGACGGTCCGGGCAATGTTTTCACCCCCTCCCATCAGATGGAGCGCCGTGAGCTGGAGGATGGAACCGTGGTTCTGACCCTGGCGGAGGAGAGGATGAGCCCCGGACCCTTCCGCCTGTCATGGCTGGAAGCACGGGGGCAAAAAGGGCAGGGCCACGCCGCTCCGGATACCAGCATTTACGCTTCTCCTGACGCGGAAGGCGGCAAAAACGGCTACTTTCTGGCGATGGTGGGCAAGGACGGCCCTCCCGGCGCAAACTCCATCCTCCGGGAAGTCACGCTGGTGCTGGACAGGTCCGGCAGCATGCGCGGGGAAAAGCTGGCCAGCATGAAGGAGGCGGCCAAGCAGATCGTTTCCGGCCTGAATCCTGGAGAACGCTTTAACATCATCACTTATAACGAAGGGATCAACCTGTTTGAGGCGGCCCCGGTGGAAAAGAGCGGAGAGTCGGAAAAAGCGGCCCATGCGTGGCTGGACGCCGTGGTGGCGCGGGGCGGCACCAATGTGCATGAGGCCCTGTCCGCCGCGCTGGCCCAGCCCTCCCATGAGGGGATGCTGCCCGTGGTGCTTTTCCTAACGGACGGCCTTCCCACGATTGGCCGCACTTCTGAAAAAGACATTGTGGCCCTGGCGGGAGAGAGGAACAAGGAGGAAAGGCGCATTTTCACCATCGGGGTGGGGGAAGACGTGAATGCCCCCCTGCTGAGGCGCATGGCTGAAATTTCCGGAGGGCTGCCGTCCTACGTCCTTCCCGGGGAAAGTCTTGAGGTCAAGCTGGGGCAGGTATTCCGGCAGTTGTACGGCCCCGTTTTCCGGAAGGTCCGTTATACCGTCTGCTCTCCGGATGGCAGGGAACAGCCGGGAAGGGTGCAGGACGCCATTCCCTCCGGGACTCTGCCGGATATTTATTCCGGAACCCCCGCCGTGCTGGCCGGCAGGTACATAGGCACGGAACCTTTCCTGGTCAAGGGAACCTGCGTGGACCGGAATAACGCGGAACGGGCTTTTTCCATCACTGTGGACCCGCGGCGCATCGCCAGCATGAAGGATGATTTTGTGGCCCGGCTGTGGGCCGCCCGTAAAATAGGCAGTCTGGAAACGGCCCTGATGGATATGGGGGAAGATTCTTCCGGTACGGAAGAGATGAGGAATTATCCCAAAACGCTGGAATTGGCGGAGGAGATCATGCGGCTTTCCCGGGATTTCGGGATCATGAGTTCAGCCACCGCCTTTTTTGCGGATGACGGCAGTTCCGGTTCATGGCGCGTTCCGGGGACTTCCCCGCGGGGCGGACAGATGGGAAGAGTGATGCGGGAGTCGCGTGAAGGTCTGGGTGCGATTGCCCTGCAGGAGAATGCCGTAGCCAAGAAGAAGGAGCTGGCCGTTAACAAGTACAACATTCAGATGGACCGCCGGGGCCGCGCCGTTTCCTTCCATCACACGGCGCAGATTGCGCAGAACGGATATTTTAACAGGAACGGCGTCTGGATGGAGAGCGCCGTGCTTTCCCTCCCGGACGCGGGCCGCGCCGTGAGGACGGTCCAGGTGGGCACGCCGGAATATGCCGCCGTGGCTGACAAGCTGGTTAAGACCAACCGCCAGGGGCTCCTGGCCCTGGATGGCTCCGTGATGCTTCTCCTGGATGGAGAAACCGTGCTGATGCAGAACAGTTTTCCGTAAACAAACAATAAATACTAATCAACAATCATGAACCATATTATTGCATGTACATTGGGGCTGCTGGGCGCCGGAGCATTCTGCGCGCATGGCGAATCCCCGGCCATTCCCGCGGCCGGGCAGCCCGTTCCGCAGGAAAAGGGTAAATCCTCCCTTACTCCGGGACAGCAGGGGAACGCGCAGGAGGTGAAAAAATCCGTGTCTTCCGCTACTGTAAGTTCCGCTGCGGGGCACGCTTCCTGCGTGGTCATAAGCGCGGCTGAACCGGAAAAGGCCGGGGAGATTAAGGGAGCCTCCTATTCCGTCACGGCCAGGAACGGGGCCGTCCTCGGAGAAATGGAGATCAGCGTAACCCCGAAGATGGAAGCTGCCTATTCCATAAGGACCACGGGGAAAGGCAGCTCCGGCATCATCATAAGTACGGTGAAAGCGGAGAAGGCTGACGGTGTGAAGGAGGCCGCGTATTCCATCACCACCGCAAAAGGCGCCGTTCCGGGCGGCATGGAGGTCAGCGTGGTTCCGGTGAAGGAAGAAGCTTCTTGCGGAACGGCCGCCGCGCCGGAGCAGGCGGCTGTAAAAAAGGAAGACCGCGCCGCGGTCCAGATTGCCCTTTTGCTGGATACCTCCGGCAGCATGACCGGACTCATCAACCAGGCGCGCACGTACCTGTGGAAGATTGTCAATGACATGACGCTGGCGCGCCAGAACGGTAAATTGCCCGATATCCAAATTGCCCTTTATGAATATGGAAACGACGGGCTGTCTTCCAAAGACGCGTGGGTCCGCCAGGTGCTTCCGCTCACGGATGATCTGGACAAGGTCTCCGAGGAATTGTTCAAGCTGAAAACCAACGGCGGCACGGAATGCTGCGGCGCCGTCATTGACCGGGCCGTGAAGGAGCTGAAATGGAATACGGAGGACCCCAATGCGCTGAAACTGGTGTTTATTGCCGGCAATGAACCCTTCAACCAGGGCAATGTGCCGTATGCGGAATCTATCGCGCGGGGCCTGGCGAAGGGCATCACCGTCAATACCATTCATTGCGGGAATGCGGGGGACCGGGATACGGCCCTGTGGAAGGACGGCGCCAAGAAGGGGGACGGCAGCTTCCTCAACATTGACCACAATGCCACTCCCCCGGACCCGGAAACGCCCTATGACGGGGAGCTTGCCAAGCTGAGCTCCTCCCTGAACGGGACGTATCTGGCCTACGGTTCCCAGGAAGTTCAGGCTGAACGGCTGAGCAAGCAGGAGGGCCAGGACAGGCTGGCGCGGGAGCTGTCATCCACGGCTTACGCGGGCCGCGTCAAGGCGAAGGCCAACAAGGCGGCGTACCGCAATACCTCCTGGGACCTGGTGGACCTTTACGAACGGGACGGAGCCAAGGCTCTGGGCAAGTTGAATGGCGCCGGACAGCTTCCCAAGGAACTGGAAGGCAAAACCCCGGAAGAATTGGAGGCCGTGGTGAAGAAGAAGGCGGAAGAACGCGGAGCCCTGCAGAAAAAGGTGATGGAGCTGGATGCCCTGCGCAGCGAATGGCTGGCCAGGTGGAAGGCGCAGCAGAGCGTTTCCGGGAATGCCGGGCCGGACAGCCTGGATGACGCCATTATCCAGGCCGTACGGAAGCAGGCTTCCAAAAAGCAGTTTTCCTTTGTGGAAGAGAACGGAGCGGAAGGAAAAAATTCCCCTATGAAATAACAGAGTGAAGAAATGAGTGCCCTGCGGGGCTGCCCGGGAGTACGGGCGGTCCCGCAGGATTGTTCTTTCTGAAAAAACCGGTTTTACCGGAACGTTTATATTTGATAGATTACTCTGCATACATGCACCGCTACCGCATTCTGGTCGTAGAAGACGACCATGCCATCAGAAACGGCCTGGCGGACGCCCTCTCGGTGTCCGGCTATGACGTTTTGTCCGCCGGGGACGGCTATGAAGCTCTGGAAATGATCCACGCAGAAGAGTATGACCTGGCCCTGCTGGATGTAGTGCTGCCCGGAGCGAACGGATTTGACCTGCTGAGGCGCATCCGGGAAGACCGGGCCACGGTTCCCGTGCTGATGCTTACCGCCAAGGGGGCGGAGGCGGACAAGGTGAAGGGGCTGAAGCTGGGGGCGGATGATTACGTGGTGAAGCCCTTCAGCCTGCTGGAGGTTCTTGCCAGGATAGAGGCCGTGCTGAGGCGGTCCCCGGAAAGGCCCAGCGCCGTCAGCCGCGTCATGCTGCCGGAAGGGCACCTGGATTTTGCCACCCGCGCCCTGGTGCTGGAGGAGGGCCCCGTGACGCTGACGACCAAGGAATTTGACCTGGCGCGCCATCTGGCGGCCAATGCCGGAAGAATCATCACCCGTGAGGAAATCCTGGCGAGGGTCTGGAAGATGGACCCCCGGCTGGTGGAAACGCGGAGCATTGACACCACGATCGCCCGCCTGCGGGAAAAAATGGGGAAAAGGAATGCCGCCGTCATCCGCACCCTCAGGGGGCAGGGCTACGTTTGGGAGGATGATGCATGAGCAGCCGTTTTTCCTTCCATTTGCTGCTGTGGTCCTGCCTGCTGATTCTGCTGGGGGTGATGGGGTGGCTCAGCCATTCCATGCTGGACGCAGAGAAGCGCAGGCTGGCGGAGACGCACCAGATACGCCTGGTGGAGCAGAGCCGCCTGGCCCTGTGGCGCATGGATTCCCTGCTGGCCTCCATGATTGCCGGGGAAAACAACCGTTCTCCCGGAGAATATTTCCAGAGGGGCGCTCTGGCGGAATCCCTCAGGAAGGAGGGCTCCATGCCGGATTTATCCGAGTTTGCCAAACTGTATTTCCAGATAGACCCGCAGGGGAAGGTTTCCTCACCCCAGAAAGGTGCGGAGCGTCTGGAATATGTCATCCAACTGGGAAAATCCGGGTGGGGCAGCCATGTGGTGGACGCCATGAAGAATTTGCCGCAGCCTTCCTCCATTTCCAGGGAAGAAGTGACGCAGCCGCAGCCGGATACTTTCTCCGCCCCTCCGCCGGCAGAAGCGGTACAGATATCTTCCGTGACCATCGTGGGCGGAAAGGAACAGCAGAAGAACGGCATGCCGCAGGAACTGGCGGTGGAAAGCCGGAAAGCCTTCCAGCAGGGAATGGAAGACTACAACATGCGCAAAAACCTTTCCAACAGCCAGCAGGAGTACAATGTCAGCGTCAAGGTAAAAAAGAAGGCCGTGGAATCCCTCCAGCGCGGGAAAAGGGATGTTGAGGGGGAAGGCCGGATGACCGTTTCAGGGTCGGTGAATGGCATGGAAAATCTGGAACACAAGGGCCAATGCCTGACTTATGGAGGTCCCTTGAAGACCGGAAAAAAGCAGAAAAGCAAGTCCGGAGATATTGTGGCTCTTCTGGATACCGGAGCCGGGGAATTGACCCTGGACGGGAAGAGGCTTCAGTTTGAAGTCCATGAAGAAAAGGCGCCCCCGGCAAGCGCGCCGCAGGAAAATTTGGCGGAGATAACCGTTCCCCGCCGTGAAAGGATGGCCGGCGCCCCGGAAAGTTACAGGGAGCTCTCCATTTCCTCCCTCCAGCCCAGGTGGCAGGAGGGGAGTGAGTGCTTCCTGACGCGCCGCATTTCAGACCACGGCCAGGTATGGGTGCAGGGCATCTGGCTGGATTGGGACAAATTGTCCGCCTACCTTCTGGAATCCGTGGCTGATATTTTGCCGGATGCCACCCTGGCGCCGGCGGACGGCCGGGAGGAAAGCTATCTGACCCTGGCTGGCATTCCCGCCATGCTGAACCCGGGGAATCTGCCTCCCATGCCTGCCAACTCCCTGCGCACGGTGTGGAACTCCATCGCCATGGCGTGGTTCTGCGGCATTCTGGCCCTGTGCGGGGTCATCGGCTTCATGATTGGCCTTATCCGGTTGAGCGAACGCCGCGCCGTCTTTGTTTCCGCCGTAACCCATGAGCTGAGAACGCCGCTGACCACCTTTAACATGTACACGGAAATGCTCTCCTCCGGCCTGGTGCCCAAGGGCAGGGAAATGGACTATGTGGACATCCTGAAAAACGAGGCAGGCAGGCTGACGCATCTGGTGGATAATGTGCTGAGCTATGCCCGGGTGGAGAAAAATTCTATTTCCCTCCATCCGGAGAAGATTCCCGTGCCGGAGCTGGCCGCCTCCGTCATTGCCCGCATTTCCCCCCGGATGACCGCAGCCGGCATGGACTCCCAGCTTTCCGTGGCGCCGGAGTTGCAGCAGGAGAGCGTGATGGCGGACATGACCGCCGTGGAGCAGATTGTGTATAACCTGGCGGACAACGCCGCCAAGTACGCGCGGTTTGACGGAAGCATCCTGAAGGTGGAGCTGAAAATGGAGAAGCGTTTTCTGGTTATCCGCGTGGAGGATGAAGGGAAAGGCATCTCCGATTCCCTGAAAGGCAAACTGTTCCGCCCCTTTTCCAGGTCTGCGGAGGAAGCCGCCGGAAAACAGCCGGGCGTGGGGCTGGGGCTGGCGTTGTCCCGGGAGCTGGCCAGGAGCATGGGCGGGGATTTGTGCCTGGAGGAAAGTTCCGGACACGGATGCCGGTTTGCCCTCAGGCTCCCTTTTTCCAGGGTGTGAGCCCACCGTTCCGCCAGGAAACATTTTTCTTCAAAAAAGCGGCCGGATAGGTTTTAATCCTTTTTCATGAATACGCCATTCTGCCAAAGCTGCGGCATGCCCCTGAAAAGCAAAGAGGATTGCGGCACCAGTCATGACGGAAGCGCCAGTGAGGAATACTGCTGCTATTGCTTTCAAGGCGGAGCCTTTACCTCAGACTGCACCATGGAGGAGATGATTGCGCATTGCGCCGGATTTGTGGAGGAGTTCAACAAGGAAAATGGCTCTTCTTTTACCAGGGAGGAAGCCGTTGCTCAAATGACCCGGTATTTTCCCACGCTGAAACGCTGGAAAAAGCAATAGGGCGCCCTGCCGTCTTCCAAGCCGTTCACGGTGGGAAGCCCCATTCTTGCCTGTCTTTCCCGGGTAAAAGGCGGGGCTGTCTTTTCCCGGTTTATCAAACCCTTCGCAAGACAGCCCCGCAGGAAGAACCTTGCAGAGGCGGCTATCTCCTGTGCGGACCATGGGCTCCGCCCGGAGCGGAAGGCCGGGGGGAGGGACGGGACGGAGCGGCAGAAGGAGGAGAGGACGGCCTGACAGGCGCGCCGGCGGACGGCGGCGGGGAAGAAGGCCTGGAGACGGACGGCGCGCTGCCGGGACGGCTCATGCCCGGATTGGACGGGGCTGGCCGTGATGACGGCATGGAAGGACGGCCGGAATCCGGTCTGGATGGGCGGCTGCCCTCCGGGCGGCTTATGCCCGGACGATGCGAACCGCCGGGATTATTGCCGCCGGGACGGTGGGGATTGTTTGCGGAAGGGCGTGAAGGACGGCCGGGTTTTCCAAAGTCCGGCTTCCCGTGGCTGCCGCCGGGCTGGCTGATTCCGGGACGGTCCGGGCGGTTGTGGCCGCCGCCGGGATGAATCACGGGGGGACGGGAGGGACTGCCGGGTTTGCCGAAGTCCGGACGGTGGCCCGGCCTCCCTGGCTGGGGAACCGGCCTGTTGTTCCCCGGACGGTGGTCCGGACGGAAATGATCCGGCCTGTACTGGGGTTTCATGGGCGGACGCGCCATGGGGCGGCAGTAATGGGGCCGGATGTAGTGCCCGCGGTAATAGGGAGCGGGGCCCCACGTGGGAATGTAATAATTGGGCCGGATCAGGCTGATGGAGTAAATGGGGCTGCCGAACGTGTCATAGGCATAAATGGGCCTGCCCCCGTAGTACCCGTAAATGGGATAGCCGGCATTGTCATACATGTAGGACGCGCCGGAGCCGCCGCTGCTGTAGGATCCCGATACGCTGAAACTGTCATAATAGGGATCATAGCAACTGGACAGGGCGCAGCCGATGGCTGCCGCCAGCAGAGAATTCTTTAAAATATCGTATGCTTTCATGATGTTGAAATGGAGTGGGCGTTTTTTCCCTTTGCCTGGAAAGCGGCGGGAGAAATGTACATTTGTTTAAAATTATTTTGCTTGGAAACGGGCTTCCTCTTGTCTTAGACTGCAAAAACGTTCTACGTGATGGGAATTCTCTATCAAGATAAAAAAGTTGGTCTGGCCCTGCTGTGCGATAATGCCCCGTATACGCTGGCCATGACGCTGGCGTCCTATGACAGGGCAGGCCTGCTGGAATATTTTGATGAGGCCTGCATCGTTTTTCCGGAGAATGCCACCAAGGTGTGCGAAACGGCCCTCTCCTACGGGCTTTCCGCGGAGGCATCCCCCGCGGACGGCGGCTTTATAGGAACGCTCCACACGGCGGTCAACTCCCTGGATACGGATTATATCCTGCTGGCGGAGGACGACTGCATGATCTGGGAGCATCTGCGTGGGGAAACCCTGGAGAAGCAGTTGAAGCGGGCACTGGAGCTGCTGACGTCCGGCCAGGCGGACATGGTGCGCCTGCGCCATGCATGGCGGGGCAGCACGCGTTACAAGGCCGCCTACACGTACTCCTACTTTTATCCCGTGGAACAGCTGGCTACCATGTGGGTGCATGCGGAAGGGCTGTCCGAGGCCCCGGACTGGGTCAAGAGCCTCCGGCGCTTCTTCCATCCTTTCCGCTCCAAGCGCTCCATCGGCCGCTGCGTTTACGTGGAGCAGAACCCCCACCTGCGCTTCCCCAAATACATCACCAAGATTGATGAAGGCTATATCATTGACAGTGAAGTGTTCCAATGGACGAACCAGCCCACCCTCATTTCCCGCTCCAGGCTCAAGCAGATCCTGACGGGGCTGGCGCAGGCCCCCGGCACCATCGGGAAACTGCCCCAGGACTTTGAAACCGCCGTCAATAATCCGCGGTGGAGGGACGCCCACATGAACATAGGCGTTATCCGGGGAATTTTCACTTAAGGAGGCGCATGACGGAAAGCGGAAAGGCGGCGCGGTATGAATGCGCCCGGTGCGGCGCGTGCTGCCGCTGGGCGGGGGACGTGTGCATAGAAGAGGATGAAGTGCGGGAAATCTCCCGTTTCCTGCACATGGAGGAACAGGCGTTTATCGACGAGTGCTGCCGTTTACGCGCCAACAGGCAGGGATTATCCATCCGGGACGCGGAGGACGGCGCCTGCATGATGCTCACGGAAAACGGCTGCCGGATCAATCCCGTCAAACCGCGCCAGTGCCGGGGCTTCCCAAGCCAATGGAATTTTCCCGGCTGGCGGGAACTGTGCCGCGCCAGGGAAGTGAAGGAGGGACAAGGGGAATAACGTGCCCGGCGACGGGGAGAAAGCCTCCGGGCCTGCGTGAATGAAATTTTTTCCGAAGTACGGCGGAGGGAAATTTTAATGAGAGAGCTTGCAGGATTAAATAAACTGCCCTAAATCCTGTTCAAAACCCGGGTAGGACGTATTAATGCACTCCGCATCCGTCAGCACGGTATCCCCCTGGGCGCTGAACCCGGCCACCAGGAAGCTCATGGCGATGCGGTGGTCCCCGTAGCTGGGAAGTTCTGCGCCTTTCAGCGCGGTGCCGCCGTGAACGATCATGCCGTCGTCAAATTCCTCCACGTTTACGCCCATAAGGCGGAGGTTCGCCGCCGTGGTGGCGATGCGGTCCGTCTCCTTGACGCGCAGTTCATGGGCGTTGCGGACGATGAAATCTCCCTGGCCCAGGGCTCCGGCCACGGCCAGGATGGGAATCTCGTCAATCAGGTTGGGAATCTCCTCCGGAAGCAGGCTGGTTCCGTGCAGGGCGTCCGAGCCGTATACGGTGATATCCCCGTACGGTTCCCCCGCATCCTCCGGGGACGTGGTGGCAATATCCATTCGCACGCCCATCCTCTTCAGCGCGCTGATGACGGCGTTCCGGGTATCGTTCAGGCCCACCTGGCGCAGCGTCAGCCGGGAGCCGGGACGGCTGGCGGCGGCCACCATCCAGAAGGCGGCGGAAGAAATGTCTGCGGGGACCGTCAGGTCATGGGCCATGGGAAGCGCTGGACCTTTTGTACTCACGGTCAGGCCGTCCACGGTGCAGGGCACGCCAAAGTGGCGGAACAGGCGTTCCGTGTGGTCACGGGTGACGGCGGGCTGGCGCACGGTGGTAACGCCGTCCGCAAACATGGCGGCCAGCAGGATGGCGCTTTTCACCTGGGCGCTCGCCATGGGCAGCGTGTAGGAAATGGGGTGAACGCGGCCGCCATGGATATACAGGGGGGCGCAGCCCGGCTTGGCGCCGCGGGCTTCAATCCGCGCGCCCATCTGTTCCAGCGGCTGCATGATGCGGCCCATGGGGCGGGAACTCAGGGAAGCGTCTCCGAACATCTCGGAATCAAAGGGGCAGGCGGCCAGCATGCCGGCAAGCAGCCTCATGCCCGTGCCGGAATTGCCGCAGTCAATGGGCCGGGCGGGGGCCGCGGGCTTCATGGCCACGCCCGTCATGCGGAAGCGGACGGGGCCGTACCCCTCCCGTTCTTCCAGCACCTCCACCTTCGCTCCCAGCTGTTCCATGGCGCGCAGGGTATTCAGGCAGTCTTCACTGCACAGGAAATTATCCACCTCCGTCACCCCTTTCGCCAGACCGCCCAGAATGGCGGCGCGGTGGGAGATGCTCTTGTCTCCGGGCACGGTCAGTACCCCTTGCAGGGAGGGAATGGAATGGGAGTGAAGGTTCATGGCGGCGTCCCGGAAGAACTAACCTGTATTGGCGGCTGAATCAAGCCAATTACGAGAAGCCGGGAGGCGGAATGGATGGCGCCGGGCTTCCGGAAAGGCGCTGGAACTGGAGCGGTGGACGCCCCATAATGGAGTTGATTTTCCGGGGCGGTGACGTATATTTCAACCCGTTATCGGCTGCGTCCTCCGGAAAGGAAGGAGAGAGCCTTTCCGGATCAATGGATCAAGCTGGTTTTCATAGGTAGTAAGTTGGAGCGGCCACGGGAGTGGTCTTGTGGCCGCTCTGCCTTGTTTCAAGGATTGACATTCAAGAGAATGTGAAATAGAAAAGGCCGGTGAGTTTCATTGTCCGGACTGTCATTCTCTGTACCGCGCTGGGCGTCATGGCCGCCTGTTCCCAGCGCCAATCCGTGCAGCCTGTTTCTGAAGCGGCCGTGCATGTCAGCATCGGCGCCCTTGTGTACGACGTCACGTTGAAAGATGACGGAGTGGAGGTGAAGAGACGCCCGTTCGCCTTGTATGCGGATGCGCTGGGGAAGCAGTACCCTGTTAAAAAGGTATTTCTGAAAGGCGACGCCTACAAGGTGGAATCCCTGGCCAAAACCCTCTTAAAGGAAGGATGGACTAAAGGCGCCTCTCTTCAGCCGGAAGAACCGGCCGTTTTCCTGCACGCCGCGGGGGAAAAGAAATTTCATCCGGTACCTGCCGCAAGCGGCAATACCGCCGTCTGCAAGGCTCTTAACAAAGCGTGCTATGAGGCCTGCCTGAAGGAGCCCGGCATTTCCTGAGTCCGGAGGAGAACAGGGAAGGGGAACAAAATGCCCTCCGTACCCGCTTTGGGCTTTACCGCGCGCCGCTGAAGGCGTATGTAGTCCGTGCCGATCAGGTTCGGGTGGTCGCTGTTCCGGTCTTCGGGCCGGGGTAGAGGAAAGTCCGGACATCACAAGGCAGCGTGTCCCGTGAAAGCGGGAGACGGGAACCTCCCAAGGGTTCCCGGACGGAAAGTGCCACAGAAAACAAACCGCCCGGACGGGGTTTACCCCCGTTCAGGCAAGGGTGAAAAGGGGAGGTAAGAGCTCACCGCTCCGAGGGCGACCAAGGAGGCATGGTAAACCCCGCGCGATGCAAGACAAACAGGGGAAGGGTTGCCTGCCCGCCGGATCCCCGGGTATTAGTCGCACCCGTTCCGTAAAACGAACGGGCGCGCGGAATGCTTCACCGCAGTCCGCGTGAGAAAAATGGCCACACAGCCGGCCTGCGCCGGTGGACAAAATCTGGCTTACAGAACCTGATCGGCATCTGTCTTTTTTGCCCCGCGGCTTTCCGCCGCCTTTTCCGGGAAGGGAAACGTCCGGGAAATTGTCCGGTTCCGGGGTCTCTTTGGGGTTGCATGGATGTCTCAAATGTGTAGAATCCGTCACCTAATTGCCACCCACTATGGAGAAGCTTGTTGTACACGGAGGTTTTACGCTGAGGGGAGCCGTCAATATCAGCGGGTCCAAAAATGCGTCCCTGCCCATTCTGGCCGCGTCCCTGCTGACGGATGAGCCTGTGGTGGTGCGCCGTGTGCCGGATGTCTCCGATACCAATTTCATGGTGCAGATCATGGGCCAGCTTGGCGCTTCCGTGGAGAGGTCCAGCGGCAACGTGCGCGTGGAGGCCAGGAACCTGCATTCCGAAGCCACCTATGAACAGGTGCGCAAGATGCGCGCCTCCATCTGCCTGCTGGGGCCCCTGATGGCCCGCATGCAGCGGTGCGTGATTCCGTTGCCGGGCGGCTGCGTCATCGGCGACCGGCCCGTGGACCTGCACATCAGGGCCATCCAGGCGCTCGGCGCCCGGGTGCAGATTGAGCGCGGCAACCTGATTATTGAGGCCCCCGGGGGCCTGAAGGGCGCCACGGTGGATTTGAGCGGGGACCACGGCCCCACCGTTCTGGGAACGGACAACCTGATGATGGCCGCCGTGCTGGCGGAAGGCACCACCGTCATTGAATCCGCCGCTTCCGAGCCGGAAGTGGTGGACCTGGCCAACTTCCTGATCAAGCTGGGCGCCAATATCCAGGGCGCCGGAACGCGCCGCATCGTCATTGAAGGGGTTGAAAAACTCCGCGGCTGCAACCACACCGTCATTCCGGACCGCATTGAAGCTGGCACCTTCATGGTGGCCGCCGCCATGATGGGGGACGGGGTGACCCTGAGGCGCGTTTGTGAAGAGCACATGACCGTGGTGACGGACCTGCTCCGGAAATGCGGGCACCACGTGGAATTCAACGAACGCGGGGACACCGTCACCATCATTGCCGGTAATACGCCCAAATGCGGGGAAATCAAGACGGCCCCTTATCCCGGCTACCCCACGGACATGCAGGCCCAGATGACGGCCCTCTTCGCCACCACGCCGGGCATTTCCGTGGTGAAGGACACCATCTTCCCGCAGCGCTTCATGCACTGCTCTGAGCTCAAGCGCATGGGCGCGAACATCAAGGTGGACAACGGCACCGCCGTCATCTCCGGCGTGGAAACCCTGAGCGGCGCGCCCGTCATGGCGTCCGACCTGCGCGCGTCCGCCGCGCTGGTGCTGGCGGCCCTGAAAGCGGAAGGCACGACGGAAATACACCGTTTGTACCACATTGACCGCGGCTATGAAATGATTGATGAAAAGCTCCTGGCGATCGGCGCTGCCGTGGAAAGACAGCCGGATGACGACAATTAACGCCGTTTTGGGCTTGTGTACCGCATTTTTTCTTTACTGTCAGGATTCCGTATGATATTCACCGAAGTCCTATGAACAAGGCTCAACTGATCGAATTGATTCAAAACAAGCTGGGTGCCGATACCACCAAAAAGCACGCTGAAGAAGCTCTGGCCGCTGTGCTGGAATCCATCAAGGAAGGCGTGCAGGAATCCGGCAAGGTGCAGATCATCGGCTTTGGTACGTTTGCTACCAAGACCCGTGAAGCCCGTACCGGCCGCAACCCGAAGACCGGCAAGGCGATCAATATTCCCGCTTCCAAGACGGTTGCTTTCAAGGCCTCTTCCGCTCTGAAGGACTAAGAAGGCAGTTGCTTCTAAAAATAGCACTTTTCTTTCAGCACCCCGTCCTCCGCGGACCGGGGTGTTTTTTATGTCCCGCTGGGGTTGTCCACGGCTTGACCGGATGCGGTCCGCCGTCTAGAATGCCGCCATGTCCAGCAGTTTTGGTCAGGTGTTCAGAATCTCCACCTGGGGTGAGTCCCATGGAGCCGGGGTGGGTGTGGTGATTGACGGCTGTCCGTCCCTTGTCCCGGTGACGGAAGAAGACATTCAGCGGGAGCTGGACCGGCGCAGGCCGGGGCAGAGCGACATCGTGACCCCCCGCAAGGAGGAAGACTGCGCGGAAATCCTTTCCGGCGTGCTGGACGGCAAAACCCTGGGAACGCCCATCGCCATCAGCGTGCGGAACAAGGACCACCGTTCCTCCGCCTATGATGAAATGGCCCACACGTACCGCCCCTCCCACGCAGACTACACGTATGACGCCAAATACGGCATCCGCGCCTGGGCGGGCGGGGGCAGGGCCTCCGCGCGGGAAACCATCGGCCGCGTGGCCGCCGGAGCCGTGGCCAGGGCCGTGCTGAAGCAGGCCTTTCCGGACATGGACGTCCTGGCCTGGGTGGACCAGGTGCACCAGGTGAAAGCCTCCGTGGACTGGGAGGCCGTCACGGCCTCCGTCATTGAAAGCAACATCGTCCGCACGGCGGACCCCTCCGTGGTGGAGGCCATGATTGCCGCCATCAAGGAGGCGCGGGATGCCGGCAACTCCCTGGGCGGCGTGGTCAAATGCGTGGTGCGCGGCTGCCCTCCCGGACTGGGGGACCCCGTCTTTGACAAGCTGGACGCCACGCTGGCCCACGCCATGATGAGCATTCCCGCCACCAAGGCCTTTGCCGTGGGCTCCGGCTTTGAGGCGGCGGAGATGACCGGGCTGGAACACAACGATCCTTTTTACATGCGGGACGGCCATGTGCACACCGTCACCAACCACTCCGGCGGCATTCAGGGCGGCATCTCCAACGGAGAAGACATCCTGATGCGCATCGGCTTCAAGCCCACCGCCACGCTCATGATTGACCAGCAGACGGTCAACCAGGCAGGGGAGGATGCCCGGCTCAAGGGCAGGGGACGGCATGACGCCTGCGTTCTGCCGCGCGCCGTGCCCATTGTGGAGGCCATGGCGTGGCTCTGCCTGTGCGACCACTACCTGCGCCAGCGCTGCCAGCGGGCGCTGTAACAATCGGTTCCGCGGCTTCTTTCCTGTCATTCATGGACTCCTCCCTCACATTCTACCTGGTACTGGGCGCGCTGCTGGTCGGCTTCATCGTGCTCGGCATGCTGAAAGGGATGATTAAGATGCTCCTGTTCGGCGCGGCGGTGCTATCCGCCGTGGCGGCTTACTTCTGGCTGTCCAAATACGGTTTTACCTATCTCTCCTTCATCACCAGCGACCCACGGGAATGGATGGTCACCGTGCTGTCCGTCGGAGGGGCGGCGGCGGTCTTCTTCATCTTCATGCACGGCCTGTTCTGGTTCAGCGACGTCTTCTCCTGGGGGCGGCGTATGGGCTTCGGCGGGGCCAAAGGCATTGTCACCACCATTCTGATGGCGGCGGTCGTCTGCTGGGTGGGCGTCATGTGCATCTTCTACTACGGCTCCATGGCGGAAATGACGCGCGCCCGTGAACTGGCTCTGTATCACATGGACCCCAACCGCACCATCTCCCTGCCCGCTATTTATTCCGTCAAGAAATCCATCACGGACAATCCCCACCTGAACTGGCTGGTGACCATCTCCCCGGAGCATGATCCGGAACGCCTCTCCCTGGCAAAAATGATTGCCTACCTGGTGACGCTCAGCCCGGAACTCTCCGACCAGCGCCGCACCCAGCTGGACTGCTACATGCCCCGCTCCCGCATCACCAGCCGCGTGCTGAGCCTGAAAAGCCTGAGTGAAGACCCCGCCATCCGCCTGCTGGTGGAGAAGGGGGACATGCAGGGCCTTTACAACGACGTCAAGCTTACCCGCTTCCTGGAAGACCAGGACGTGCGCTCCGTCCTGTCCCAGTTGGACGTGGACCGCGTCCTTGGCTTCGTCACGGAAACCCGCCAGACGGCCCCCTCCGGGAATGAATACATTCCCGAAGCCACGCCTATTGAGGAATAAGCGGCTTCTTCTCTCCACTGAATTACTTTCCTTTCTATTATCTGCTTTTCAAAGGTTTTTGTTTTGGATAGTATTGGATATATTCAAGTTTGATTTGGCATGGATGAAGAAAAGTTGCAGGAGGAATTGGAAAAATGGGAGCGTGAGATTGTTCTTGATCCTGAAAATTTCACAGCTTATGTGAAGAAAGGAAATGTTCTGGATGATCTTGGACGGAGCAGGGAAGCGCTGGACAGCTACAACAAGGCGCTGGAAATCAATCCTGCTTACGATAAAGCCTATTGTAACAGGGGCATTGTGTTGAAAAAATTAGGAAGGCAGGAGGAAGCGCTGTCCAGCTACGACAAATCATTGGAAATCAACCCTCGGAATGATGCTGCCCATTACAATAGGGGATATATTCTGAATGATCTCGGTCGGAAGGAGGAAGCGTTGGTAAGCTATGGCAAAGCGTTACAGATCAACCCTGAGGATTATGCAGCCTATTATAATAAAGGAAATATCCTGAATGATCTCAAGCGGAAGGAAGAAGCGCTGGATAGCTACGACAAGGCGTTGGAAATCAAACCTGATTATGATAAGGCTTATTGTAATAGAGGAATTATCCTGAAAAGTTTAGGGCGGAAGGAGGAGGCTCTTTCCAGCTATAACAAGGCGCTGGAGGCCAATCCTGGTTACGATGCGGCTTATTACAACAGGGGAAACGTCCTGGATGATTTGGGGAGAAAGGAGGAAGCTCTTGCCAGTTACAATAAGGCCCTGGAAATCAATCCTGACTATGGGGCGGCCTATTACAACAGAGGTAATGTGCTGGATGACCTGGGCCGAAAGGAAGAAGCTCTTGCCAGTTACAATAAGGCCCTGGAAATCAATCCTCATCATGATGCATCCCTAAACAATAAAGGACTTTTGTTATCCGGTCTTGGTAAAAGGGAAGAGGCGTTAGCGTGTTATATTCAAGCCATTCAGATTAACGCCAATAACGAAATAGCAAAACGGAACCGAAGGTCTCTGGTAGGAAGCAAGGAATTCTGGGATAGCCTGCCTGAAAATAGCCAGGTGGATTTATGGAGTGGAGACGATGATTTCAATATCCTGGCAAACAAGGAACAACTGGAAGGATGTTCCGGAAAAGATTTATTCCATATCCACCGTCTATGGGTGGAACAATATCGACTCTTGTATCTGCTTAACGCTGATCTTGAGCAAGTGGGGCATTATACATCCTCCATGGTATTTGAGACCTTGCTCCAAAAGCAGACGAAAGCGAACGGGAAAGCAAGCCCCTTGTTGTTATGCAGTCTGGCTGCGGCTAACGATCCTACGGAAGGCACCGTTTTTCAGGCCTTTCTGACGCAGGATTGTCTACCTTCCCAAAGAATCCAGAGTCATCTTGCCGTATTGCAGGCTTCCTTTTCTTCTGCAATTGATTCCCTAAACCAGTTTCGTCTTTACGGAAAGAACAAGGGGGAGGAAGGAACCGGGCTGTGCCTGGTATTTAACCGATCCTTTTTCGCCAAGCCGGGAGAAACGTCCATGATTGCCGTTCAAAAAGAGGACGACGACTCCTCTAAAAAAGAGGCTAACATGTGCCGCAAACTGCCTCTTTACTGGGTATTGTATTATGAATGCTCTTCCGGTCGAATGTATTATACCCCTGCATGTTTTGAATATTCCTTAAACAAGGATTTTGACGTTTGTGAAGACACATTGAAAGAATCTGAGAGGAAGAAATTTCAGGAGATCGGTAAATCATTGAGGAAAATTAGGGAGCATTTTGAGCATATCAGCGAAAAGGCTCAAAAGGCCGCTCTGGAAATGCTTATTTACCTGAGGCATTTAGTAAAGGATGCCGCCTTCAAAGATGAAAAGGAATTGAGGATTCTGTCTTTGCATTCTTATCATGACCAGAATTCTCTCCTCAAGGTATTGCCGGGCAAAAACTGTCTGTCGGTAGGCTATCTGCCGGTCATTCATGATGGGGAGGAATATCTGGAGAAGGTGATTGCCGGACCCAAATTAAGGGATTTTGCCAATCTGGTGGATGTGGCCAAATTCAGGCTTCATCATTTGGGAGGAAAGAAGAAGGTAGTGTTTCGCCAGTCCCAGGCGCCTTTGAGCTGAATTTGAGAGTTGGGTAGAAAAGTCTTCTCCGCCTGCCGGACCGTCAACGTGTGCGGGTGCTGTGGAAAGGTGAAGCACCAGCCGAAGAGGCGTACAAAGCGGTAGTAAAGTCCCTTGCGGCTGGCGTGCTGGGTGGTCATGAGGTCGTAGAAGGCCAGGTCTATCTGGCTTCTGGCGATGGGGGCCCCGTTCATTTTGGCGTGCAGCATGGCGTCGTGGAACAGGGAAGGAAGGAGCATGTCCGGCGGGGTGGTTCCCCAGGTGACGCCGTCCCAGCCGTAGCCGGGAGAGATGGTGAATGTACCGCCCTCCGCTTCCAGGCGGATGGAGGAGTCATACACGCTGACGGCGGTCCAGTCGCCGAAGTCCGCCTTTTTCCTACCGCTGGTCCAGCTGATGGCGTTTTTAGTAATGTAGAAAGGCTTGCCTTCATAAAGGGTTCCTTCATACCATCCGGCCACGGCTTCCGGAGCAGGGGAGGGCGCGGAGCACGATTCCAGCAGCACCGCAACGCACGCCGTTGTGAATAACATGAAAATATCATGTGAATAAAAGGGAGAGGGCATAGGCTGGCAGGGAGGGTTCCGAACGGTTGTTTTATTGGATTTCCAGCACGATGATTTCCGGAGGGCAGCAGAAGCGGAGGGGGAGAACGCTGCATCCTAGTCCGCGGGTGATGAGGAACGGCGTGCCGTTCAGTTGGGACCAGGGATAGGAGAATTTGGCCTTCTCCCGGGAGATGTTTGCCAGGGGTTTGCCTCCGGGCAGGCAGATCTGTCCGCCATGGGTGTGGGCGCTGATAACGGCGTCCGCCGTGCCGGGAGCCAGCAGGGGAAAGATGTCCGGCACGTGGGAGAGCAGGATGTGGGGAATGTCCGGGGAGAAGCGCAGCGGCAGTTCCTCCGGCCTGATTCTCAGGTGGTAGTCATCCCGGACGGAGGAAAGCTGCAAATCCCTGCCGCCGGGGAGGTGCAGCAGCAGGGAATCGTTCCACATGGGCAGGATGCCCAGTTCTGAAAACATGTTCCGCCACAGGTCCCAGCCATAGTACTGGTCATGGTTGCCCTGCACGGCAAAGATGCCCAGGGGGGCCTTCAGCATCTTGAAGTATTCCCGGGCGGTGTCCGGGCTCATGCTGCTCTCCCGGGTGTGGCCGTTGGCATAGTCCCCCATCAGGAAAATCATGTCCGGCTGGGCCTCCATGATTTTTTCCATGTACCGGTGCGCCTGGTCGCCGCCGTTCGGGCGCAGATGGAAGTCTCCGGCAATCACGATCCGGAGCGGGGAGGCGCCTTTTTCCTTCCACTGCGGCACTTCCAGCGCGGTTGTGACGGTTTCCACGCGCCTGGGTTCCACCTGCCACGCCCACATGAATAAGGAAAAGCCGATCATCAGTACTGAGACAGAGATGATTGCAAGTTTGTTGAGAAGGGGATGACGCGGGCGTGACTTCATGCGGGGCGGGCTCCGGACTGATGATGAAGCATTTCGCCCGGTTTTCAATCATTCGTGTTTGCCAATCGGGATTTTGCTGGTATGATCCGTCCCGCTCAAGGTGGGGCTGTCCGATGACTGCAGGCCCATCTTCATATTAACATCCTAATACCATGCAGTTTACACACGAAATCGAACAAATGTGTTGCGTCAAGAAAGGCTGCAACCATGGTCCGGCCCCCATCCCGCAGGAAGGCAACTGGACGCAATCCAAGGAGATCACGGATATTTCCGGCCTGACCCACGGCGTGGGCTGGTGCGCTCCCCAGCAGGGCACCTGCAAGCTGACGCTGAACGTCAAGAACGGCATCGTTGAAGAAGCCCTTGTGGAAACCAGCGGCTGCTCCGGCATGACCCACTCCGCCGCCATGGCCGCGGAAATCCTGCCCGGCAAGACCGTGCTGGAAGCGATGAACACGGACCTCGTGTGCGACGCCATCAACACCGCCATGCGCGAACTGTTCCTGCAGATCGTGTACGGCCGCACCCAGAGCGCTTTCTCCGAAGGCGGCCTGCCCATCGGCGCCGGCCTTGAAGACCTCGGCAAAGGCCTCCGCTCCCAGATCGGCACCCTGTACGGCACCCGCGCCAAGGGCCCCCGCTACCTGGAAATGGCTGAAGGCTACATCACCAAGCTGGCTCTGGACGAAGACGGTGAAATCATCGGCTACGAGTTCGTCCGCATGGGCCCGATGATGGAAATGATCAAGAAGGGCATGGACGCCAATGAAGCCCTCGCCAAGTGCACGGGCAATTACGGTCGTTTTGACGAGGCCGCCAAGTACATCGATCCTCGTCACGAATGAGATTGAATTAAGAAGAGAATATCAACTTCAAGCACTATTACCATTATGCCTCTTTTCGAATCCTACGACCGCCGCATCAAGCAGATCAATGAAGCCCTGGCCAAATACGGCATCGGCTCCATTGAAGAAGCGGAACAACTCTGCCTTTCCAAGGGCATCAACGTTCGCGAAATCGTGAACGGCATCCAGCCCATCGCGTTTGAAAACGCCGGCTGGGCCTATGTGGTGGGCGCCGCCATCGCCATCAAGAAGGGCTGCACGAAGGCCGCCGACGCCGCTGAAGCCATCGGTGAAGGCCTCCAGTCCTTCTGCATCCCCGGTTCCGTTGCGGACGACCGCAAGGTGGGCCTGGGCCACGGCAACCTGGCCGCCATGCTCCTGCGTGATGAAACGGAATGCTTCTGCTTCCTGGCCGGGCACGAATCCTTTGCCGCCGCTGAAGGCGCCATCGGCATTGCCAAATCCGCCAACCGAGTCCGCAAGCAGGACCTCCGCGTCTGCCTGAACGGCCTTGGCAAGGATGCCGCGTACATCATCTCCCGTATCAACGGCTTCACGTACGTGCAGACCAAGTTCGACTACGCCACAGGCAAGCTGAACATCATCCAGGAGAAGGCTTTCTCCAAGGGCCCGAAGGCCGCCGTGCGCGTGTACGGTTGCGACGACGTGCGCGAAGGCGTGGCCGTCATGTGGAATGAAGGCGTGGACGTTTCCATCACCGGGAACTCCACCAACCCCACCCGCTTCCAGCACCCGGTAGCCGGCACCTACAAGAAGGAATGCAACGAGAAGGGCAAGAAGTACTTCTCCGTGGCTTCCGGCGGCGGTACGGGCCGCACCCTGCACCCGGACAACATGGCTGCCGGTCCCGCCTCCTACGGCATGACCGATACCATGGGCCGCATGCACTCCGACGCCCAGTTCGCCGGCTCCTCCTCCGTGCCCGCCCACGTGGAAATGATGGGCCTCATCGGCATGGGCAACAACCCGATGGTCGGCGCTTCCGTAGCGGTGGCCGTGGCTGTTGAAGAAGCCGCCAAGGAAAACGCCTGAGCGCTCCGTTAAAAATTCACAGAGCCGCTTCCCTGATGTGGGGAAGCGGCTCTTTTTATGGCTTGGTAAACAAGGGAAGGACGGAAAAGGGGGAATTACAGGCTCCCGCTGCTATTTCCTTCCGAAAATCAGCTCCCGATGCGGAACCGTCCGTCCCGGTCCGTGCGCGGAGGCAGCCCGCGTGAAGGCGCGGATCTTCTGGAAACAGTCGCCGGTCTGGCTGCGGACGGCCTGACCACGCGTATTTCCGTCCGCCCGGTAGCAGCGGGTACAACAGTTTTCCCGGGTTCCGCGGCATGGACCGGAGCAGGGGCGGGGACTGTCCCGGTCACCAGTTTTTGCTGTTCATGGGCCTTGTAGGCGCGCTGCAGGGTAAAATCTCTCTGTTCCCCGGGTTTCAGGGAGTAGTCCGCCTTCTTGGATTCCCCCGCTTTCCGGGCCAGGGGCTCCACGCGTTGCTGCAATTGCGCGGCGGTTTCCAGCTTGCCGTCCACCCATTCAGGATTCCATTCCGGGGTTGAACTTTTCAGGGATTGAAGGAGTTCCGCGGCCTTTTTGCCGCTTTCCATGGCAGCCTTGTAATCGCCTTCCTTTTCCAGCCGCGCGGCGCGCGTCAGGGAAAGGTTGGCTTCGTAAAACGTGTCTCCGGGATCGCCGAAGGCCGTCATGGACGCCAGGATCATGCAGAGCAGGGAGCAGGGTAGAAGATGTCTTTTCATGATTGTTGGAACTATAGCATGCGGGTCCGTTTTGGAAAGGCCTTTCTTCCGCCATGTCCACATGGAGCAGGGGAAAGCCACGGCCTGGAGATGAGCGGGAGGATGGATGTTTCCTCTTTTATGAACGAAGCCTATCTAATTTGCGGCGAAGCATTTGAAGAATTTCCTGCGGGGTACGGCCGGGTTTCCTGATCCAATCGTAAAACTTTTCCCCATTGACCGGAATCCTCACGTTCCCCAGCTGTTTCAGTCTAATGTCTATGTGTTCAGACCAGCAATTGTTACGATATACCCCTCCGCTTCCAACGCCAAAAAAGTACCTCATTATCATGCTTATTTTAATGTGGAGCATATTCTGCTCTTTTGCTTTCAATATTCTCTTATTGATGGATATACGCCACTCCTTCTCTATTTTGGTCAGATTTCTCTTCCGCCATGTATCAGCATAGAAACGGCATTCATTCTCACTGATGATCTTACTATTTAAAGCTTCCCGCAGGCACGCCGGATTAAAAGGCTTAGTGATGTCTTTCCGGACCCGGCGGATGGCATCAAAGTGTTTTGATATATCAAGGTTCATGAATTTTTTCACACAGTGATTACCTACGGTTAGTTTTTTTCTATTGATCATGTTTTGAATGATACAGTTCTCTTTAATAACGTGCCCGCAAATGCATGTACCTTCTTCCTCCTCCAAAAATGTTTCCACATGTTCCCATTCCCTCAACGCGGACAGGAACCATTTGGATTCGGAATTAGCTACCAGCTCTGAGCAGAATTGATCCATATATGAATTATTCATGATTTTATTTTCTATTCATGAGGCGTGCGTGAATGCGCCCTCACCATTCAGGGAAATTTTCAAAATGGATTTCCCCTTCTATATGTTTCCCCCTCGTCTCTTTCAGCAGGCGCGGATTTCTTCCTTATTCCAAGGGCATATCTTCCATTTCCGTACCCGGCACAACTTGACGGAAAGGCGGGAGTGCCGTATGATGGTTTAGACCTGATATATGACCCGGAACGAGCCATCATCCACTCCCGCTCTGCCGATGGAGGAAGACCCCAGATACCTGACGGAACAGATTGTGACGTATCTGGGCAACAAGCGTTCCCTGCTGCATTTCCTGGGTACGGGGCTGGAGGAGGTGAAAAGTCGCCTGGGGAAGGAGAAATTGAGGGCAGGAGACCTGTTTTCCGGCAGCGGCATTGTAGCCCGTTTCCTGAAGAAGCATTCGGAGGAATTGATTGTCAATGATCTGGAGGAATACAGCCGCATCGTCAACACCTGCTACCTGAGCAACCCGGAGGAAGTGGAGAATCTGGAGCTGGAGAGGCATTACCGGCGCCTGCTGCGGTATATGGAAGAGCATGAATACCAGGGCTTCATCACGGAATTGTACGCTCCCAAAAATCCGGACAGCATCACGCCGGAAGACCGCGTTTTTTATACACGCCGCAATGCCGTGTACCTGGATACGGCCCGGCAGACCATCAACCTGCTTCCGGAAGAAGTAAGGCCGTATTTCATCGCCCCCCTTCTGGCGGAAGCCTCCGTGCATACGAACACGTCCGGCGTGTTCAAGGGGTTTTACAAGGACAGGCAGGGCGTGGGCAAATTCGGCGGCACGGGCGGCAACGCCCTCGCCCGTATCCTGGGGGATATTTCTCTGCCGTTTCCCGTGTTTTCCAGATTTGAATGCCAATATTCCATCCATTGCCGGGATGCCAATGAACTGGTTGCGGAATTGCCGGAGATGGATGTGGTGTATCTGGACCCCCCTTACAACCAGCATCCGTACGGTTCCAATTATTTCATGCTGAACCTGCTGTCTTCCTATGAAAAGCCGGAGGAAACCAGCCGCGTTTCCGGCATTCCCACGGATTGGAAGCGTTCCACGTACAACAGCCGCCAGCACGCCCCGGCGGCCCTGTTCCGGCTGCTGGAAGAGTGCCCGGCCAGGTTTATCCTGCTTTCCTACAGCTCGGAGGGGTTCATCAGCTATGAGGAGATGACGGAGTTCCTGGGGCGCCTGGGCCGCATTGTGACGCTGGAAACGCCGTACGCTACCTTCCGGGGGAGCCGGAATTTGAGGAACCGCCCGCAGAACGTGACGGAGTTCCTGTTCCTGGTGGAACGTTTTTAACGGGAAGGAGAGGTAGAAGGTCATGCAAGCCCATCTGGAACGCTTCATCCGTTTTCTAGCCGCAGAGAAGGGCTTGAGCGCCGCCTACCAGCTTTCCGTGAGGCAGACGCTGGAGGAATTCGCCCGGTTCCTGGGAACGGAGGACGCCGACCTTTCCCAGGTGGACATCGGCAGGCTTACGGAGTTCCTGCGGCATTTGCAGGCCCGCGGCATGGCCCGCAGTTCCATGCGGGTGGAAATGGTGCATTTGCGCATTTTCTTCCGCTGGCTGGCCGGGATGGGGATGCTGGAAAAAGACCCTTCCGCTTTTCTGGAAATGCCCCGGCAGGGGCTGTCCCTTCCCCATGTGCTGGATCAGCAGACCGTTTCAAAATTGCTTGAAAGCATTGACGTTCAAGATGTTTCTCTTGGATGCAGAGACAGGGCGCTGCTGGAGATGATTTATGCCTGCGGCATGCGGGTGAGTGAAGTAATTAACTGTAAATTAGAGAGTTTTGATGCTGATGACGCGTTCGTCAGAGTTCAGGGGAAGGGGGACAAGACGCGGCTGGTTCCCGTGGGAAGATCGGCTCTGGAGGCGTTGAAGGCGTATCTGGAGAAAGGAAGGCCCAAACTGGTCAAGCCGGGAACGAAGAGCCATATTTTCCTGACGGTGCGCGGGAGGCCGCTGACCAGGGAACGGGTGCGCCAGATTCTTCAGGAGCGCGCCAGGGCCGCGGGAATAGACCAGCACGTTTTCCCGCATATTCTGCGGCATTCCTTTGCCACGCATCTGCTGGAGAATGGCGCGGACCTGCGCATCATTCAGGAGATGCTGGGCCACGCGGATATTTCCACCACGCAGATCTACACGCATCTGGAACAGCAGCGGCTGAACGCCATTCATCACCGTTTTCATCCCAGGGGGTGAAGGTGCGGGTGCAGGATTCCTGCATGAGGCATGGCCGGGGGATGGTTTGGGAAGTATCCTGTTTAAAGACAGTATTCAACGGGCTTTGTTCACTGGTTCTATATTTTGCATTACATATATTATGCGAAGTATTAAACAGGGGTATTCTCCAGCCCGTTTTTCTTTTCCACAGGGTTTCCCGGACTGCCCCGTTCATCAGAACCGGCAAGAGGGAGCGCCGCCAGACTTTTGCGGTCATTCGAATCAATATAACTCGGCCCGAAAGGCAGGTTCTCTTTCCAATTGCCTCCTTGGCTCCCATCCAGTCAATTTCTAGAACCCCGCGCGCTCCCTGGATGCCTTCCTTCTTCCCGTTTCCAAGCAGCCAGCCGGGCACTTCCATTCAAACCGTGGGCCCCTATCTTGGCTATCTTGGTAGAACTCTCCCGATCTTCTCTGGGGAAGATAACTACCGGTATTTAGATGTCCCTTCCCTGCGCTTCTCTCTTGCCAGATCATCTTTCATCCGTCATAATGAAAAAAGCATGAATACTTTCGTCTCTCTTTGCCTTATCGGAGGCCTCAGCCTGGGGTCCCTCTGCTATGCCCAGCACATGGATAATGATGCCAAGAAGAAGGTGATCAAGGATTTGGAGAATCTCCTCGCCCTGAACAGGTCTGCGGAAACCAAGGTGATCAATGCCGCCATCAGCAAGCTTAATTCCGCCGGCAGAGACCCCAGCGCCGCGTACGACCTGCTGATCCAGTCCAAGAAGTTCCTCATGGAGGCGGAAAAGGAGAAGGACAAGAGCCAGGGAAAGAGCGCGAAGATCGCCTCCAATTCCCTGAAGGACTGGATGGACCGCGAGGCCAAGAAGTACCAGGACAAGAATGCCCGCAAAGGGTTGATGCTTCAATATCAATGGGGCGTGCTGGTGCTCAGGGCCCGGCTTAAGGAGAACCTGATGAATGCCACGTCAAGCGCCACCAACGGAGCGGAGGAGGAGTCCCTGGACGTGACGGAGTTCCAGAAGCCCGCCATGGATTTGCTGAACGCCTACCTTTCCGCCTGTGCGGACCCGGATTTCATTGATCCCTCCGCCACGGCTTCCTCCAAAAACAACGGAGGAGGAGCCGGCAAATCCGGCGCCCGCATTGCGGAACAGTCCGTCCTGAATACGGAGGTGGGAGAAGCCCTGGGCATCAGCAGCATGTCCTCCAAGGCCTTCCCTGATTCCATGAAGAACCGTGACGAGATTTTTGACAAGCTGTTCTTTACGGGCTACCGCAAGACGCGCAACCTTCCCGCCCTCAGGCAGGCATGGAGCAAGAGAATTTCCATGGAAGTGGCCCTGGGCAAGGTCAGCCATGCCATTTCCACCGGCAAGAAGTCCGGCATGCAGGGCCGCATTGCCAATGCGTCTGAAGACGAGTTCGACGAGCAGGATTCCTCCATCCTGGACCGTTTGCGCTGGCGTTGTGAACTGGATTGCTTTGACCTGGGCGACCAGGCGAACGCCACACGGAACATGATGACGCTGATCCGGACCACGGTGGACCCCGTGCGCCGGGAACAGGGAATCCGGACGCTCCGTGACAAGCTGATCCAGAGCATGAAGAGCATGGTCACAGCCTCGGAGGATGAGAGCATGGCGGACAGTTCTTCTTCATCTTCATCCGCCGCGCCCCGCCCCGCAGTGCGGCCGCCCAGAAGGAAAACCCCTCCCACCACGATCACGACCAGCCGTGAAATGGATGATCCCGGCGCCATCGGTACGGACGTGCCTAAGCCGCCCAAGCCGGACCCCACCCGGAGCGACGATTTTTTTGAAGACGCGTAACAGGTTTTAGCCAAGTCTGTTGCCTGAACGGTGGCTCCGGCGTCCATGGAATGCACAGAGCATCCTTGACGTTTGGAGCCGTCCTTTTATACAGTAGGGGCATGTATCAGCCATTTCAGTTTTTCATGCCCGCGCAGATTTTCTTTGGCGCGGGTTCTTTGGACAATCTTGGTTCCGCCCCCCTGCCCGGCGCCAAGGCCCTGATCGTCATCGGCGGCACGTCCGTCCGGCGTCTCGGTTATCTGGACCGCGTTCAGGACCTGTTGAAACGGCAGGGAGTGGACAGCGTCGTTTTTGACAAGGTCCAGCCCAATCCCGTGGTGGAGCACGTAATGGAAGCGGCCGCCCTGGCCAAGGAGACAGGGTGTGATTTCGTCATCGGCCTGGGCGGAGGCAGCAGCATGGATTCCGCCAAGAGCATTGCCGTGATGGCCGCCAATCCGGGAACCTATTGGGATTACATCCAGGGCGGTTCCGGCAGGGGTTTGCCTATTCCCAACAAGCCCCTTCCCATTGTCTGCATCACCACCACGGCAGGCACGGGAACGGAAGCGGACCCGTGGACCGTCATCACGAAGGAGGATACGCAGGAGAAGATCGGCTTCGGCTTCAAGGGCACCTTCCCCACCATGTCCATCGTGGACCCGGAGCTGATGCTTTCCGTTCCGCCCAAATTGACGGCTTACCAGGGCTTTGACGCCTTTTTCCACGCCGTGGAGGGGTACATGGCCACGATTGCCTCTCCCATGGGGGATATGTTCGCGCTCCAGGCCATTGAATACGTTTCCAAGTATCTTCCCCGCGCCGTGCATAACGGGGATGACCTGGAGGCGCGCGCCTACGTGGCGCTGGCCAATACGTATTCCGGCTTTGTGGAGACGATTTCCTGCTGCACCTCGGAGCATTCCATTGAACACGCCCTGAGCGCCTTCCATCCGTCCCTGCCCCATGGCGCGGGGCTGATCATGATTTCCTGGGCCTATCATGAAGCTTATGCCCCTTCCTGCCCGGAACGTTACGCCAGGGTAGCCGCCGCCATGGGGCAGGGAGCTTCCGTGGACGGCTTCCTGAACGGGCTGAACAAGTTGAAGGAGGCCTGCGGCGTGGACAAGCTGAAGATGTCCGAGTACGGCATTACTCCGGATTTGTTTGAGGAGTACGCCAAAACGGCCTTTTCCACCATGGGCAACCTGTTTGAGCTGGACCGCTGCAAGTTTACTCCGGCGGATGTCGTCAGCATCCTGGAAAAGTCCTATTCCTAAGAGCGGGAACCGCCTACGGAACGAATGCGGACAGGCTGCGTGCACGCCAGGCAGCCGTGCGGCAGCCTGTCCAGCCAGCAGGAGATTTTTTCCAGGAACGTTTCAATGCGTTCGGAGGTGTCCATGATCTCAATGATGACGGGCACCTTCTCGGTAATTTCCCAGAATTTGGGGCTCATCAGGCGCGTATGCCGGCCGAACCCCATCAGTCCCTTGTAAACGGTGCAGCCGGCCATGCCGTAGCGCCGGGCGGCATACGCTACAGCTTCGTGAACGGGGGTGTGCCTGACGGCGTCAGTGCTGCTGACGTAGATGCGCAGCATGAGGGTTTCTTCCGGAGTATTCATCAAGTTGTTTCCTATCTGGCGGCCAGGTATCCCAGGCCAATGGCAATGAGGCCCCCGGCAAAGCTGAGGAGGGTGTAAAGAAAGAAGGCGGGGAAGTTCCCTTCCTTCAGCAGAAGGAAGGATTCATTCATCAGCGTGGAAAAGGTGGTGAAGCCGCCGCACAGCCCCACGGTAAGGAAAAGCCGTGTTTCCGTATGCAGCAGCAGGCCCCGGCTGAACAGCCCGTAGAGAACGCCCAGGACCAGGCATCCCAGCAGGTTGACCGCCGCCGTTCCCCACGGAAAGGAACTCATGGAGCTGGTCTGGACAAAACGGGCCAGCAGGAAGCGCAGCACGCCTCCCGCAAAGCTTCCCAGCCCTACCATCAGCAGCATTTTCATGATAGCGGCTTTTCTCCGGTTGAATGGGAATAAGGCTTCGGGCGCGGTTCCAAAGAGGCCGTGGCCGGATGGTTCAGGAAAAGACGGCGGGAGGCCGGGGAAAACGGCCCGTTTGCTTGAACGGAATGGCGGCGTCCGGCGTTTCCGGGAATGGGTTTAAAGGCGTTCATGTTCGTATGGGGATGTCCTTTACCGGGTACAAGGCTTCTGCATCCGGTGTGATACAGAAGCCATCAGCCTGCCGTGCAGGCGGTTTAGGGAGCGTTCCCAGGGAAGAGCCTCATTTCCTTTAAGCGCGTGCAGGTAAAATAACCCGTTTTTTCCATATCTCCAGCCTTTTATTCTTGATCACGGGTTTAAATCCGTATTCCCTTTCTTCCATGTCCCAGCCCCTGCTTGTCACCGGAACCATCGGAATTGATACCATCCTCACTCCCCACGGGCGTGCGGAGGGCGTGCTGGGCGGTTCCGTTTCCTTTGCGGCCGTGGCGGCCCTGATGTTCGCGGACCGGGTGGACGCCGTCAGCATCATCGGGGAGGATTTTCCCACCCATTATGAAGAGGCCCTGGCGGCCAAGGGATTGCGCATGGACGGCGTGGAGAGGAAGAAGGGGCCGTCCTTTTCCTGGACCGGGGAATATTTTGACAATATGAACAAGCGCAGGACCGTCTGCGCCAATGATTCCGTGATGCTGGAATGGAACGTTCACGTGCCGGAGCCTCTCCGGAACCACCCGGTGCTGGCGTGCTGCTGCATGGTTCCGGCCCAGCAGCTCAAGTGCATGGAACAGTGCCCGGACTCCTCCCTGGTGCTTTCCGATTCCATGGACAAGTGGCTGCGCCGCCAGCCGGAGCTGCTGGACGCCGTGATCAGCCGTTCCCACATCACCATGATGAATGAGGATGAAGCCAAGGAGTACGCCCATGCGTCCACCGTGCTGGAGGCCGGGGAGTTCCTTCTTTCCAAGGGGGCCGTTTATGCGGTGGTGAAGCAGGGGGAATACGGCGCCACGCTCCTCGGACGCGGGCCGGAGGGAGGGACGGACATTTTCCGCTGCCCGGCCTACCCGCTGAAAACCCTGGTGGACCCCACCGGGGCGGGAGATACGTTCCTGGGCGCCCTGGCTGGTTATCTTGCCACCCTGCCGCCGGGCCTTCCTTCCTTTGAGGAGATGAAGAGAGGCATTATTTACGGCACGGTAGCCGCCTCCTTCACCTGCGAGTCCTTTTCCGCGGACGCCCTTCTTTCCATGACGGCGGAGACTTTCTGCAAGCGCCTGGAAGAGTATGTGGCCATGTGCCGCATTCCCACAGGCTGTGTTTCCATACGGGAAATTGATTAAGGAGAAACCCCGGCGCGGGCATGCACACCGGGGTTTTGTAAAGACGGGGCTGCGTTCAGGCAGGTCAGATGTCCTGAAGACCGAATTTGAGCTCTGCTTCCGATACCACCTGGCCGTTCACCAGGCAGCGGCCGAGGGCCTGGCCGATGTTGCCGCGCATCTTGGTCATCTCCGCTTCAATGATGAGCGTATCACCGGGGACCACGGGCCGGCGGAATTTGATCTTGTCCGCGCTCATGAAGTAGCCGAGCTTGGTGGCGTTGCCGGGCTGGCGCAGCATGACGATGGAGGCCACCTGGGCCATGGCTTCCAGTTGCAGGACGCCCGGCATGACCGGATGCCCCGGGAAATGGCCCTGGAAGAAGAGTTCATTCATCGTCAGGTTCTTCAGGCCGCGGCACTTGGTTTCCCCTTCAAAGCCGATGATGCGGTCCACCATCAGGAAGGGATAGCGGTGCGGCAGGAGGTTCATCACTTCATTGATGTCCAGCACGGCGTCTCCGTACGGCACGTTGACCGGGTTGGGGGCCATTTGCTGGTTGCGGCGGTGTTCCTTCTTCAGCTTGGCGGTCAGCTCCGTGTTCGGGCCATGGCCCGGCTTGATGGCGATCACGTGGCCCAGGATGGGCTTTCCGCACAGGCTGAGGTCACCGATGAGGTCCATGGCCTTGTGGCGGGCGAATTCATTGATGAAGCGCATGGGCTCCTTGCTCATGAGTTCCTCTCCGCGGATGACCACGGCGTTTTCCAGGCTGCCGCCCTTGATGAGGCCTTTTTCCAGCAGGGGCTTGATGTCCTCGTAAAAGGTGAAGGTACGGGCCGGGGCCAGTTCCTTTTCATACGTTTCAGGCGTGATGACCGCGTCAAAGTACTGGGTGATGCGGTTTTCCGGGCCCACGCAGGTGACGGAGACGCGGAATTGCTTGGAGGGGAGAATGGTCAGGATGGAACCGCCCTTGGTTTCAATGGTGACGGCTTCCCGCACTTCCAGATAGCGCCGCGGCACATCCAGTTCCACGATGCCGGCGCTCTTGATCAGCTCCACGTAGGGGGCGGAGGAACCGTCCCCGATGGGCGGTTCATTGGCGTCCATTTCAATGACGGCGTTGTCAATCCCCATGCCCGTGAGGGCGGAAAGGATGTGTTCCACGGTGTGTACCTTGACGGAGCCTTCCGCCAGGCTGGTGGCGCGCTCCACGGTCTGCACCTTTTCCACGTCCGCGTTGATGAAGGGCTGGTCCGGAATGTCCACCCGGCGGAATTTAATGCCGAAGTCGGCAGGGGCCGGCTTCAGCGTCAGGGTCACGGGCTGTCCCGTATGCAAAGAGGTACCGGCCAGGGAGGCCGGAGAGCCGACAGTTCTTTGGTTTCCACATGCCATATGCGGGGAATGCTAGTTAATGAGCTCCCGTTTGGAAAGCACGAAATCACGGATTTTCCTGTAAATTCAGGGAATGGACGGTATTCCGGCGTGTCATCCGGAGAGGGAGCGGAGAAAGGGCGCTTGAAAAAACGCCTTTCTCCCGGTAGTGATGTTCCATGCACATCACAGCAGGTCCCGGCATTTCCCGCGCATTCATTCTTGGCGCCGGGCTGGGCACCCGTCTGCGGCCCCTGACCAGCGTGCTTCCCAAGCCGCTGATTCCCTTTTTCCATGAGCCCCTGGTGCTGCATTCCATGCGCCGCTGTTATGACTGCGGCATCCGGGAGTTCATTATCAACACACACCATCTGGCGGAAGCCTGGGACCGCGTGTTCCCGGACCGTTCCTGGAACGGGTGCCCCGTTCATTTCAGCCATGAAGCCGTACTGCTGGATTCAGGCGGCGGCGTCAGGAAGATCAAGCCCTGGGCCTCCGCGGAGGAACCCCTGCTGGTGATGAACGGGGACATGGCGGCCACCTTTGACCTGTACCGGCTGCTGGAGGACCATCTGCGGAACCGCCCCGCCGTGACGCTGGCCCTCCGGACTGCCGGAGACAAGAGGAATGTGGGCTTTGACCCTTCCTCCGGACTGGTGACGGATATGCGGCACGCCCTGGGGCGCGATCCCGGTTCCCGCCAGTTTACCGGGGCATACTGCATGGAACCGGAGGTTTTCAGCCATATCCCTCCCCATGGGGCCGTTTCCATCATTCCCGTTTTTCTGGACTACATCCGCCAGGGACGTCTGCGCGGCGTGCCGGCGGACGACGGCCTGTGGATGGACATGGGCACTCCGGAGTCCTACATCCAGGCCCATCTGGACTTTCCCTCCCCTGCTCCGCGCATTCATCCGGACGCGGAAGTGCCTCCCGGGGCCTCCGTGGACGCTGCCAGCGTGATCGGGCCCCGCGCCGTTGTGGAAGAAGACTGCCGCCTGCGGGAATGCATCGTTTGGCCCGGCGTCCGCGTTCCCGCCGGCACCCGTGCGGCACGGCGGATTTTTCATCTCTCTCTTTGACTGCCCACCCATGCCTTTCCTGCGTTTTCTCCTTCTCCTCTCATTCTTCTGCGGCACGGTCCAGGCGGAACACCGCGTGTTCACCAGAAAAGACGGCTTCCTGTCCATGCGGGACAAGCTGAACGTCTATTTTTTCCAGTCCGGCACGCACCGCCTTCTGGTGCGGGATGAAGGGAGCGTCAGGGCTCCCAGGTACGGCTCCCTGGACAAGGCCATGCGGAAAAGCCCCTGCGTGGCCGGAGTCAACGGCGGATTCTTTGGCGCGGACGCGGAGGGAACCCCGCTGGGCCTCGTCGTCCAGGACGGCAAGCGCCTTTCTCCGCTGGCCACGGGTTCCTTCGTCGTTTCCGGAGTCGTTTATGAGGACGGTAAAAGCGATCTGGCCCTTGTCCGCAGTTCCGTGCTGAAACGCATGAAAAAACTGCCCGCCATGCAGGCGGCCATTCAGGGCGGCCCCTTTCTGGTGGAGAACGGTTCAGCCGTAAAGGGGCTTAACGCGCAGAAGTCCACCTACCGCACCTTCATCGCCACGGACGGCGGCAAGCGATGGTGCATAGGCGTTTCCTCCTCACTGACGCTGAAGGAACTGGCCGACTGGCTGGCTTCTCCCGGAGCGCTGGGGGATTTCAGGGTAAAGACGGCGCTGAACCTGGACGGAGGCTCTTCCTCCGCCTTCTGGTGCCATGAGTCCGGCATTTCCTACCCCGCATTCAAGCAGGTCAGGAATTACCTGGGCGTAGCGCCGCGCCGGTAAACGCCGTCCTTCACGGGGCCGGCGTTTCTCTTTCCCTTATTCATCCTGCGCAGGAGAAGAGCTGCAAACAGCAGGAAACAGGCCAGGACGGCCCAGTCCCCCAGCAGGGCGTACAGGGTTATCTCCGTACAGCCTACGGGCAGCGTGGCGTTCATCACCCCCCGGGTAAACGGGGAACCGGAGGAATCCCTCAAATCCGCAATGACCGCGCCGTTGGGCGCCAGGGCCACGCTGACACCGGTATTGGCGGCACGGACCATGGAGCGGCGCAGTTCAATGCACCGGAACGCCGCATTGCGCCAATGCTGTTCATTGGCGCTGGAGCGGTTGAACCAGCCGTCATTGGTGACGTTCACCATCAGCTGGGGCCCCTGCCGCACGAAGCGGCGCACCCAGCCCCCCACCACGTCCTCAAAGCACACCAGCGGGATGACGCCCACCGTGACGGAGCTTCCCGGCCGGATGGGAACGGGAACGGGCTCCGTGGAGGCGCCCGGCGTGTAATTCAGTCCCATGGCCGTTCCGGCGGAAGCTTCAAAGGCCTTTTCCAGGAACGGGAAGGTTTCGCGCATGGGAATGTATTCTCCGAAGGGGACCAGCATGGCCTTGGCGTGCGGCCTGGCCGTGGAATAGTCCCCCTCAAACACGGTGAGGCAATTGTAGGCCCGTGCCACGCGGCCTTCATCGGAAAGGTAAATGTCATCCGTTCCCGTGAGCAGGATGAAGTTGCCCAGATTGTTCCGGATGGCCTGCACGTAGTCCTCCTCCGCGCTCAGGAAATTGACGTTGTCCTGTTCCGGAAAGAGCTCCCCTGTGGAATCACGGTAAAAGGTGGAGATGGGGAAAGAGCTCTCCGGCCAGATCACCCAGGACGGCAGGTCCAGGGAGGCCTCCGTCCCGTTTCTGGCGGCCTCTTCCAGGGTCCGGGCTTGAAGGTCCAGCAATCCCTGCTCCGTCGTATCCAGCAAAGCCCTGTAAACGGCGCCCCTGTTGGCGGCGTCCCATTTTTCCTTCTGGCTCAGGTTGAGCTGCACGGTCATGACGGGAACGGTCCATTTGCCGTTCCCGGTAACTGCGGAGGAGTGGGGGGAGTAGCGCGCCGTCCAAAGCACGCCCACGACAAACATGACCAGCAGGACGGAGACCAGGGAGAAGAAGTCCCAGGGCACCGTGCGCCTGCCTTCATGCACCACCATGGTTCCGGCCCGGCGGCAAACGCGCCACAGCCAGATGGAAAAGACTACCGGCATAAAGGCCAGGGCCGTCACCCCCGTGTATTCCGCCCACTGGGCCAGGGGATTGCCGTACAGGGCCACGCCCAGGTTGTTCCAGCCGAAGCCCGGTATCAGCCAGCCCCGCACCCATTCCAGGCACACCCACAGGGCCGCTCCGCCCAGCGCGGCGGCGGCGCTGGGCAGCATGTCCGCCATGGCCCAGGCTTTCCAGGCGGCCCGGCGGTCCGTTCCCGTCTGCTGCGCATCCGGCAGGGGCTGGCCGTCCGGGCGGAAGAACACGCCCATGACCAGTGCCCAGACGCCGGGAAACAGGCCCCCGTAAAAAATCATCAGCGGAATGTAGCCCAGCGTGCTGACCTCATTCACCCACCAGAAGGAGATGCCGTAATACGCCACGCCGAAGAGCCAGCCGTACAGGGCATAAGCCAGGGCCCCTTTCCTCCCCTTCCGGCGGGGGCCGTACCACAGCGCCGTGAGCAGCGGCAGGAAGCCTATCCAGACGCAGCCGCTCCAGTCCACGGGAATAAAGGAACAGGCCGTCAATACGCCGGAAAGGGCGGCCAGCAGCAGCCCGGCCCAGACGGGCAGGAGGCGGGGGGGGGAGGGGGAAGCGGTGTTCATGGTAAAAAGCCTTCTTTTCCGGAAAAGGCACGCCGGCATTCTTCCTTATGCTGACTCATTCCTGCAACAAAAAAGATTGCAAAATTCGGCCAAATGCGGAAATAGTGGGAGCAGTTCATACAACCCATCACACATATGGCAGATATCGACGAAAAAACACCTCTTAACGTCCCCGGCAAGTTTTACGTGGACAGCTCCTGCATTGACTGCGACCTTTGCCGTGAAACGGCTCCGGAAAACTTTGGCAGGGATGATGACGAAGGCGTCTCCTACGTCAAGAAGCAGCCTGACAACGACGAAGAAACGGCTGCCTGCGTGGAAGCCATGGAAGGCTGCCCCGTGGAAGCCATCGGTGACGACGGCGAATAATATAATTTCATATTATTTTTCAAACCGCCCGGGGCTGTTGACATTCAACGCTCCGGGCTTTTAATTGATATTCATGCCTTTTCCGCAGTCTCCATACGTCCCTGACCGGGACCGTCCGGATCCCTACGCCTCCCCTGTCCGGTATGAATACCTTTCCCGTGACGAACGGGAGGTGCGGCAGGCGCTGGCGGACTGGTTCCAGGTTTCCCCCGGAACCAGTGAGACGCGGAATCTCCATACGGCGGAGTCCCTGCTGGGGGATATTCTCGCCAAACTGCCCCTGGATGAAGAAGGGATGGATCCGGAACTTCTCCGGAAAGGCTGGATGGCCGCCGCAGGGCCCTTCCTGGGCCAGCAGGCCAACCTGCTGTCCATCGTCAAGGGAGTGGCTACCGTGCAAGTGCTCCAGCCCGCCATGCGCTACCACCTCCAGCAGTGGCAGGGCGCCCTGCTGGGGAAACTGAAGGAGCAGTTCGGCAAGAATGCCGTCCATTCCATCCGCATACGGATAGGATAATTTTTCCTCCGGACAGGCGCCCTACCCTGTCAATCTCCTGATCTTCATTGCGTTAACGGAGATTGGAAACATGTTCGGGATTTGTAATCCGCTGTCAAACGGATTTTTTTCTTTCCTGATTTACGGTCAGGACCTTCCCGCCGTTTCCCGCGGCTTTCCCAAAGGTGAAAGTCGCAGGAAAATAAATGGTGGATATTTTTATCATCATCTTTTAATCAGTAAATTAACCATTTTGTTGCCGTTAATGTTTCTTTAGCGGATTACAAATCCTGTAGCTTCATCATGAACCAAGTGAAATACGCGCCATGGCGGGCGCGGCCCTTTCCCTTTCCAGCAGCAACTTAATATACTGATGAACACGACCTTCTTTCTGGCATTATCCACAGCGGCAGCCCTGGCGGCATCCGGAGCGGAAACATGGAGCTCCCTGGACGGAATCATTCCGGAACTGAAGATGGGGGAAACCGCGGTCACCCGCATTAATTATTCCTCCGGAAGCGCTCTGATCGCGAATGGAGGGCCCTCCGCAAATAACGTGCAGTCCGTCCTTGGCGCCCTGGACGCCGGATGGTATTCCGGCACCAGGAATAACAATACCGGTACGCTTGCTTCCGTGACGGCGGACGGCACTACCAACCTGGTTTCCGCCACCGGCGCAGGCGGAGGGTTTACCGCCGTCAAATTCCATGAAGTGTCCGCAACTACCCTGGCCGGATATGAAGCCCTGAGGATTTCCTTTGATACGGGAGGGCTTTACGACGCCAGCAGAACGGGACAGCCCCAGAATTTCAGCCTTTGGTACAGCCTGGGGGGAGAGGCAGATTCCCTTCTCCAGGCCGGGTCCACGATTTCCGGGCTGGCGGGGAATGTCAGCAACAATTCCTATGGCTGGACGATTTCCAAAGAGGAGTACGGCAGCTTGTTTGACCGGGGAGCCACCTTTTACCTGGTGATGAATACCGGCGTTCTTAATACCAGTTACGCTTACCAGGAGCTTGCCGTGAGCAATTTCAGCATGGAGGGCCTTTTGGTTCCGGAGCCTTCCTCCGCTGCCGTCACGCTGCTCGGGCTTGGTGTCTGCGTCCTCAGAAGGAAAAGAAGGTGAGACAACAGAAAAGACCAGTGTTCCGCGCCATTTAAAGTTTGATGAAAGAGAGGCTTTTATTTAAGTGTATTACTATTATGCGACTGGCATCCTCCCTCCTTTTGCTGGCATCAGGCCTGATGCTCTGTTCCCCCTCTTCCTACGGAGACTGGACTTCCCCGCACCCCCTCCAGCAGGAAAAAGCCGCACCGGTGCCCCTCATCCCCTTCCCGGCCCAGGTAGACTGGAAACCGGGAACATGCCCTAAAAAAGCGCCCGTTTCCGTGAAAAAGAACGCCGCCCTGGCTAAAACGCTGGGCAAGGAAGGCTACGAGCTCCAGATCCGCCCCAACGGCATCCTGATCAGGGCGGCTGCCGACGCAGGCGTTTTTTATGCCCGCAGGACGCTGGACCAGCTGGGCGCCAAGGGGGATTACCCGTGCTGCGACATCAAGGACAGCCCGGCATTCGCCATCCGCTGCTTCATGCACGACGTAGGCCGCAATTTCCGGCCCATTGAAACGCTCAAGGCGGACATTGACGAGATGGCCCGGCTCAAGATAAACGCCTTCCACTGGCACCTGACGGACTACCCCGCATGGCGCATCCAGTGCAAGAAGTACCCTGTTTTAAATGATCCCTCCAAGAGGATCAAGGGGCGGGACGTCAACGACACTTATACCTACGACCAGATCCGGGACCTGTTCCGGTACGCCAAAAAGCGCCACATCCAGATCATTCCGGAAATCGACATGCCGGGGCACAGCACCTATTTCCAGAATTGCTTCGGCTTTCCGATGCACGACCCCAGGGGCGCCAAGATTCTGGAGGAACTGCTGGAAGAATTCTGCCGGGAAATTCCGGTGGAAATGTCCCCCTACCTCCACATAGGCGCGGATGAAATCCACATCCCCAACGGGAAGCAGTTTGCGGACCGGATGGCGGCCAAGGTCAAATCTTTGGGACGCCAGCCCATCCAGTGGGCGGGCAATAACGACCTGCCCGTTTCCGGTGACAGTTACGCCCAGTTGTGGAATGACGAGAATTCCGTAGGCCTGCCGAACCCCGCCAAGCAGAAGAATCCCTATTTTGACTCCACGGCAGGCTACATCAATTCCTTTGACCCCGGCATCCTGGTGCGCAGGAATTTCTTCCGCCAGCCCTGCGGAACGGCGAAGAGCGACGACCATTCCCTGGGCGTCATCCAGTGCCTGTGGCCGGATACCCGGGTGGAGGACAAGAAGAACATCCCCATCCAGAGTCCCCAGTGGCCGGCCATGTTCGCCATGGCGGAACGCAGCTGGAAGGGCATTCCGGAGGACGGCTCCCGCTTTGCCGGAAAATTGCCGGAAAAGGATACGGAGGCCTATCAGGCCTTCTCCCTGTTTGAAAAACGCATGGAAGCCCTGGCCGGAAACAAGCCCTTCCCCTACTGGCGGGATTCCTTTGTGGAATGGACCGTGTCCGGCCCCGTTCCGAAAGACAGGCAGGAGGAAGTGAGGAACGGCCTGCTGGCCGCAAAATCCCCCGCGGGCGTGGAGCAGATCCAGGCGCGCGGCGGCAACCTGTATTTCCGCACGCGTGCGGGAGCGGAAGGCCTGTTCTCCAAGACCAAGCCGGGCAATACCGCCTGGGCGGAGACGACCTTTTACGCGCCCAGGGCAGGCACCATGTACGCCATGGTAGGCTTTGACGCTCCGGCCCGCTCCACACGGCGCTGTTCCGGCGTTCCAGCTGCCGGGGAGTGGTCCCAGTGCGGCACCAGGATATGGGTGAACGGCAAGGAAGTGAAAAACCCCCAGACCTATAAGCTGGCAGGACAGCGGCGTTATGAAAAGCACACCTGGAATTCTCCTGCCAATGAAATATCCTTTGACAATGAGGAATTCTGGTGGGCACGGCCTCCGGTCCCCTTCCAGGTAAAGGCCGGGGAAAATAAAATCCTGATTGAACAGCCGTACACGGGCAGCTTCCAGTCCTGGGGAGTCAGCTTCATTCCGGTGAAAAAATCGGGAGACCGCTGGGTTGCCGATCCAAGCTATTACGTCAAGGCCAGGGGGGAAAAGTAGGATTCCAGCTTTCCGGTTGCCATGAGAAGTAAACATTTATTCCCCCTGCTGGCTTTTCTGCTGGCGGTTCCTTTCGCCACGGCCGCCCAGCGGCCCAATGTCATTCTCATCCTGATGGATGACATGGGCTGGGGGGATCTGCCCTCCTGCCAGGACCAGCGCATGAAGGAGGGGCTTCCCGCCATGGACAACCCCGGCCTGCGCTCCCTGGCCAGAGAGGGAATGACGCTGACGCGCCATTATTCCTCCGCCCCGCTCTGTGCCCCCGCCCGGGGCTCCCTGTTCACGGGCGTGCACCAGGGCCATGCCAAGGTGATCCGGGACAGGTCCTTTGACCTGCCCATTGAAAATGCCCCCACCCTCGGCACGGTCATGCAGTCCGCCGGGTACAGGACGGCTCTCATCGGCAAATGGGGGATAGGCGGCGGCCGGGAGCATGCGGGCACCCCGCAGGAATCCACGGCCTACCCCACCAAACGCGGCTTTGACTATTACTTCGGCTACCTGGACCACGTCAGCGGCCACCACCATTATCCCAAGGAAGACCCCAATCCCATTTCTCCGACCAAAAGAAGCGGCATCTGGGACGGGGACAAGTGCATTACGGCGGATTGCGACAAGGCCTATTCCGTGGACCTGCTGACGGCCCGCGCCAAAAAATGGATGATAGACACAAACCGCCAGAATCCCCGCCAGCCCTTCTTTCTGGCGCTGACCCACATCGCCCCCCACTCCCAGCTTCAAATACCCACCGGCCCGTATCCGGAAGGCCGGGGCGTGAAAGGCGGCGTGCAGTGGCTGGGGAAGCCCCACAAACTGGTCAACACCGCGGAGGGCAAGATCAACTCCTACATCTATCCGCGCTATGCGGACAAGAAATGGCCCATGGCGCAGAAGAGGTACGCCACCATGATCGCTCGCCTGAGCGATTCTTTTGAAGACCTCATCCAGACCCTGAAGGACCTGAACATTGACAAGAACACCGTCATCATCATGACGTCCGACAACGGGCCCCATGACGAGGGCGGCCAGAATCCGCAGTTTTTCCGCAATTACGGGCCTTTTGACGGCATCAAGCAGGATGCGTGGGAGGGCGGCTTCCGCGTTCCTGCCATCGTGCGCTGGCCCGGCCACGTTCCGGCCGGTTCCGTAAGCGACCATCCGTCCCAGTTCCACGACTGGATGGCGACGCTGGCCGCCATCGGCGGCGTCAGGGCGCCCTTCCGCAGCGACGGCGTTTCCCTGCTCCCCACTCTGCTGAACAAGGGGGCCCAGCCGGAAAGCCGCCTGTACATGGAGTACAGCGCCAAGATGTCCCAGAGCAAGAAGACGACGCCCGGCTACAAGGACTTCCTGCCGTCCAGGAGGAACGCCGTCCGTGGTGACGAACAGATGGTTTACATTGGCAAATACAAGGGGGTGCGCACCAACATCCAGTCCCATGCGGACCCGTTTGAGATTTACGATACCGCGAAGGACCCGGCGGAACGCCATGACCTGAAAGACACGCCGGAAGGCAAAAAGATGCAGCCCGTCATGCATGACAGGGTGCTGAGGATGCGGCGCATTTACGATTACACCCACCCGGAACGCGGCACCTTTGCCCAGCGGCCCTATGATGAAGAACCCGTTCCGGCCCTCAGGAAGGAGGAGATGCCCGGAAAACTGGTTCCCCTGACGGCGCAATCCGCCCAGGGCGTCCTCCGGAAGGGCGGCAGCATGAAAAGAGTGCTTTACCTGAACGTTCCGGAAACGGGGAAATACGTCTTTTTCATGAAAACTCCGGCCAAAAAGGGGGCCATGGCATTCGTCAGGCTGCACGACGCTCACCTGCTGGATGCGGAATACGGCTACAGGCCCGGCGCGGAGGTATCCTCCTCCATGGGGGAAAATACCACGGAAGGCGCGCCTGACCAAACGGGCCGGAAACCCATCCCGCTGGAAAAGGGCTGGCATCCCCTCCTGGTGGAGACGGAAGGCTTTTCCGAGCTTCCCACCCTCTTCTGGCAGAAGGAAGGCGGCAAAAAAGAGGCCATTCCGGCCCGGGCCTTCCGCGTGGCGGCCCCCTGAATCTGTGATGCGGGGACGGCCTTCCCTCCCCGCCGCTTTTCCCCTGCGGCCCCGGAAGTCATTTCCCCCCGGTCATCAGGATGAGGGCGCGCGGGAAATACCGCTTGATGAACAAATAAACGCCACGCGCCAGCATGTAAACCACAGGCGCCAGGCACCACCACGCCCAGGCGGGCCATGGAGACGGGAAGCACATTTCCACGCCCGTCAGGGCAATCAGCACAAAGATATGGGAGCAATACACGAAGAAGCTGCCGGAGGCCCATTCTGCCATGCGCCGCGCCGCTCCTGAATTGACGGTTTTCAGCACTATCCCGAAGCTCAGGAAGGCCAGCACGGCCAGCCCTGAAAAAGCAGCGGCCGGAACCGGGAAGGTATCCGTACAGCTTGCCCAGACCAGCGCAGCACAGGCCAGCAGAATGGAGCCGTGGACGGCCAGGGGCAGTTTTTCCCAGCGGTTCAGGCAGTCCGGCACGGAAGACGCCAGCAGGAGGCCGAGCACAAAATCCCCGAACATGTAGGGGCTGGGCCATGCCAGGGAATCATCCCACCGGTTCAGGAAAAGGCACAACAGGCCCAGCGTGTAAAGAGCCCAGCGGACCCTGGAAAGAAGAAACGCGGCCAGCGTGAATATCATCAGGTCACGCAAAAACCACATGGGGGTGAGCATGGGGCACGCCCCCAGGCCGAATACGGAAGCCAGCGCGCCGGGAGAAACGGGCATTCCCGCCAGCAGCCAGTAGGCCGCACACCAGAACAGGTACGGGCGCAGCAGGGACATCAGCCGCCCGGCGGTCCATTTGGCCGCGCCCGCCCCCAGCAGGCGTGGCGCGGAAAAATACCCCGCCAGCAGGAAAAACACCGCCAGCGCAGGCCCGATCAGCCATTGGTTGGGAGGGAATCCCGCGGAAGGGATATGCTGCATGACAACCACCAGCGTGGCCAGCAGGCGCGCAATCTCCACCCAGGGCAAACGGCCCTGAAAGACAGGGGTGGCGGGGAGAGCGGTCATGGCGGCGCCATTCTGGACGAACCGTGCCGCAAAAGCACTATTTTTATTGCCCGTCCGTTTTTTAGCATCCTTCCAGTATCCTGCCGGCCGCGGGTTCAATTTCTCCAAAGCTTTTGACTCCGGGCGGGTTCTCCACATGAAGGCCGAGGTGCTTTTCCATCCAGACCACGTGGTACCAGCGGTGGAATTTATACCCGCACCGGTGGAATTTGCCCGCCATGTGAAAACCCAGCTTTTCATGAAACCTGATGCTGTCCGCGGCAAGGTATTCATCCTCTTTCTCCGGACAGGCAATGCAGGCGTACAGGTTCAGGATTCCCTGCTCCTTCAGAATGAGTTCCAGGGCTTCATACAGCCTGGAGCCTATGCCCAGTCTTTTTCTGTCCGGAGCCACATAGACGGAAAGCTCCGCGTCCCACTCATAAGCCGCCCGTTCATGAAAGGCGCCCGCATAGGCATATCCCAGAATTTTCCCGTCCGCTTCCGCTACCAGCCAGGGATATTTTTCCTGCACGCGCCTGATCCGTGCGGCAAATTCCTCCGTGGAGGGAATTTCATATTCAAAGGTAACCGCCGTAGCTGCCACATAAGGCGCGTAAATGGACAGGAGCGCCTCCGCATCCCGTTCCGTTGCCGCCCGCAGGCTGATTCCGTGCCTGTGTCCGGCAAGAGGCTGTGAAGGCGTGCACGTATCCATGGCCCTTTCTTCATACCGTGCCGGGGCCGTTCTGTCACTCTTTCTATTGACGGAAGACCGCAACTTTTGCGGCGCTCCATGGATTGTTTCCAGCCGCGCCGGAGAATAGGTCCTCTTCCATGTTTTTCTATGGCCCTCCTGCTGGGAACAAGGGGACTTGCCCCCCTTGGAAATTCCCAATGAAAATGGGGAGAGGAAAATTTCCCTCCGCTCCGCTTCGGAACAATTTCCTGGACGAAGGCCGGAGGCCTCCGCTCCCAGCCGGCGGATGAAGGACCATTCCCGGGAACATGCCCTTCCCAGCATTTTTTCACAGCCACCTTGCCGGAAACAAGGGGCCTGATTCATCTCCCCCTGCGGACCTATGCCTCGCATTCCTGTCCAACCGGGAATCCCCGCATTCCCGTCCCATAAAAAACGGCCGGATTCCCGACGGGACCCGGCCATTGGAAAGGATGCCCCGTGCACCAGGGCCTGCGTTCAGGAATAAAAACCGGTGTCCGGTTCCCGTTCCTGCCGCCTGCGCTTGAAGTAGGGGTTGCGGTAGCGGTGGATGCAGTTCCTGGGGGCGCCCGGGGTATAGTGGAGCGGGTCCGCCTCCCTGGCGGCTTCCCGGCTCAATATCTCCACAAAGTCCTTCAGGGACATTTCCAGGTCCGCATCATGGCATGCCAGAGCGGCGGATATGCGCACCATGCCGTTGTCATAATCCACATACATGGCGAACAGCGTGGTCTGGTACAGATGCCACGGTTCGTCATCCGTTTCTCCGGACTGGTGGCCGCTGATGGCCTCCAGCAGCCACGTCAGCGCGTGTTCCAGTTCCAGATTGTCCAAAACATCCCGTATAAGGGACGTTTCATGGCCAAAGACGGCCACACTTTCCTGTTGTCTTGCCCTGTTGATTTTCATGTCTTGGTTCTCCTTTCCGGCTTGCGGGACGGCGGATCATCCTACCGCTCCAACGTACTTGGACACTTTTATTCAGCAGGTTGTTCAATTTGAAACGGGATTATTTCAATTCATGTCCACTTTTCCGATATAGGGCAATTCCCGGTAACGCCCGTCCAGGTCCATTCCGAACCCCACCAGGAAGTCATTTCCCCAGGTAAAAGCGACGTAATCAGCCTCAAAGGGCACTTTGCGGCAGCAATGCTTGTCCACGGCCACGGCGGTGAGCACCCGCTTCACGCCCCTGTTTTTCAATTCCCGGCAGACTTCAGCAAGCGTGGCACCCGTGTCCAGCACGTCGTCCACCACCAGAACGGGTTCCTCCGGATGGAAGGAACCGCAGTCACCCTCCCAGACAATGGAGCCGGAGGCCGCCATTCCCGCATAGCTGGTGACTTTGACGGCTTTCACCGCAGGACGGGATTTCAAATGCCCCGTCAGCAGGGTCGCGAAAGGAAGGGCGCCTTTCAACAACAGGAGCAGGACGTAGTTCCGCCCCGCCATGTCGGCGTCAATGGAAGCGGCCAGTTCCTTGACGCGGTCATTGATGGCCTGCTCCCCAATCAAGGGAGTGATGGTGTAAGTCATGGAAGCGGAGGAATGATAACGCCCCGGACATGGAAATCAACCTTGGAAGAAGAATGATTGGCGGGCGGAAACGCTTCCGGCATGGGTCCCTTCCCGCCTGAACGCGGCGGCGGCCGTTTCTTCCGCTTTCCGCTTACAGGAGTTTGCCCATGAATTTTATGCGTTGTCCAGGGTTTGCGGAAAGTGGCGGACGGGGGCGCATTTAACGGTAGCGTCCCCCTGCACCGCATGGTAAAGTGGGGCAGAAATGACTGATTCCCCTTCCAAACGCCTTTTTATTCTGGATGGAATGGCTCTGGCTTATAGAGCCCATTTTGCCTTTTTCTCCAACCCCATCCGCAATTCCAAGGGAGTCAACACGTCCGCCGTGTACGGCTTTGCCAATACGCTGCTGGGCATTCTGGAGCATGAGCGGCCCACGCACATCGCGGCCTGCTTTGATACTTCCGCTCCCACGGAGCGCCACCAGCTTTACCCGGCCTACAAGGCCAACCGGGAATCCATGCCGGAGGATCTGAGCGCGCAGATGCCGCTGATTTTCCGGCTTCTGGAGGCCATGAATATTCCCATCCTGCGTTATGAGGGATATGAGGCGGACGATACGATAGGCACGCTGGCGCGCCTGGCGGACGAGACAAAGGAGTTCCAGACCTACATGGTCTCCCAGGACAAGGACCTGGGGCAGCTCATTTCCCCCACCTGCTTCCTGTGGCGTCCCGGCAAGCGGGGCAATGACCATGAGGTGATTGACCTGGAAAAGCTTAAAGAGAACTGGGGTATTGAACGCGCGGACCAGGTGATTGACATCCTGGCCCTGATGGGGGACAGCTCCGACAATATTCCGGGGATTCCCGGCGTGGGTGAAAAGACGGCCAAGCTGCTGATCGGGGAGTTCGGTTCCGTGGAAAACCTGCTGTCCAACACGGACAAGCTGAAGGGGAAACGCAGGCAGATGGTGGAGGAGAACGGCGCGCTGGCCACCCTTTCCAAGCAACTGGCCACCATTGACCGGGAAGTGCCCCTGACGGTAAGCCTGCCTGACCTGGTGAAGAAGGAACCGAGCCCGGAGGACCTGCTGGCCCTTCTCCAGGAGCTGGAATTCCGTGCCATGCAGTCCAAGCTGTTCGGTAAAAAAGCCCCGGAGGCCAGAAAAGCCCCCCTCCCCGCGGATGATCTGTTTGCTCCGGCCGGGACGCCGGAGCCCGCGGCGGAAGCGCCTGCCGCTCCCGCCCAGCCCAGGCAGCAGCATGAAGCGGGCCAAATGGATTTGTTTGAGGAACGCCATCTGAAAACGGCGGATGATTTCAAGCATGAATACCTTATTGCGGATACGGCGGAAGCCCGCGCCGCCATGGCGGTGGAACTGGAGAAGCATGATTCCTGGTGTTTCAAGGCGGAGGCCACGGGCCAGAATCCCCTGACGGACGAGCTGCGGGGAATCGCCTTCTGCGCGGAACCGCGCAAGGCATGGTACCTGCCCGTTTCCGGTCCGGAGGCTCTGGAAGCGGTGAGGCCGCTTCTGGAAGGCACTGCGGAAAAGATCGGCCACCACCTGAAGTTTGACTTGGAAATCCTGCGCGCCAACGGCATCCGGGTGAAGGGGCCCTTTTTTGACACGATGCTGGCCCATGCCCTGATCGCCCCCGGCATGAAGCATGACCTGGACCTTCTGGCGGAGAGCTTCCTGCAATATTCCACCATCAAGCTGAAGGACATCGCCGCGCCGGGAGCCAGGAAGCGGGAACTGGATACCAGCGGCATTTCCGTGGAAGTCATGGGCAAGTATTCCGCGGAGGACGCGGATATTACCCTCCAGCTTTCCGGCATCCTGAAAAAGCAGGTGAAGGAGAGCGGCATGCAGGAGCTCTTCCGCACGGTGGAACTGCCCCTGCTGCCCGTGCTGGCGGATATGGAGTTTACCGGAATACGCGTGCTTCCGGAGTCCCTGGAAAAGGCTTCCGTGAAGGTGGGCGCCATCATTGACGGCCTGCGGGAGAGGATTGAAGAAGCCGCGGGCCACCCCCTCAACCTGAATTCCCCCAAGCAGCTCGGAGATTTCCTGTTCGGGGAGCTGGAGCTGGTGAAGAAGCCCAAGAAGACGCGGACGGGCCAGTTCGTGACGGATGAAGACACCCTCTCCGCCCTGGCTCCCGGCCACCCCATTGTGGCGGATATCCTGGCCTACCGGGAGAACATGAAGCTGAAAAGCACGTACCTGGACACGCTGCCCAAGTACATCTGCCCGCGGGACGGCCGCATCCACACCCAGTTCCACCAGATGCTGACCACCACCGGGCGGCTGGCTTCCCAGGACCCCAACTTGCAGAATATTCCGGTAAGGACGGAACAGGGGCGCCTGATCCGCACGGCCTTCGTCCCCGCCTCTGATGAGTACACCATGCTTTCCGCGGACTATTCCCAGATTGAGCTGCGCATCATGGCGGCGCTTTCCGGAGACCCCGCCATGTGCGAGGCGTTCCAGGCCGGCAGGGACATTCACACGGAAACCGCGGCCAGGGTGTACGGCATTTCCCGCGACGAGGTGGAGGTGACCATGCGCCGCGCGGCCAAGACGGTGAACTTCGGCATCATTTACGGCATTTCCGCCTTCGGCCTTTCCCAGCGGCTGGGATGCTCCCGCAGTGAGGCCGCCACCCTGATTGAAAATTACTTCACCCAGTTCCCGGTGGTCAAGTCTTTCATGGAGAACCTGGTGCACAAGGCGGAAAAGACCGGTTACGCGGAAACGCTGCTGGGCCGCAGGAGGATGATTCCGGAAATCAATTCCGCCAACAAGACCATCAAGTCAGCCGCGGAGCGCACCGCCATCAACACCCCCATCCAGGGCACCGCGGCGGACATGATCAAGATAGCCATGATCCATGTGAACAAATTGCTGGAGGGAACCAGGTCCCGGCTGATCCTCCAGATTCACGATGAATTGCTGGTGGACCTGCACAAGGATGAAACGGACCTCATCCCCAAGATTGAGGAGGCCATGATCGGCGCCCTGCCCCTCCCCAACGGCGTCCCCATCCTGGTGGAGGCCAGAACGGGGAGCAACTGGCTGGAAGCCCACTGACCCATTTGCCCGGTCCAGGGGGAACGGAGATGCCGCCGGGTCTTCTCCGTTCCTCCCGTATTTTTAAATTGACGGATGCTTTCAGATGGTGGAAGTTTTCACATCATGCATGTATCATCCCTTCCCGTGATTGCCCTGGCGGCCTGTTCCTGCGTTTGCCTTCAAGACGCCGCCGCGTCCGTCATCTATCCGGGAACGGCCCCCGGAGCTCCCGCCGCCCATCGGGAGGGAGATGTTTACACCTTGAGCAACAAGGTGCTGACTGCCTCATGGAAGGTTTCCGGCAGCAGGCTGGTTCCCCTGGGGATCGTGAACCGGGAACGGGATGGCAAGGGAGAGAAGAACGACGCTTCCGGCGGACAGGCTCCGGAGTTGTTCCGTCTTTCCACGGAGAAGGAAGGCTACAACCTCCCCTCCTCCCGGTTTGTGATGGAGGGAACGCCCACCATCAGCGCGCTGAAAGGCCGCGCCGCGAGTCCCCGGCTGGGGGAACGGCTGGAGGGGGCGGTGATTTCCGCCGTCTTCAGGGACAAGCAGAGCGGGCTCACGGTTTATTGGAAGGCGGAATTGAGGGAAGGTTCCTCCTACGTCAAGGAAACCTACAGGATTGAAGCGTCCAGAGAGGTGGATTTGAAGAAAATCCAGCTGATTGATTTGAAGGACCCCGCCCTGGCCGTGAAGGGCTCCGTACCCGGCAGCCCCCTGGTCAGCGGGAAGGAGGGCACGTTTGCCGGCATAGAACTTCCCGTAGCCAGGGCGCATGTTAGCGGCGGAACGGGGACCGTAGGGTTTGACTGCAACCTGCCCATGGGGCCGGGAAGCGCCCAGACTTTCACCACGGTGCTGGGCGTATGGCCGGAAAACCAGCTGCGCCGCGGCTTTCTTTATTATCTGGAACGGGAGCGGGCCGCGCCCTACCACCAGTTCCTGCATTATAACGGCTGGTATGACGACGGCCTGGACCCTACGGAGGAAACGCTCGTCAAGACCGCCGGAGAATACAGGAAGGAGCTGGGTTCCCGCCAGGTGAAGCTGGACGGCTTTGTCCTGGATGACGGGTGGGACGACGTGAATGAAGACCTCTGGCAGCCATCCACCAAAAAATTTCCGCACGGATTTGGACCTGTGGTCAAGGCGGTGGGGCGGATTCCCTCCGGGTTCGGCATCTGGATTTCCCCGCTGGGCGGGTATTTTGGCCCGGAAAAGCGGGTGCAGCACGCCAAGGAAAAAGGCATTCTGCCCGCGGACGCCGCGGGGTTCGACCTCTCCTTCCCCAAGTATTACGAGTGGTTCAAAAAACGCTGTTCCGACCTGATGAAGAAAGACAAGGTGACATATTTCAAATGGGACAAGGCCGGGGACGGCATCAGCCCCCATTTCATGGCCCTTCTTTCCATCGCCAGCGAGCTTCGCCGGGAAAATCCCCGCCTGTTCATTAATACGACGGTGGGTACCTGGCCCTCCCCCTTCTGGCTCAACCATGTGGATTCCACCTGGCGCAGCGGCACGGCGGACGTGGGCTGGACCGGCAAGGGAAATGACCGTGAACAGTGGATCACGTTCCGTGACGGCGCCTGCTACAACGTCATTGTCAAGCCGGGTCCCCTTTACCCGCTGAACTCCATCATGCACCATGGCATGGTGCTGGGCACCAAGTTCCAGGCGGAGCGCGTCAGCAAGGGGCAGGACGGGAAACAGGATAACAGGGACCTTAAAAACGACGCCCGCATTTATTTTGGTTCCGGAGCCAATCTTCAGGAGCTTTACCTTACCCCTGCCATGATGGACAAAAAGGCATGGGATGACGTAGCGGCGGGGGCACGCTGGGCGCGGCGCTTCCAGGACGTTCTGGCGGACGCGCACTGGGTGGGCGGCAATCCGGACCAACTGGAACCTTACGGTTACGCGGCCTGGAGCCCGCGGGGCTGCACGCTGGCCCTCCGCAATCCGGACGACAGGCCACGGTCGATTGAGCTGGATGCCGGGACCGTCTTTGAGCCCGTTCCAGGGCAGCCCGCTGTTTTCTCCATGAAAGCCTCCTACCCGGACCAGCGCGTCAAGACGCTGAAACTGGAACAGGGCAAGCCCGTGAGCGTGGAGCTCCAGCCCTTTGAGGTGCTGGTGTTTGACATGAGAACGGACGGACGCTGACACATGGGAAGCCCCCATGAATGGAATACCATGCCTTCCCCTCCGGCCGGCATGGTTTTTTACGGGCTGGCTCCGGTGACGGAAAACGTGTTGAAAGAACGGCTTTTCCGGGTGAAGGGAGTGAAGAAATCCTCCCGCGAGCTTTAAAGCACCAGGGCGTCCCCTTCCTGAAATTCCGGGATGGTGACCAGGGATTTGCCGTCCTTCAGCGCCACCACGTGCACCTTGCGCTCCTGCACGCCTTCCGGGGTTTTCACCCGGATGGAGCTCCCATCCCGGACGGCCTGGGAGGGAATCCATACGGAGGCGGGAACGTGAACGTTGATATTCACCTGAAGGGCCATGTTGACGGGGGCCACCTGCCATTCGGAAACGTGGGAGCCGTTAGGCTCCAGGGAGGCGATCAGCACGGCGGAGTTGCGTTCGGAATCCAGCGCGGAGTCTACCGCCGTCACGTGGCCCAGCCATTGCAGGCGTTTGCCGTTGTTCAGCACGCAGGAGGCGGTCAGGGCCGTATTGATTTTACCCTGCTCATCCCTGGGCAGCGCGGAAAATTCTTCCAGCGGCACGGGGACGCGTATCATCCGCTCCTGAAGGGGGATCACCTTTCCCACGGGTTGCCCGGCAACTACGCGGGCCCCGGCGCCTACGGAACATTCCACTACCTGGCAGGTATAGGGGGCTTCCAGCACCGTATCCCGGAGGGCCTGCTCCGCCTCAGCCACGTACGCCTCCGCAGCGTTCAGCCGCGCGTTCACGGCCCGGCGCTGCGGCACCCGGAGCACCAGCTCGGATTCCTTGCCGCTTTTGGAGACGGAGCTGTACGTCTTTTTAATGGCTTTCAGGGCTTCCGCCTGTTCCGTGGAGACGTCCAGGCGAGCCTGTTCCAGTTCCGCTTGGGCATTCGCCAGCCGGGCGCGGTATTCAAATTTTTCCAGCTCCAGCAGGGGGGTTCCCTTCAGGATGATTTCCCCCGCGTTAAAGAGGGGGTGCACCTTGTCCACTTTTCCGGAAACACCGGGAGAAAGCATGGTCAGGTGGGAGGCCTTCACCACGCCGGGCGCGGAAATGGTCAGGACATTTTCCTGCAAATGCAGGGGTTCCGCCGTTCCGGCGGAGGAGGCCTTGTCCCTTTCTCCGGAGGAGGAGAAAGACGGGTCCGTGATAATGGCCGTGCCGATCAAGAGGGCGACGATCCCCAGGCCGATGCCTATGGACCATGATGTTCCCTTTTTGTGAGGGGCCTCGCTCATGAACAGCTCCGGGGGGAACGCGGCCCGTTATTTGGGGTATTCCGTCTCCATGATGTGGGAGTAGGCTTCCGCCGTTTCCACAGCCACGGTTTCAATGTTCTTCATCAACTGGGCAAACTGGGCTTCCGTAAGGTCCATGCCTTCCAGAACGAAGGACTGGCGGTAGTAGACGTATCCGCTGTCGGGGTCCAGCTGGAAGGCGCCTGCCGTCTGGTCCGCATTCAGTTCACTGAGGATGATGCTGACTTCCACACGGCGGTGTTCAGGCACCTTGGCGGCGAAAAGCACGTCAATGACCAGCGTCTCCGGATGATCAATCATCGTGTACAGGAGGCTCACGGGCGTGAACGTATCACAGGGGACGAACGCGATGCCCGTTCTGAGATTGAGGTTGTCTGCGGAAGTGATCCATTCCGTTTCTTCCCCTCTCTTTCTGAGAACGGTGTACACACGGTCCAAAAGGCTGAGCTGCTGGTTTTCCATATTGAAAATTGGTTAACAGGAGGGTTGCTTGCAAAGGCGCATGCAACGTACGCGCCCGTTTACTGGATTCAAGCTTACTGGCAACCTTCTGATTCGTCAAGCTCTCCTGACGCAAAGAAATTGAAAAAGAATGTACGCATCCGGCATGAAAACAGACGCCGCCCGGATGGACGGCGTCTGAAAATACAATGGGTGCCGCAGCGCACGCCTTCTTCCGGCGTTCGCTTACAGGATGTCTCCCGGCATGTAGCAGGCGCCGTCCGGGAACCTGCCCGTCAGCTCCCGCACCATGGCCTGGAATGCCTCCACCTGGGCGTCGGCCATGCCCGTGGCAGAGGAGTTGGAGTCAAAGATGTCCTGGAGAGCCTCCCTGCCGATGCCCAGGCGGCCGTCTGCCGCCAGGCGGTCCAGCAGGTTGTTTTCCATGATCTTTCCGGCCCGCAGGTCGTTGGAGACGGCTACGGCGTGCTCCTTGATGACCTCATGGGCGGTTTCACGGCCAATGCCGCGCTTGACGGCCTCCATCAGGATGGTGGTGGTCATCAGGAAAGGCAGGTAGCGGCGCAGTTCCGCGGCCACCACGGCTTCATACACGCCCATCTGGTTCAGGACGGTCAGGAAGGTTTCAAACAGGCCGTCCGCGGCATAGAAGGAATCAGGCATCACCACGCGGCGCACCACGGAGCAGGATACGTCTCCCTCGTTCCACTGCTCCCCAGCCAGGCCGGAGACCATCATCAGGTAGCCTTTCAGGATGACGTGGAAGCCGTTGACGCGTTCGCAGGAGCGGGCGTTCATCTTGTGCGGCATGGCGCTGGACCCGGTCTGCCCCTTGGCAAAGCCTTCCGTAGCCAGTTCATGGCCGGCCATCAGGCGCAGGGTCTTGGCAAAGGAGGAGCAGCCGGAGGTCAGCTCCACCAGGCCGGAAACCACGGAGAAGTCCAGGGAGCGGGGATATACCTGCCCCACGTTCATCCACTTGGAGGGGATGCCCAGGTGGGCGCACACGCGGTCCTCCAGTTCCAGGACGCGGGCGGCATCCTTCCCGAAGAGGGAGAGCTGGTCAAGCTGGGTGCCCACGGCGCCTTTCAGCCCGCGGACGCTGTAACGGTCCATCAGGGAAATCCAGGTTCCCAGGCCGTGCACGATGTCTTCCCCGAACATGGCCACGCGCTTGCCCATGGTGGTGGTCTGCGCGGCCACGTTATGCGTGCGCCCGGCAATGGTTACGTGCTTCCACTGTTCGGACAGGGCGCTCATGCGGTTCAGCACGGCCACGGCCTTGTCACGGATGATCTGCATGGACTTCCAGATCTGAAGCTGTTCCACGTTTTCCGTCAGGTCGCGGGAGGTCATGCCCTTGTGGATGTGTTCGCACCCGGCCAGCTCGCAGAATTCTTCAATGCGCGCCTTCACGTCGTGGCGCGTGACGCGTTCGCGGGCGTCAATGGCGGGCAGGTTCACCTGGTCCTTCACCCGTTCATAGGCCTCAATCACGCCGTCCGGAATATCCAGCCCCAAATCCTTCTGGGCCTTCATCACGGCAATCCAGAATTCGCGTTCCAGAATGATGCGGCCCTCTGCGGACCAGATGGATTTCATGGCGGAGGATGCGTACCTTTCAGCCAGGACATTGGGAATCACGCTCATATCAAAATGTGTGTATGCGGGGGTTATAAAAAACGGTGGACCGCCATGATCGTGACGAAAGGGAAAAAAGCAAGCACTTTCCCCTTTCAGGAGGCTTCCGGGTTTTACGGTTCATTCCCGGCAACGGGCGGAAAAACCGCCTCTTTACGGGGTTCTTTCCCAAAGGCCGGGGAACCGGGCTTCTGCGGGAAAAGCTCCCCGTTATTCCTGTTTTTCCCGCGCCGGGGGCTCCAGCCCGTACCTGGCGTATCCGGAAACGATTTCCTGAAGGATGGCGGAAATTTTCTCCAGGGACTGGACCGGAACGTATTCATGCCTTCCGTGGAAGTTATGGCCTCCGGCGCACAGGTTGGGACACGGCAGCCCCATGAAGGAAAGCCGGGCGCCGTCCGTGCCGCCCCGCACCGGAATGATTTCCGGCTGCACGCCCACGGCCTCCATGGCCCTGCGGGCGTGTTCCACCAGGTGCATGTGGGGGAGGATTTTTTCCTTCATGTTGTAATAGGAATCCTTTACCTCCACCCGTACCGTTCCCTCCCCGTATTTCCGGTTCAGCAGGGCCGCGCACTCCCGCATGAATTCCTTCTTGCGTTCAAATTCCTCCCTGCCGTGGTCCCGGATCAGGTATTCCCCGGTTGCCTGCTCCACATCCCCGCGGAGGGAGTCCAGATGGTAGAAGCCTTCATAACCTTCCGTAAAGGCCGGGTTCTGGAACACGGGGAGCATCCCCTGGAATTCCATGAGAACCAGGCACGCGTTCAGCATCCGGCCCTTGGCGCTGCCCGGGTGGATGCCGGCGCCCCGCACCGTCACCACGGCGGAGGCCGCATTGAAATTCTCGTACTCAATTTCCCCCAAGGCTCCCCCGTCCACGGTATAGGCAAAATCCGCGCCGAAGCGCGCCACGTCAAACGAGTCCGCGCCGCGGCCTATTTCCTCATCCGGCGTGAAGGCGATCCGGATTTCTCCGTGAGGGCGTTCCGGATGCAGCAGGAAGGAGGCGGCCATGTCCATGATCTCCGCCACTCCCGCCTTGTCGTCCGCGCCCAGCAGGGTGTTCCCGTCCGTCACCACCAGGTCCTGGCCGGCATACCTGCCCAATTCCGGAAAAACGGACGGGGAAAGCACGATTCCCTGTTCCCGGTCCAGAATAATGTCTCCGCCGTCATAGGAGTGCACGATGCGGGGCTTTACGCCGCTGCCGGAGACGCCCGGGGCCGTGTCCACATGGGCCACCCAGCCGATGACGGGCACCTGCCCGTCCACGTTGGACGGGATGGAGGCGTACACGATGCCGGAAGCCCCGTCCAGTTCCGCGTGCGCCCCCAGTTCCTCCAGTTCCGCAACCAGCATCCGGGCCAGGGCCGTCTGGCCGGGCGTGGACGGAACGGCGGCGGAATCCGCATCAGACTGGGAATCTACGGAAACATACTTCAAAAAACGGTCTAAAACGGAGATATTCATCAGGAAAATCAAGGATTGGAAGGAGTCTAGCACCCGCCCCCGCGAACACAAGCACAAGACACGGTTTATCCTTGCGATTCAGGATGGTTTACAGTATGTAAACAAAGCTTCTCCCCATGATGACTCCTCTCCCTCTTGGCATTACCCTGGCTTTGTCCCTGACCTGCGGCGCCCTGCCCCTTCTGGCCCAGGGCACTTATGTGCCGGGTCCCATGCCCGTCTCCGCCGGGGCCAGGCAGGATCCTGCGGACATGTATCTGGAAGCGTTAAAGCTGGTGACCAGAGCCGCGGACCTGGTGGAAAAACGGGACTACATAGGGGCTATCCGCCTGACGCAGCAGGCGGAAGAAAAATTCGGCCGCCTGGTGAAGGAATACCCCCAATGGAAGCCCAACATGCTCCAGACGCGCCGCCAGCTCAACAGGGAGAATCTGGACAAGTGGCAGAAACTGGCCCAGCGGCAGGCCGCCGCCGCGCCCTCCGGCCCCGGGCTGGAACTGGAACGCCCGGCCCGCGCGCCGCGCCCCAGGCCCAATATTGCCCTTCCCCCCGGCTACAAGGGAGTGGAATTCCCCAACCGCCCCGGCGAGCCCCTGGTCAACACCATTCCGTCCTCCTCCGTTGCCCCGGGCGCGGCCCCGGAAGTAGTGGAAAGCAATTACGAGCGCATCCGCAGGCTGCTGGACAAAACCACCATGGAGAACAAGGCCCTGGTCCAGGCGCTCAAGCGCACCCGAAAGGAACAGGAGGACATTCTGGCAAAACTGGCCGTTGCGTCCGCCGGAGAATCCGTCTACCGCGATGAGCTGCTCAAGGTCAAAAAGCAGATGGACGACGAGAGGAAGACCAGCAACAAGCTTCTCAAGACCCTTACCAAGCGCGTGGATGAACTGGAACTGACTGTCGCCACCCTGAGCCGGGAAAAAACCCAGTACCTGGAGCAGATAGCCTCTTTGCAGCTTCAGCTCAAGGAGCATCAGGACAAGCTGGCCCAGGTCACGGATGACAGGAACGCCCTCAAGAAGGAACGCGACCAGCTCGCCGCCCTGGTGGAACTCAACAGCCCGGATAAAACCAAGAACCTGCTGGACCGCAACCTGACGCTGGCGGCCCTGCTCAAGGACGCGCAGAATAAAATAAGCGCCCTGGAGACGGCCAAGTCGGACTCGGAAGAACAGCGGAAGGCCAACCTGAAAGCCCTGGAGGAGGCGCGCGGCGAATCCGCGGACCTGAAGCAGAAGCTCATTGCCATCCGGGATGAAAACATTGGCTACCGCAAGCGCATCACGGAGCTGAATACCAAACTGATCAATGCGGACGTGGAGCTTTCCAAGCTGGAAGCCAATCCGGACAAAAGCCCCCTGCTGCTGGAAGAAAACCAGTTGCTGCGCTCCACCATAGCCAAGCAGCTCCGCATCCTTTCCGTGCAGGACCAGAGCCGCTCCCTCCTCATCAGCACATATAAGCGGCTGCACCAGGAGAACCCGGAAACGGCGGAAATAGCCGCCCTGATGGACAATGAAGAGGCCATCAAGCTCACTCCGGCGGAAAAGCAGATTGTCAACGCCATCGCCAGCGACAACAAGATCAACATCCCCCTGACGGACCAGCAGAAGGAAAAAATCAACAAGCTGGCCCTGGCTCTGTCCGCAGAACGGGACAAGGCCGCCCAGCTGGCAAAGGACCTGGAGCAGGCGCGCACCCAGCCGAAGACCAAGGCGGCCAAGTCCGCCAAAAATGACAAGGCCCAGGCGGAAACCCTGGCCCGCACCCAGAAGGCCCTGGAACAGAAAAACCTCCAGGTGGAGGAACTTACCCGGCAGATGGATGAGCTGAAAACCCGGTTTGCGGAGCAGGCGCGCCTGGCCGCCATTTCCGCCGGAGCCATCACGCCGGACCAGGAAAAAACGCTGAACCGGAGCATGGAAACCACCGTGCGCAGAAAGCTGGAAGCGGAGGCCCTGGGACAGGGCGCCGCGGAAGCCTTCGCCAAAAAGCGTTACGCCGCCGCAGAACAGCTTTACCGCACCCTGCTGGACTTCCAGCCGGCCCACGTTCCGGCCCTGGTCAACCTGGGCACCATCCTGCTCCAGCGCAACAAGGCGGAGGAAGCCATAGAATACCTGAAAAAGGCCACAGAGCTGGACGCATCCTCCTCTCCCGCGTGGTTCATGATGGGCGTGGCCCAGTACCGCTCCGGACAGGACCAGCATGCCATCGCCTCCCTGACGGAAACCGTCCGTCTGGACCCGGCCAACGCCCCGGCCCTGCTTTACCTGGGCAACCTGGAAACCAGCGCCGGCAATTATGAAAAAGCGGTGGGCCACTTTGAAAACGCCCTGAAAATCCAGCCGGAATCATCAGACGCCCATTTCAACCTGGCCTGGACTTATTCCCGCCTGGGCCGCACGGCGCAGGCGCGCAAGAGCTATGATGCCGCCATCCGCTGCGGCGGACTGCCGGATTCCGATCTGGAACTGGCCATCACCGGCGCCACCACCCTCCCCGTCAAAAAAACGGCTCCCGGCAACGCCCCCGCGGGCGCCGCAAATGAACAGGGCATGCAGCTGGCGGCTGTGAGTAATCCGGCGGACATTCCCCATGACGGCCATGAGGTGCCCGCCAGCGTGGCGGAAGACCCCAATGCCGTGGAAAAACCGTCTGCGGGCCCCAAGCAGGTCGTCGTCAGCCACCGTCCGGAAACCGCGGCCGCCTCCCTGGAAACCCAGGTCCGGGAAACAGGCTCCGCGGCTATTCCCACACAGCCGCAGGCGGAGGCCGCGACCGCCGCTGCGGAACAGCCCAGGCCGGAAAAACAGGAACCGCCGCGCAGGAGAAGCCGCTTCCGCATCGGCTCCTGACGCCCGTTTCCCTCCCCACCCTTTTTTCTGAAAACCGCCATGTACCAAGTTTCCATTTTAGGCCTGGGCCTCATCGGCTCGCGAATTGCACGCCACATGACCAGCCTGGGCGACAAGGTTACCGTATGGAACCGCACGCCCCGGGAGGACTTTCCGGAGGCGGTTGCCACGCCGGCGGATGCCGCCCGCGCCTCCAAAATCATCCAGCTCTATCTCAAGGACAGGAACGCCTGCCTGGAAGTGTTTGAACAAATGAGGGGTGCGCTGACCCCGGAACACATCATCCTGAACCATTCCACCATTGACCTGGCCACCGTAGGGAAACTCTCCCTGATGTGCTCCGCCATCGGCTGCACGTATGTGGACTGCCCGTTCACCGGCTCCCGCCTGCCTGCGGAAAAAGGGGAGCTGGTCTATTACGCGGGAACGGATTCCTCCACCCTGGACCGCATACGGCCCATTCTGGAACACAGCTCACGGGACATCCTGCACCTGGGCGGCATCGGGGCCGGCACCGTCGTCAAGCTGGTCACCAACATGGTCTCCGCCACCATGGTGCAGAGCCTGAGCGAGGCCCTGTCCATCACCCAGGCATACGGCATTTCCCCGGAACTGCTGGGCCAGGCCATCTCCCGGAACGTGATCGCCTCCCCGCTGGCGGCCTTCAAGCTCCCCCTGATGGCAGAGCGTGACTTCAGCACTCATTTCTCCCTGGACAACATGAGGAAAGACAGCATCTACGCCCAGGAACTGGCCGCGGAAAAGGGAATCCACCCGCCCGCCGCCGCCCTGGTCTCCTCCATCATGGGGAAGCTGTGCCGTGAAGGGCATGCGGAAAAAGACTTCGGCTGCCTGGCGGAACAATTTGACTAACCTCCCCTGTTCATGAAATTCAGAGGAACATGCGCCGCCCTGCTGCTGGCCCTTCTCCCGCCGCCCGTCCTGGGCCAGGAGAAGAAGGAAGCCCCGGCCGCGGAACCGCAGACGCCTCAGGAAGCGCCTTCCGTCCCCGTTCCGGACACCTCCCTGATTGACGACGCTTCAGACCGGGCCGTTCCGGAGGGCAGCTCCAACGTCAGTCCCGTTCCCCCTGCCCCGCAGCAGCCGGCGGCCCCCCCCGCCGGAGCCGGCAGGGAGGAGCCTTCCATCAAACGCCAGCCATTCACCAGCGTTTCCGCGTCCAAGCAGTTCCACGTCATCGGGATGGACGCCCTGCTTGCCGGAGCCATTGCCACGCGTGCGGATTCCATACGCGCCGCCCTGGTGAAAATCCTCAAGCAGCCTGACGAATGGAAAAATAAAATCATCATCCGCCTGGTGGGGGAGCCGGGAAGCCCCGTTCCCGCCAATCCCATCCGCCTGCAAACCCTGATTGTGGGAAGCAGCCTCTCCTACAACATCTTCATTCACCTGGGCCGCGGCATCAACCAGGACAGGCTCCGCCACGGCATCGTCTCCACCCTGCTTTATGAAATGATGCTGCGTGCCGTGGACGCGGAGGGGCTGCCGGATGAAGTGACGCTCCCCCCGTGGCTCATTTCCGGACTGGAACAGGCCGTCCTATGGCACAATAACGAGGCGGACCGGGCCATGTACTCTACGCTGTTCCAGCAGTCCGGCATCATGACCCCGGAAGAAATCCTGAACTGCAAGGAACCGGAAAAGGAACTGGACGCCACTTCCTACGCCGCCTATCAAACCTCCTGCGGGGCCCTGGTGCTCTGCCTGCTGAACCAGGAAAACGGCCCGGAAGGGATGAAACAGCTTCTGGACCAAGCCATCCTGGGCAATGACGACCCCAAAAACCTTATCAGGCGACATTTTCCGCAGCTCAACCTGACCCCCTCCTCCCTTCACAAATGGTGGACGCTCCAGCTCTCCCGCATGGCCACCCCTCCCCTGACGGAAACCCTGACGATCACGGAAACGGAACGGCACCTTCAGGAAGCCCTCACCCTGGTGAAGTATGACCCGGACACCCGGACCACCGCCACCTTTCCCCTGGATGACCTGGAACAGGCCCATTCCCTGACGGACCTAAACAGGCAGCTCTCCAACATCTCCGGCAGCCTGCTCAATCTCAGCCGCCGCTGTTTCCCGGCTTACCGCCCCGTCATTGTGGAATACGCCAAACTCGCCGCCCTGATGCAGACGGGCAGGATCCACAGCCGGGAAGCCGCACCAAAAATCAGCCAGCTCCGGGAAATCAGGGAACTTTCCATGAAAACCGCCCGGCGCGTGCGGGACTACATGGACTGGTATGAGATCAATACGCGGACCGGAACCGGCAAGACCTTTGCCTCCTACGCGGCAGCCGTCAAGCTGCTCCGCGAACAGGACCAGCCGGCCAACACCCCCATTTCCCGGTACCTGGACGATATTGAGAAATTATACACCCTCCCGGCCAGGGCTCCCATCCCGTCCCTGCACGGAAAGAATTGACGGAAAAACGTTCCATCGCATGGGACATCCATTCTTTCCATGCGAAGCTTCAAAAAGCCGTTCATGCAGCATGGAAGAATTTCTTTCAAAAAAACAGGGGTATTCTTGATATGTTGACTTATCAATCTTGTAACCCATGATTATTTAATTTATTATAAGTTATTCAAGAATAATTGGATAGACTTACGTCGAATTCCTAATCCGTAGTCAAGCCCTTAGCTTGAGGAAGAATGATTTGAAGGAAAAACTCCGGATGGTTCCTGGGCATCCAGTTGGGAACGGAAGCCTTCCCGCTTTCATAGATCATATAACATCCGGGGCGGAATTTCATTTTGGAAGTATGGTTTCTCAAGGGCAGGGAAGCCTTTGTTCCCACCTGGTTATGCCGTGAAGTAACGGGGAAGTTCTGTTGATTCGACGTCTTGGGAATAGCTTCATCCTCCATACTGTTCATGAACACTCCGCGTCGAACGGATTAGGAATACGCTATTTGGGATTGACCACTTATTTACAATAATTATTATTTCGTATGCGCCTAGTCCTCCCCGTATTGTTACGCCGTATTCTGCTGGCCTCCCTGTTGGTTCCCGTGTCCTTGTCCTTCTCCGCCTCCGCTGCGGATTTCATAGTAGACGCCGCCCAGACTTCCGACCCGGCCCATAACATCTATACCACTCTGGATGATCTGGCCCGCTCCGGCTCCCTGGCTGCCGGGGATACGGTGGTTCTGAATAATGACGACGCTTCCTTGACGACCGGCTTGACCGTTCCGGTCAACTTCCGTTCGGATGATCCGGACACGCCGCGCACGGTGGACTTATCCGGACTGGGGAAAAACCCCATGTACAATCTTGCAGAGGGAGAGTACACGCTGGATATGGATTTCGTCATCTGGGCCAATGGCGCCGGAAAGGTGATTCAGGCGCAAGGCGGCGATATATCCCTGGAACTCACCGGTCATGTCCAATTCCTCAATAATAGCGTTTTACTTGATTCTGCCAACATCGGCGGCGGAGCTATTTATATGAGTGGAAAACATTCAAGACTGACTTTTGGGGACCATGCTTCCTTTTCCGGCAATCATGCCCACGGCTCCAGCTATGGCGACGGTTACATCCTCAACAATGGCGGAGCGATTCATTTGAGTGGAAGCAATTCAGCAATAATGACTTTTGGGGACCATGCTTCCTTTTCCGGTAATTATACCTTAACCAACATCTCCGGCAACATCTTCAATTTCTACAACAGCTATGGCGGAGCGATTTATTTGAGTGGAATCAATTCAGCAATAATGGAATTTGGAGACTATGCTTCCTTTTCCGGCAATTATGTCAACGTCAGCAACATCTCCAACAACGACGTCAATCTCTACACCTGCTATGGCGGAGCTATTTTTATGAATGGATCCGATTCAATACTGTCTTTTGGAGACTATGCTTCCTTTTCCGGCAATTATGTCAGCTACAGCAATGTCTCCATGATCTCCAGCAGTGGCGGAGCGATTCATTTGAGTGGATTCAATTCAGCAATAATGGCTTTTGGAGACCATGCTTCTTTTTCCGGCAATTATGCCTATGGATCCAGCAATGGCGGAGCGATCTATATGAGTGGAGGCAATTCAACAATACTGGCCTTTGGAGACTATGCTTCCTTTTCCGGCAATTATGCCCACAGCTCCTCCGATGATGACAATAGAATTGGCACCGGCGGGGCGATTTATATATATAGCACATCCCTAACTATCAGGAACGGAGCCACGTTCACCAATAATTATGCTTCCTCTCACGGCGGAGCTATTTTCCTGGATGGGGACAATACCGACAAGCTCAGCCGGTTTCTGGCCTTCACTCATGACGTCCTCTTCAGCGGAAACATGACTGGGGGAACGTTCACTCAACACAATGACGGCTCCTTCTCCGTGGAAAACGGCGTTGCCAACGCCATTCATGTATACGGAACCAGCCATCTTCAACTGGCAGCCGCCCAAGGAAGGGAGGTTCGCTTCAATGACCCCATCACCAGTTCAGTCAATTTCAGCGACAAGGAAAACATCTCCCTTTCCCTCAACCAATACACGGACGATGAAGGAAACTCCCACGCTACGGACGGCACCGTCATCTTCAGCGGGGAACTCTACCAGGGGGAGGACGCCCACCTCGTGGCCAGCCGCTACAATGACTTCAAGGGACAAACCACCCTCTACGGCGGCACCCTCATTCTGGAACACAATGTCGTCTTCGGCAATGCCGACCTGCGGGACGATACGTCCATGACCCTGGAACACGGCACTCTGGAAATCATAGGGGGCAGCGTCATCAACGCCTCCTCCTTCACCGTCGCCAACGGGGATGTCGTCCTTCGTCCCGGGACCAGCGCCTTCATCAATGCCAAGGACGTGGATCTTTCCCACGGCTTCGTCTTTGACATGCAGAAGCAGGCGCAAGAAGCCGCCTCCCTGGCAAACACCAACGGGCTTTCCATCTCCGCCTCCGGTTCCTTCACCCTGGGCGGCTCTATAGGGATTATGGACACGGGCGTCTCTGCGGACTATTTCTATGCGGATAATTCCTGGGCACAGCAGCGCGCCTTCATCGTCCTGACGGACTCCAACCAGACCCACACGGACGACTTCTCCGGAGCTCATTCCCTGGCTACCGGCTCCAACCGGGTGGATTCTCCCTATACTTATACAGGAGCATGGAGCCACCAGTGGGTGGATGCGGACGGCGACGGCTTCCCGGAACAACTCCAACTGGTCTGGACGCCCAGTGAAGAGGGTGGCATCGGGGACATCCTTCCGGAACTGGCAGGGACCCTGGCCATGAACTCCATGTGGTCCAGCGCCGCCAACGCGCTTGGGATGTCCCGGGCCGCCCTGGGCCATCTGGATGCCCTGCGCTTCATTGCCGGACCGGAAAACAACTACTGGGTCAAGGGCATGGGGGATTTCCTCAACCACGCTTCCGAGGGAACCCGTGACGGCTTTGACTACAACGGGGGAGGTTACTCCGTGGGAGCGGACAGGAAAATCACTTCCCACACCGTCCTTGGCCTGGGCTTCGGTGACCTGTATGGCAAGATGCGCGGGCGCCACTTTGCAGGAGACATTGACCAGCAGACGCGCACCGGCATGCTCTACGGGGGCTGGCACAAGGTTCTCAACCGGAAGAATACGTTGCTGGTGACGGGAACGGCAGGCTATGGCTGGACGGACAACAAGATGAATTCCTTCCACACGGGCGGCCGGTCCCATGGCAAGTGGACCAACGAAACCCTGTTTGGAACGCTGACCGGGAAGTGGAGCCGCCGGGTCAACGAGACCGTGGCGATGGACTTCATGCTGGGGCTGGAGTATACGGACGTGACGCAGGAGGCGTTTACGGAAACGGGCTGGGACGCGAGGCGCTTTGAAAAGGGGCATATGAAGAACCTGAGCGTGCCTGTAGGGGTGGGCCTGACGCACCGCAGTGAGCTGAAAGGGAGGGAATGGATTAACAGCGCGATGGTGAGCTACGTGCCGGACGTGTACCGTAAAAACCCAAATGCGCAGGCGGAGCGGCTGCTCAACGGGTACCGGTGGGAAGCGCAGGGGACGTCTCCGGACCGGAATGCGGTGAGGGTGAACGTGAACAGCGCATTACAGCTGAATGCGCGCTGGAGGACGTATGCGGGGTACGAGTTTGAGGGAAGGAGCAAGGCCACGGCGCACCGGTTTAATGCCGGTGTCAGTTACGCTTATTGACAGAGCCTGATTGCAGGCGCCGGAAAACCGCCGAAGCTACTTTATCTTTGACGGGAGGCCAGCAGCAAAGAGGCTGTGCAGTTGTTCTGCACAGCCTCTTTTTAACGTTAACGGGGAATGTTATTTTACTTTCCGGTCCATTTGCCCAGGAATTCCGCCGCATCCTTCCCTTCTGCAATGTGCCTGAGCAGGGCGCTGCCGAGAACGGCGGCGTCCGGGCGGGCGTCCAGCTGGTCCGGCGTCTGGAAGCCGAAGCCCAGCGCCAGCGGCACGTCAAATTGACCAGCGTGGGGAACGGATGGGGGCACGGCTCCGCACGGACGCATCCGTCTGAAACGCACGAAAAGTGAATGATGATGAAGCCGAACGAATTCTTACAAGGTCTTACAAGGGCTGGGAGACTTTGTGCCCGGCAGCGTACCTGTCAAGGGGTGCGGCGGGGTCAATATGCCACGGCTTGAATGGAATACGGCCAGCAGGGAACGGAGGTTTGATTCGTGCCTCTTTCAGATTCACTCACCCTGCGGGCTTCAAGATCCGCTTCTCTTCAACCGGATGAACACGTTTTCCGGCCTCCATCAATGAATCTCTTACAAAGATCAACATAAGTAACTTACCTGTTCATCCCTTCCGGGGGCCAAGGACCATTTTCTCCGTCTCCTGCATGTGACGGATTTAGAATCCGCATTTTTTCTTCAGTCGTAAAGAGAGACTGAAACAGGTATCAATCGGAGGAATAGGGGCAGTATGATTGATGCTTGGAAATATGAATTTCTCTGTAAGTAATTATTTTTAAGTTCTTAAAAAGTTTGCCGCATCAAAAAAGAAAAGATCCGGACACAGGGCTCTGAAAGGGGAGAGAGGTGCCGTTCAGTGTTCTATTTTAAAAGAGGAATTTACCTTAAATTAATCCCTATCATAATAGTAGGATTGACATCGGATTCTAAATCCGCTACTAGGTTCGTGCTGTTACAGCAAATTCACTACTGATTATTATTATGAGAATGACCATACCTTTGCCGCTGCGCCGCAGCCTGCTGGCCTCCCTGCTGATTCCCGTTTCCTTGTCCTTCTCTGCCTCTGCTGCGGATTTCATAGTAGACGCCGCCCAGACTTCCGACCCAGCCCATAACATCTATACCACTCTGGATGATCTGGCCCGCTCCGGCTCCCTGGCTGCCGGGGATACGGTGGTTCTGAATAATGACGACGCTTCCTTGACGACCGGCTTGACCGTTCCGGTCAACTTCCGTTCGGATGATCCGGACACGCCGCGCACGGTGGACTTATCCGGACTGGGGAAAAACCCCATGTACGATCTTGCAGAGGGAGAGTATGCGCTGGATATGGATTCCGTTATCTGGTCCAACTCCCCAATCTGGGTCATGAAGATTCAAGGAGATAATTCAACGCTGACCTTTGGAAACAATGCGGTTTTTTCTTTTAATGTTATCGACATCATGAACACCTCCACCAATGGTCTGGGCTCAGTGGTTTATATGAGAGGAGACCATTCAGTACTGACTTTTGGAGACAATGCTTCCTTTTCCGGCAATATGTCCTACGCCTTGAATACCCCCGGCCGTGGCGGAGCGATTTCTATGAGTGGAAACGATTCAATGATGGCTTTCGGAGACCATGCTTCCTTTTCCGACAATAGAATCCAAATCATCGACCCCGCACCCTTCTCCGGCGCTGGCGGAGCGATTTCTATGAGTGGAAGCCGTTCAATACTGACTTTCGGAAACCATGCTTCCTTTTCCAGAAATATTATCTTCTTCTCTAATACCAACATCACCACCTCCAGCTATGGCGGAGCGATTTCTATGATTAGAAGCGATTCAATACTGACTTTTGGAGACCATGCTTCCTTTTCCAACAATGGTATCAGCTTCAATTTTAGCTACACCAACACCCCTTCCTCCAACTATGGCGGAGCGATTTCTATGCATGGAAGCGATTCAATACTGACTTTCGGAGGCCATGCTTCCTTTTTCAACAATGGTATCGGCCTCAATTCTAGCTACACCAACACCACCACCTCCAGCTTTGGCGGAGCGATTTCTATGAGTGGAAGCGATTCAATACTGACTTTCGGAAACCATGCTTCCTTTTCCGGCAATTACGCCTACGGCTCCTCCGATGGCGCCGGCGGAGCGATTTATATGCAAGGAAACAACATATCCCTAACCATCAGGAACGGAGCCTCATTCACCAATAATTATGCTTTCGTTAATGGCGGGGCTATTTTCCTGGATGGGAACAATACCGACAAGTTCAGCCGGTTTCTGGCCTTCACTCATGACGTTTTCTTCAGCGGAAACATGACCGGGGGAACGTTCACTCAACACGATGACGGCTCCTTCTCCGTGGAAAACGGCATTGCCAACGCCATTCATGTATATGGAACCAGCCATCTCCAGCTGGCCGCCGCCCAAGGAAGGGAGGTTCGCTTCAATGACCCCATCACCAGTTCAACCTACGGCATCATCAAGGAAAATGTCACCCTCTCCCTCAACCAATACACGGACGACGACGGCATCTCCCACGCTACGGACGGCACCGTCATCTTCAGCGGGGAACTCTACCAGGGGGACGACGCCCACCTTGTGGCCAGCCGCTACAGCGATTTCAAGGGCCAAACCACCCTCTACGGCGGCACCCTCATCCTGGAACACAATGTCGTCTTCGGCAACTCCCAGCTCAGGGACGATACTTCCATGACCCTGGAACACGGAACCCTGGAAATCACCGGGAGCAGCGTCATCAACGCCGCCTCCTTCACCATCGCCAACGGGGACGCCGTCCTTCGTCCCGGGACCAGCGCCTTCATCAATGCCAAGGACGTGGATCTCTCCCGCGGCTTTGTTTTTGACATGCAAAAGCAGGCGCAGGAAGCCGCCTCCCTGGCAAACACCAACGGACTCTCCATCTCCGCCTCCGGTTCCTTCACCCTGGGCGGCTCTATAGGGATTATGGACACGGGAATATCCGCCGATTATTTCTATGCGGACAATTCCTGGGAGCAACAGCGCACCTTCATCATCCTGACGGACGCCAACCAGACCCACACGGATGACTTCTCCGGCGCCCATTCACTGGCTACCGGGTCCGACCGGGTGGACAGCCCCTATGCCTACACGGGCTCCTGGAGCCACCAGTGGGTGGATGCCGACGGCGACGGCTTCCCGGAACAACTCCAACTGGTCTGGACGCCTGATGAAGAAGCCGCCATCCGGGACATCCTTCCGGAACTGGCAGGGACCCTGGCCATGAACTCCATGTGGTCCAGCTCCGCCAACGCGCTTGGGATGTCCCGGGCCGCCCTGGGCCATCTGGACGCCATGCGCTTTATCGCCGGACCGGAAAACAACTACTGGGTCAAGGGCATGGGGGATTTCCTCAACCACGCCTCCGAGGGAGCCCGTGACGGCTTTGACTACCACGGCGGCGGCTATTCCGTGGGTGCGGACAGGAAAATCACTTCCCACACCATCCTTGGCCTGGGCTTCGGTGACCTGTACGGCAAGATGAACGGGCGCCACTTTGCGGGGGATATTGACCAGCAGACGCGCACCGGCATGCTCTACGGGGGCTGGCACAAGGTTCTCAACCGGAAGAATACGTTGCTGGTGACGGGAACGGCAGGCTATGGGTGGACGGACAACAAGATGAATTCCTTCCACACGGGCGGACGGTCCCACGGCAAGTGGACCAACGAAACCCTGTTTGGAACGCTGACCGGGAAGTGGAGCCGCCGGGTAGACGAGACCGTGGCGATGGACTTCATGCTGGGGCTGGAGTATACGGACGTGACGCAGGAGGCGTTTACGGAAACGGGCTGGGACGCGAGGCGCTTTGAAAAGGGGCGCCTGAAGAACCTGAGCGTGCCTGTAGGGGTGGGCCTGACGCACCGCAGTGAGCTGAAAGGGAGGGAATGGATCAACAGCGCGATGGTGAGCTATGTGCCTGACGTGTACCGTGAGAACCCGGGAGCGCAGGCGGAGCGGCTGCTCAACGGGTACCGCTGGGAAGCGCAGGGAACGTCTCCGGACCGGAATGCGGTGAGGGTGAACGTGAACAGCGCATTACAGTTGAACGCGCGCTGGAGGACGTATGCGGGGTACGAGTTTGAGGGAAGGAGCAAGGCCACGGCCCACCGGTTTAATGCCGGTGTCAGTTATGCCTATTGAAGAGAAAATACTAACGACTAAAGATTAAAGATCTGAATAAGAGAATTGGGGGCTGTCTCACTTGCTGGTGAGCCAGCCCCCTGCCGATTAAGAAAGGAAGAAAGGAGGCATGCTCCACATCCGGCGTTTCTTTGGAACAGAAATTGTATTATCAATATCGTCCACAAATCTGACGAATTTACAATCCGGAAGTCAACCTATTTTTTTGAGCTCAAAAACGTAACGGCAAATATTCCCACATATAAAGTAGGGATAAGAAAACATCGGTGGATAGGGGAACTTTATTTATTTACAAGAAGTTCTTTAAATTGAAGCCACCTTCCGGATTGTAAATCCGATACTCGCACACGTTTAATTACTTTATTCATAAATTGATGAAACTTTCTCTGTACCTTACCATGTTCCTGCTTTGCTCGGGATTGGGAGCCCAGGCCGCCGAACTGAGATATTTTTATGATTTCAACGAGCTGAACGGCACTCTGTCTTCCCTGAACAACAATAATCTGGCCGGACCGGACGCCGGCTCCGCCACCTTCAGCGGGGGCGGCTGGATCAATTACACGGCGGGATATGAGGGGCTGGGATACGACAGCCGCGCGAACGGCGGACAGCTTACGCTGGGCTCTTCCAGCACCGGACTGGGCCTGAATACCACGGAAGGATTCAGCCTTTCCATTGCCGTGAAGGATTTTTCTCCGGGCAACAACCACTCCACGACCAAGTGGAACAGCATGCTGACCTTCACGTCCGGCAGCGGCCAGAATATGTACCTTCAAAAGGATTCCGGCGATACCTCCACCGCGGGCCAATGGGCAGCGTATTGCGGCGGAAACGTGGGGAACTGGGCCAACCTGACGGTTTCCAAGGATTCCTTTTCTAATATCATCATCACCTTCCAGAACGGGGAATTGAATATTTATCTGGACGGGCAGCGGAGAATCACCGCTTCCGGAGTCAACTTTTCCGGAGACGTCCAGTCCCTGAAGCTGGGCTCCTCCGCGGATACCACCATGGACGATCTCCAGTTGTACTCCGGCGTTCTGAACGATGCGGAAATTGCGGCCCTGGCCGCCAATCCGGCCCTTCCCGTTCCGGAACCCGCCACCGCCACGCTGAGCCTGCTGGGACTGGCTTCACTGTGCATGCTGCGCCGGAGGAGCTAATTTAAATCAGCCATGATTTTTTTAAACGGGAAAGCGAGTTGGTGCTTGTTTTCCCTTTTTTATTCTATATTACCCTATTTGTTAGAAACTGCATGAAAATAACCGCACTGTTCTTTGGAGTGTTCGCCGGCTGCCTCTCTTGCATTCCGGCCTATGGATCAGATTATATCTGGAATGGAGGCAATGGGTCCTGGACGGATTCCGGAGCCTGGCAACTGGACGGCTCCGCCGCGGACTGGGGAAATGGAAATACGGCCCAATTCCAGACAAATTCCTCCATCACGGTCGGAACCGGAATCACGGCCTCCGGCCTGCTTTATGACGGAGCGGCCGTCACCCTGAACGGAGGCTCCCTTACCCTGACGGGTACGGCAGCGGGCCGCAACGGCGGTTCCGCCACTCTTTCCAATGCCGGGCTGGTTCTGGACGCCCCCAATGCGGGAGATTCCTATGAAGTGCTGGATACCAACCTTGCAGGCACCTCCACGCTTACCAAGACAGGGAACGGCTCCGTTATCCTGGGCGGAACGCATACGGCCAGCGGCGCCTGGAATATCAATGCGGGAACGCTGGTTTTCACCGGAGAAAGAAACATCACGGCCACGGACAACAACCGGATTAACGGGAAGATCAGCATCGGTTCAGGAGCCGTACTGGACGCCAGCAACGGCCGCCTGTTCCATAATAACACTTACACGGCCAATTTCCAGTCTCCCACCATCACGCTGAACGGCGGCACGCTCAAGCTGAACCAGTTCGGGTATGATTCCGCCTCCCTGGGCAAGCTGCACAACAACTTTTACGCCCTCAAATTCGCTTCCGGCACTTCCAGCCGCATCGTCATTTCCCAGGGGTATGAATCCGGAGGCACGGCCAGCCGCGGCATTTACATCGCCGGATGGGGCACGACGGCTACCATTGAACTGGGAGCCAACCAAACCCTTACATGGACTTCCTCCAATGCGCAGTACCAGGACGCCATCGTCTGCGAAACCGGCGGCGGGAGCGCGCTGGCGCTCGCCATCGGAGAAAATTCCGTACTTTACTTCAACCAGGTCTTTGCCAATAAAAACACGTCCAACGAATACGGAGACCCCACCACCGCCAACTTCTCCGGCCTGAGCCTGATCAAATCCGGCGCCGGGGAGCTGGTCATCCAGAGGGCCAATACGATTTCCTCCGGACGCGTGGTCCGCGTGGACGCCGGCAAGCTGACGCTGGATGTGGACAACGCCTTCGGCACCGGCGGCAATCTGGGCAATGTAAGCATCGCTTCCGGAGCCCTGTTCTTCATGAACGGCCACACCCTTTCCAACGTCATTGACGTTCAGAACGGGGCCACGCTGGACATGGGAGGGAGCTCTTATGCCTACATGATTAACTGGCATGAAGGCGGCATCCTCCTGAACACGGAGAATAACAAGGGCACGCTGAATATCATGACCCGTGCGGCCCTGGAGCTGGGCGCCAAGGCATGGGCGGGGAGCGTGCTGACGGATACGGATACCGTTTTTACGCTCACGGCGGACCAGAACCTGGAAGCCCTGGGAGCAAACGTCAACTGCTGGGTAGGCGGACGCGGGTATAACGGCACCCTCCAGAACATCACCTTCACGGGCGATCACGGAATCAACGTTGACAACTACGGGGCCAAGTGGGCCGTCATCCTCTCGGAAAACGTCACCTTCCAGGACATCGGCAGCCTGACTTTCTCCAACAATGCGTCCGACATGTCCAACTCCGACGCCCTTTACGGCGCAGGAGCCATTGCCGCCAACGACACCGTCACCTTCAGCAACACGGGAGCCCTTACGTTCACCAACAACAGCGTACGCACCAACGAAGATGAATCCGCTTCCGGAGGGGCCATTTACGCTTCCGGCGGCGCCTCCTTCTCCAACACGGGGGCCATCAGCTTCTCCGGAAACTCCGCGATGACGAACGGAGGCGCCATCCATACGGGAGGCACCACGGGCAGCCTGAACTTCTCCGACATTGCGGAAAACATCTCCTTCACCGGAAATACGGCGGGAGAGAACGGCGGAGCCATCAATAACGACTATGAAGCCGTGGAGTGGTCCAATGTGGGCCACGTCACCTTCTCCGGCAACATGGCGGAGGCCGGGGCGGGCGGCGCCATCTGGTCAGGCGGAGACGTAACGGTTGATACCGCCTCCTCCTTCAGCATGACGGGCAACGAGGCCCGCGGCGGCAGCGGAGGAGCCATTTACTCCGACGGGAATGTTACCTTCTCCGGGGCAGGTTCCCTGACCTTCTCAGACAACCATGCCTTTTCCTACGGAGGGGCCATCAGCGCCTACGGAGACATCACCATCTCCGATTCCGGTTCCGCCGCCTTCTCCGGCAATACCGCCTATGAAGGAGGAGCCCTGGACGCCTACAACGTTTCCATTTCCGGCAACACGGGAACGGTACTGTTTGAAAACAACAGTGCGGAAAACACCGGGGGCGCCATCAACCTGCAGGCGGGGGGCTCCGTTTCCCTGACGGCGGACCAGGCGGACATCATTTTCCGCGGAAACACGGCCCAGGACGGGAGCGTTTACAACGCCATCCATTTCAACGACGGTTCCACAGGCTCCTTTAATGCGGGGGACAACCGCCAAATTCTGTTTGAAGACGGCCTCAGCTCCCAGGATGAATCCGTGGCGGACATCAGCGTGAATGACGCCGCCGGGTCCAATGGCACCGTCGCCATGTCCGGTGCAAACAGCCAGTCCGGCATCCGGGCCAACACGACCGTTTACGGCGGCACGTTTGCCGTCACCAAGGGCGCGACCTACGGCTACCATTCCGCAGACTGGAGCACGGAGGAAGCCCGCACCTCCTTCACGGTGAGCGGCGGGACGCTCCACATCGGCGAACAGTCCACCCTGAATGCGGCGGACGTACGGCTGGAGGACGGCACGCAGCTCTCCGTCATGGGGACCGGCAGCCTGAATGCAGACACGCTGACCCTGGGGAACAACGTCACCGTCCTCGGTACGGGTGAAGGCAGCTTTTCCATAACCGCCAATGTCATTGACATCTCCAACGGAATCACGATTGACTTCTCCGCGGGCGCCGTGGCAGGCCTGGAACTCCATGCGGACACCCTGACGCTGGGCGGCACGCTTACCCTGGGGGATGACCGGGTGGACTACACTTCCTCCGTCTGGCAGACGGACCAGTCCTACCTGGTCATGGATGCCTCCGGCGTCACCAGCATGGACGGCTCCTTCTCGGAAATCCTCTCCTCCCTCTCCAACTCCGCTACCGTCACGGTGGGAAACCTGGGCCTGGAGGGCTATGACCCGGCCCTGGAGCTGGGCCGCTGGGAACTGCGCTGGGATGAAAACAATTCCCTGCATCTGGACTGGATTTCCAACGGCCTCGTAGTCCCGGAACCCGCCACCTCCCTTCTGATCCTTCTGGCCGCAGGCGGCATGCTCGCCGTCAGAAAGCGCACCTTCTAAAAACAATTAACCTGTTAATAAAGCATGAACAACATCCTTAAAACCGGCATGTGCGCCCTGGCCCTGGGCCTGTACGGCGCAGCCCCCCTGCATGCGGCTTCCGCCACGGCGTACTGTGAACAAACGCACTCCGTCCTGTATGCGGGCGCGGCCAGCCAGGCCATCATGAAAATCAAGGTGACCGTCACGGAAACCAGCCAGATTCTGAAGGGCATGTCCTTCTCCATGGACGGAACCACCTCCGTTTCCGACATCGCGAAGGCCCGGATTTTCTATTCCGGCTCCACTCCCTACTTCTCCCCGAACGCGGAGCAGTCCAACCGCCGGGCCGTCCCCGTGCTCAACGCCATCACCAAGGGCGCCAAAACCCTCCAGTTTGAAGGAAGCCAGGCTCTTTCCCCGGGTGACAACTACTTCTGGCTGTGCGTGGACCTCACATCGCGCGCGCGTGGGAATAACAAGGTGGACGCCTCCTGCACGGGCGTGGCCCTGCTGGAGGACTCAAACGTGGCGGTCAGCAACCCCTCCCCGGAAGGCTTTGCCCAGGTATACCCCTACCAGTTCCGCGTGGTGCCCTATTACCGCAACACCAACCTGATGCAGTGGAACCCCAACCACCTGAACGCCCAGCATTTCAAATCCTTCACGGACCTCATTTATTTCAACGTGGGCTGTGACACGGAGGGGAACCTGACGGGCCAGAACAACGCCCAGTTCCTGAACGGCCTGGACAAGCTCAAAAAACTGCGCGGCACGGCGGGCAGCAAAATCATTCTGGGCGTGGCCCATTGTGACGCAGGGCTGACGGCATTCACGGGCAACGCGGAAAAGAGGCGCCAATTTGCGTACCAGCTTGTTTCCTTTGCCAAGGAAAAGGGCTTTGACGGCATAGACATTGACTGGGAATACCCGGACAACACCAACGAATGGTACAACTTCTGCCTGCTGCTGGGAGAAGTGCGCTCCGCCATGGGCGCCAGCGGCATGTCCCTGAGCGCGGCGATCAATCCGTACTACCTGGCGCCCACCAGTGAAATGATGGACCTGCTGGACTTCGTGAACCTCATGAGCTATGACCGTGCCGGACAGCACTCCACCTATCCGGACATGCTCACGGACATCCAAAACATACGAGAAAAAAACATTCCGGACTGCAAAATCGTCGCCGGACTGCCGTTCTATACGAACGAAACGCGCTCCGCCCGCAACTGGGACGCCCAGAAAGGCTATTCCAACGTGATCCAGCTCTACCCCAACATCGCCCCCGGCACGGACCTGTGCACCATCGACGGGCAGCAGCACTACTTTAACGGCATCACCACCATTAAGAAAAAATGCACGTACGTGAAAAACCAGAAGCTGGGTGGCGTGATGATCTGGTGCTATGACGGCGATTTGCTGCTGACGCACGCGAAATCCCTGGCAAAAGCCATGTACACGATCATCAAGCAACAGCCTGTCCGCTAACGTTTTGAAATAGTCCTCCCTCCGGCGCGCGTTCCCTTACCGGGAAGGCGCGTTTTTTTATGTGGTCTTTTTTGATTCAAAAGGATTCAGGGGTTGTCTTTCCCGGGGCCCTTTGCCATTATTTCCACCTAATCCTTTTCATATCACCTCATCATATGAACACCACATTGAAACTCCACGGCCTGGTGGCCGCCGTACATACTCCGTTCAAGGCGGACGGTTCCCTGAATCCTTCCATCGTTGACGCCCAGGCCAAACTGCTTGCCGCCCAGGGCATCAAACTAGCTTTCATTACCGGCAGCACCGGGGAATCCTCTTCCATGCAGCTTGCGGAACGCAAGGAAATCTATTCCGCCTGGAAGGAAGCCTCCGCCAAGCACGGCGTGGACGTCATCGCCCATACCGGTTCCAACAGCGTCTGGGACGCCCGCGAACTGGCCGCCTTTGCCCAGGAATGCGGCTTTGTGGCCACCAGCTCCCTTTCCCCCTCCTATTACAAGCCCGCTACCGTCCAGCGCCTGGTGGAATGCTGCGCCTTTGCCGCTTCCGGCGCTCCCGAACTGCCCTATTACTATTATGACATTCCCGTGCTGACGGGCGTGCGCTTCAATCCCGTGGACTTCATCAAGCTGGCCAAGGAACAAATCCCGAACTTTGCGGGCATCAAATTCACCAATCCGGACCTGGCCCTGTACCAGACCACGCTGAATTATGACCAAAACGTGGACATCCCCTGGGGCGTGGACGAATGGTTCACGGGCGCCCTCTCCGTAGGCGCCAAAGGCGCCGTGGGCAGCTCCTTCAACTTTGCTCCGGCCCTGTACCAGAAGCTGATGAAATCCTTTGAGGAAGGCGATGTGGAAACGGCGCGCGACTGCCAGTGGAAATCCGTGCAGATGATCAACATCCTGGCCTCCAAGGGCTACATGGGCTGCGCCAAGGCCCTGATGGGCTGGCTGGGCGTAGACCTGGGCCCCGCCCGCCTGCCGCAGGGCAACCCCACCGCGGAACAGCTCAAGGAACTGCGCTCCGAGCTGGAAGCCATCGGCTTCTTCCAGTGGGCCATGAACTAAACCGCACCCCTTCTTATGGCTGCAACACTTGACCTGCCCGCACTGGGCGCATTCTACCGCCGCCAGCTTCTGGAAAACGTTCTGCCGTTCTGGTTCCCCCGCGCTTTTGATGAAAAAAACGGGGGCCTCTACCACTGCTTTGACGCGGACGGCACCCTGGTGGACACGGACAAGTCCGTGTGGGCCCAGGGCCGCATGGCCTGGATGCTGCTGACGATGTACAACAGCATTGAAAAGAACCCGGACTGGCTCAAATGGGCGGAAAGCGCCCTGACCTTCCTGACGGCCAAATGCGTGGACCCTTCCGACGGCCGCATGTACTTCCATGTGGAGGCGGACGGCACCCCCATCCGCAAACGCCGTTATGCGTACAGCGAATCCTTCGCCGCCATCGCTTTTGCCGCGCACGCGAAGGCCGTGGGAAGCGAAGAGTCCGCCAGGGCCGCGCGCCACTGGTTCGATATCTTCACGGACATCTGCTTCACTCCGGGAAAGATGGTTCCCAAATTCACCGGAAACCGTCCCGCTACGGGACTGGGAACGCGCATGATCACGCTGGCGACCGCCCAGGAACTGCGCAAGTACCTGGGTGACGAGGACGGCTTTTACACCGGATGGATTGACCGCTGCATCAACGACCTGCGCACCCTGTTCATGAAACCGGAGCTTAAGGCCGTGATGGAAGTGGTGAGCCCCGACGGCGCCATCATCGACCACTTTGACGAGCGCACGCTCAATCCCGGCCATACCATTGAAGGCGGCTGGTTCGTGCTGGAGGAAGCCCGCCACCGCGGCAATGATCCGGAACTTATCAAGGTGGGCTGCGACATGATCGACTGGGCATTCGCCCGCGGCTGGGACAAGGAAAACGGCGGCCTGCTCTACTTCACGGACGTGTACGGCAAGCCCGTCCAGGAATACTGGCACAACATGAAATTCTGGTGGCCGCACGATGAAGCGCTCATCGCCATGACGCTCGCCTACAAGCTCACCGGGGAAGAACGCTACGCCATCTACCACGACATGGTGCACAACTGGGCCTTCTCCCACTTCCAGGACGTGAAGCACGGCGACTGGTTCGGCTACCTGAACAAGGACGGCTCCAGGGCAAACACCCTCAAGGGCAGCCTCTGGAAGTCCTTCTTCCACCATCCCCGCGCCATGTGGTGCTGCGCCCATTACTGCGGCGCCATTTAAGGGAAAAACAGTTTCCTCCCCGGCGGCCGTCCCGTGTTTTACGGAACGGCCGCTTTTTGATGCCCGGCTGGGAGTTTATAGAGGCAGGCGGTAAAAAGCTTGCTCCGGAAAGCTTTTACAATGGAAGGGAAACCACGGAAGAACACGTCCCCACAGCTTGAACAAACGGAAATGAAGTCTTTTCCCATGAGGCTTTTTCCGCGGTTACAGCAAGATGTCCTCTGTCCGTACCACCACGTCCCCGGGGTCCAGCATGGCGTTAATCAGGGAACAGAACCGGAATTTCCCCATATCCTCCGCCCTCACCCGGCGCTCGTGAATGGCTCCCTCCGCCAGCAGAAACGCGCGCTTGGTGCCCGGAAGAAGGAATGTCTCCGGAGTCACCCAGGAAGCGCCGTCCCCGAACACGACATTGCTGTACCGCGTATCCGTCACCATCCCATGCTGAAGGATAAGGACTTCTTCATCCGCGCCCATGCCTGCCCCGGCGGATTGAAGAGCGGCCCGGTCCTCCCACTTGCAGGAGTAATCCAGCCGGGGAACTTCCACGCACCGCAGCCTTCTCACCATCCGGGGGCGGTAAGGCTCAAAAGAAGGGTTCCGCACCCTTCCCCGCGTATCGTACGTGATATGGCATTTGTAAACGCCCTTGCCCCCGGGACCGCGGCATCCTGCCAGCACGGAGGCCAAGTCCGGCACGGAAGAGCCTTCCTCCCCGTGAAGTTCCATGCTCCTCTCCACCCTGCGTTGGTGCCAGGGCAGCAGGCGGGGGGCTCCATCCTCCCATTTTACGGTTTCAAAGATCAAACGGCACATAAACTTTGGCAACAGCTTCCCGGTATTCCTCCTCCATGCGGCTCATGACGGTAATGCCGCCCCCGCTCTTGTACGCCATCCCCTCCCCGGTCTCTTCCATGAAGCGGATGGCGACGGCGGAATCCAGCTCCCGCCCGTTGAAAAAGCCGAAAACTCCCGTGTAAAATCCCCGTTCCATGTCTTCCGCCTCCGCAATGGCCCGGCAGGTGGCCTCCTTGGGCGCTCCGGTCACGCTTCCGGCGGGCAGCAGCTTCATCATCATCTCCCCCAGGCTGGAACGCCAGTCTTCCGGGAGAGTGCCTGAAATTTCAGAACTGCACTGGAGGATGGCGCCCCCGCGCGTTTCCACGGGGCTGATGTAGCGGTAGCGCTTCACCTGCACGCCGGACGCCACCATGGAGAGGTCATTGCGCATCAGGTCCACAATGGTGGCGGACTCACGGTTCTCCTTCTCATCCGTTTCCAGCCATTGGCGGGCTTCCTGCGTGCAGGCGCCCGCCGTCCCCTTCATCGGAAACGTGGAGACGGTGCGCCCGCGCACCGTGACGAACGGTTCCGGAGAAAAACAGACGCAGCCGCGGCCATGCACGCCGGGAACACGGGAGTCCGGCCCCAGCAGCATCCGGTACGGCGCGCGGGCGTACCGGAACAGGTGGCGCAACGCCAGGTTGGTTTCCACGGGAGTAGCCATGCACAAATTCAGCAGGTAGGAGTCCCCCCTGAGCAGATGCTTCCGCACGGAGGAAAAAGCCTCCGCATACCGGGACATGGAACAGGGGGAAGGAGTGAACCGTATCCGTTCCGGAAGCGCAGGCATCTCCCCCCTCAGTTCCATCTTTCCCAGGGGAAGCTCAAAGGCCGCCGTACGCCCCTCCCCTGCTCCGGCAGGTTCCAGCAGCAGGTTGTGTTCCAGGTCATGGGAGATCACGAAAAAAAACGGATGTTCCGCACGGCCCAGGGCATTCATGCGGCGGATGGTTTCTTCCCGTGTGTACATTGGCGGGAATTACTCTATCATGTGCGCGCCATGAGTCAACAGAACGTCTGGATCATTGACCACCGGGATTCCTTCACCTGGAACCTCGCGGAACTAGCCAGGGTGACGGGAATGGCCGTTCCGCGCGTGGTTCCCAATGACTCCCCGGAACTGGAGCGGGCTGTCCAGGCCGGGGAAAAGCTTATCCTGTCTCCGGGCCCCGGCGTGGTGCGGGACGCGTGCCACCGGGCAACCTTCCGCCTGCTGGACGGGCTGCCGCCTTTCACCCCGGTGCTGGGCGTCTGCCTGGGGCATCAAATCCTGGGCGTCCATTACGGGGCGGAGCTGGAGCACCTCTCCCGGCCTCTGCACGGGGCGCGGGAATCCATACGCCGGGTAGCATCATGCCCGGTCCTTGACGGATTGCCGGAAGAATTCCCCGCGGGCCTGTACCATTCCTGGCGCCTTGCCCCCGCCCCGTGGCCGGAGGACCTGGCTGTGACCGCCAGGGACTCCCGGGGGAACATTCAGGCGATCCGCCATAAATCGCGCCCCCGGTACGGCATCCAGTTTCATCCGGAATCCATCCTGACGCCGTCCGGCGCGCTCCTGCTGCGGAACTTTCTCTCCCTTCCGGAGATGGGGGAGGCCCATGGACGAATGGCATGAGGGATGAACGGGAGGGAACCGCAAAGTGTCTCATTCCTGTACCATCCCGGCCCGCCCCGCGGGCCAGGTCAGGAAATAACGCCTTTTTATGCTCATGAACGCACAGGACGAACTTAAAATCAGGGACATGGAAATCCTGTTCCAGCCTTTCCACTCACGCAAGCTCAACACCCCGACGCGCCTGGTCCTTCCGGCCATGACGCGGGGATTTTCTCCCAACGGGGTTCCCACGGACCAGGTGGCTGAGTATTACAAGAGCCGGGCAAAGCATGAAGTGGGCCTTATTATTACGGAAGGCACCTTCATTGACGAGCCCAGCGCCTCCCCCTCCTCCAACTATCCCAACTTCTTTGGCGGAGCCTCCCTGCGGGGATGGAAAAAGGTGCTGGAAGCCGTCCACACCACGGACTGCAAAATAGTCCCCCAGCTCTGGCACGTGGGCATGGACCGCCCCTTCAAGGGAGACAACCTGCCCAACCCGGAACTGCCGCCCATCGGTCCCTCCGGAATAGACGTGAACACGCTGGAACAAACGGCGGAACCCATGAGCATCGCCAAGATTGAGGAAGTCATTGACGCCTTTGCACGGGCGGCGGCGGACGCCAAACGGCTGGGCTTTGACGGCGTGGAGCTGCATGGAGCGCACGGCTACCTGATTGACCAGTTTTTCTGGAAGGAGACCAACAGGCGCACGGACGAATACGGCGGCGACCTGGTGGGCCGTACCCGTTTTGCCAGCCGCATCATTCATGCCGTACGCAAGGCGGTAGGCAGCCAGTTCCCTATTATCTTCCGGTTCTCCCAATGGAAAACGGGCCATTACGACGCCAAGCTGGCGTATTCCCCCGTGGAGCTGGAAGACTTTCTGGCCCCCCTGACGGAAGCAGGCGTGGATATCTTTGACTGCTCCACGCGCCGGTTCTGGGAACCGGAGTTTGCGGGCTCACGCCTCAACCTGGCCGGATGGACCAAAAAGCTCACCGGAAAGCCCACCATCTCCGTCGGTTCCGTGGGACTCAAGGGAGACTTCACCAACGCCTTTGACGGCGGACCGGAAGCGGAGGCCGCCAGCCTGGAACCTCTGGTGGAACGGATGCAGGCCGGGGAGTTTGACCTCATTGCCGTGGGACGCGCTCTGCTGGCGGATGCGGAATGGGCGGAAAAAATACGCCATGCCCGTGAAAAGGACATCCACCTGTTCACGAAGGAAGACCTGAAAACGCTGAAATAGGAACTGGCGCTCAGTCTTCTCCTCCGGCGCGGCCCTGCTTTTTCCTGATGCGGACCGTCAGGTACAACAGCCGGAGCACGGTCAGCGCCGGAACCTGAAGCGTCAGGAAATACCACGGCTCAGGCCCGAAGTACTCCAGAACGGTTCCCGGAGGGGCGTACCGGGTGAACCCGTAATTCGTGCCCAGCCAGATATTCACGGGAATGATCAGCAGCAGGTACGCGTCGCACAGGGCCAGCGTTTTCACGTCGTCCCAGGGGCGTGCGCGCCATTGCAGCACCACGGGGATGTACAGCGCGGAAACCAGCAGCAGGCCGTGCCCCACGAAGAAGGCAAAAAAGGCGCCGGAGGGGAATCCCTCATACAGCATGGGCGTAATCAGCCCCTGGATGCTGGCGGCCAGCACGCCGAAGTAAGCGGCGGCACACGCCCAGGGCCTGCGGTACCACAGGGCGATGAAGCAGACCAGCGTCATCAGGCTGCAAAAATGCAGGGGAAGCCGGTCCTGCCAGGGTTCCCAGTGCTCCCGGACGATGCGCCCGAAGGTCTCAATCAAAAAAGTGAGCAGGAAAACGGCGCCCAATACTTTGCCGATGAGCACGCGTTTTTCCATCCGCAGCCGACGGCAGCCCCACAGAAGGGCGCCCGCAGCAGCCGCCACGATGCCGAGCGCCATCCAATGCGGCAGGCTCCAGCGGATGAACAGGGCGGCGTCTCCGGACATGGAAATCAGGCGGAAGGAGGTTCCGGGCATGCTTGAAGCTTGCCGCTCATGGACTCCACCCGGAGGCGAAGGACGCATACGGCGCGGACCATGGCGGGGGTAAAAGCCGCTTCCCGCCCCGTCTGTTGCAGCATAATGCGGCTCAAGGCACGCATCTTTTCCCCGTCCTCCTGAAGAATTTCCACCGTTCCCCGGCCCATCACGCAGGCATACGCATAACTGTACAGGCATGGGTTTTTCCCCTCTATCAGCCTATGGTCCCCATCCATTTCAAAAGAAGCGGCCGGGCGGGATTGCAGGATATCCAGCTTCCGCCCTTCCCTGGCGCAGTGGAAAAACAGCTCCAGGGAACCGGCCCGGTCCTCATAACCGAAGTTCAGGGGCACCATGTACACCTCCCTGCCGTCCCATAATCCCAGGCGGCACACCTTGAACCGCGCGATCATCTCCAGCAGGTCCTCCCGCCGGGTTACTTCCTTGTCTTTTCTTCTCATAAGTGAAACCTTTCCCCTTCCGCTCATGCAGAGCGCAGAATCCGGCCCTGTAAAAGAACAGGAAACGGACCGGCTGCCCATGGCAGCGGAGAAACGGACCGGAACAGGGATATAGAAAAAAATCCTCCGTGAAAAGCTTTTTACCCCAGCTCTTCCGCTTTTCCGGAACACCGGAAAACATCAGGAAGCGGAAGCCTCCGTCACATCAGCAAAAACAGCATCCGCCGCGCGGCATAAATCCACGGGATTCAGTTCAATCTGGCACCCCAGGCGGCCACCGCTCACCACCATCTTCGGCAGAGCCTCCGCGCTGGAATCAATCACCGTGGGGTACTTCTTCTTCATCCCCAGGGCCGTACAGCCGCCGCGGACATACCCTGTCACCGCCGTAATATCCTTCACGGGAAGCATGGCAACGGCCTTGGCGCCTGCGGCTCGCGCCGCCTTCTTCAGGGAAAGCTCCGCGCCAATGGGAATGACAAACACGTAATACTGGCGGGGAGCGCCCTCCGTCACCAGCGTCTTGTACATCTTTTCCGCCGGCAGCCCCAGAGCCTCCGCCGTATGCCGGGCATCCACGAACTCATGGCACTCATACGAATAATGCCTGTAGGGAACCCGCAGGGTATCCAACAGGCGCATGGCGTTCGTCTTTACCTCCCTCTCCTTCTTTTTGGACATAAGCTTGAAACGGAATCTGCCCGCAAGCATAGGAAAAACGGAGCCCTTTGACAAGGCCGGGAGGCCCTTCCCCGCCCGCGCGAGGGAAGGGAAAAAGCCATTCCCTCCCCCTCAACCCTTGACTTGACGCTGACAGAGGGGCTAACATCCGGCACCATGGCAGATCATCACGTCCGGAGAAGCATTGGGGAACACATCCTGCGGTGCTCCGTCCTGATCGTGGCGCTCTTCATCATGTCCCTGGGCATTGCCCTCTCCGCCAAGGCCAACCTGGGAGTCTCCCCCATCTCCTGCACGCCGTATGTGCTCAGCCTGGCTCTTCCGCTGACGATGGGTACCGTCACCATCCTGATGCACCTGAGCTTTGTGGCCGTGCAGGCGGCCCTGCTGAAAAGGAACTTCCGCCCGGCGCATCTGCTCCAGATACCCGTGGTATTCCTCTTCGGCGCGTTGACGGACTTCTCCATGTGGCTGATGGCTCCCCTGGAACCGGACGGCTACCTGTGGTCCGCCGTACTCTGCCTGCTGAGCTGCCTGGTCATCGGCTTCGGCGTATTTCTCCAGGTCAAGGCGGATGCCGTTCTGCTGGCCGCGGAAGGAATGAGCCTGGCCTTCGTCAAACTCTTCAAATGGGAATTCGGAGCCGTGAAAACCAGTGTGGACTGCACGCTGGTCTGCATTGGCCTGGCGTGCTCCCTGACGCTCCTTCCGGGACTGACGGGCATCCGGGAAGGAACCATTGTGGCGGCCGTCCTGGTGGGAATGATCGTCCGCTTCTTCAACAGGCACGTCTTCTGGCCGGACAGGCTGCTGGAACGGCTGACACGCTCCGGAGCGGCGGAAGAACTCCTTCCGCTGGCACAGACAGCCGCTTACGCGCCGGACGCTCCGCTGGTCATTTCCATTGACCGGGAATACGGCTCCGGCGGCCACGCCATCGGGAAAATGCTGGCGGAAAAACTGGGAATCCCATTCTACGACTCGGAACTGGTATACCTCACCGCCGCCCAAAGCGGCCTCACCCCGGACTACATCCGCAAGCATGAACAACAGCTCACCAGCCGCTTCCTGCACGAGCTCTACGCGCAGAACTACGCCTACACGGCGGAAGAACTGCCGCCGGAAGACGCCACCTTCCTGGCCCAGAGCAAAGTCATCCGTGACATCACGGCTGCACAGGCCTGCGTCATTGTGGGCCGCTGCGCCAACTTCATCCTGAAAGGAAGGCCCAACCTGTTCAGCGTCTTCCTGCATGCGGATCCGGCCGTACGCATGCAGCGCGTCGTGGAAAACTACGGAGTGGAACCTGCCCGCGTAGCCAAAACCATGGACACCATGGACTCCCGCCGCCGCACCCACTGCCTGCACTACACCGGGCAGGAGCTGGGCAACGCCCGTCTTTACGACCTGTGCGTCAACACGTCCGACTACGGACTGGAACGCACCGTGGAACTGATCCTGGAAGCCATCAACACCAGAACGGCGGAATCCCCCGCCGCGGCAGCGGCGCCCGTCCGGGAACCCGCACTACCGGAACCGGATGCCGAAGACCTCCAGGGAGAAATCTCCCTGGCCTGAGGATAATTCAGGACTCCGGGAAATCCGGATACGCTCCCGGCCTGCCAATAACACGGTCCGGTGAAAGTGAAAATCAACGGCGCCCCCCTATCCATAGTCCAAGAGTTCATGAGACTCTGGTCCCTCCACCCTTCATATCTGGACTCCATCGGCCTGATTGCCCTGTGGCGGGAAGGCTTGCTAGCCCGGAAAGTCCTGCTGGGCCAGACAAAAGGCTACATCCACCATCCCCAGCTCATCCGCTTCCGGGAAACGGAAAACCCCATTCAGACCATAGACGCCTATCTGAAAGCCGTCCATGACGAATCCGTCCGCCGGGGCTACAACTTTGACTTAAGCAAAATTTCTCCCTGCGAGTGTCACCACCCTACCCTCCTCCCCCTACCGGATAAACAACTGGAATACGAATTCCACCATCTCCTGAACAAACTTAAGAAAAGGTCTCCCCACCAATATTCTCTTTTGCAACAGACCACATCCATCCTTTCCCATCCACTTTTCCAAGTGATGCCGGGAGACATTTGTTCATGGGAAAAATATGATTAATCAAAAACGATTAAAACAAAATTCATTTAGCCAAATCAATACAAATAACTTCTATATTATTTTCATAACCAATAGGAACAGAATCTTTTACCCTCTCTAAAAAGGAATCGTGACCACGGAAATTAAATATTAAATAAATTCCATGTTGTACATTTGAAGAAAAATACTTGTCTATTAATTGACTTTTAATACTTGTATACAATTCTCTATTACTATCTTTCTTACATTCAATCTGTATTTCAAAATTTTCTACGTTATAACGTACATTAATGTCCACTCTATTATTGGCCTCATATCTTTCCTTGGTCATATCAAGATCATTTCTATATCTATCTTTCAAACGACGAAGAATAGTGTCTCTACAGAATTCTTCATCTTTCGAAGAACCATCCTGATTATAAAAAGCATCTTTATCATTATCACGATTATCCTCTATCGTTTTCTTCAACTCATTCAATCTACAACAAACGTCTATAAAGAAATCCTCTTTTGATAAAATTGTGTCAGATATAATAAATTCTTTGAGATTTTCAATAGGAATCGAATTTTTTACACTGTCTGCTTCCTGTTGGATCAACTCACTAATGCGATTTGTTATTAGATGTGTCCAAACATCATTTTCATTCCTCCGCCTGATTTTTAATTCTTGCAATTCTCCTAAATTTAAGAGATAGAAGCAATCCCTCCGTAAGAAGGTAGCACACAGATCTCTAGCTGATTGTAAACCACTTACATATTCTATAGATTCAGGCGTATTAAAACAGCTGATCATATAGTCTATAGCTCTTACTTTCATATCCGAAGATAAAGAATGAAAACTGTATTTACTCGGTGAACAAAATTCACTTAATATAATTGCATGGCTTTTAATAAATTCTTCTTTTTTACCTTCTAGAAAAATAATCAGAGTTCGAATTTTATTTTTATTCTCGTCTGTCAGTTCACATTCCTCCAATTGTTGTAAAGTTCTCAAATCTAATTGAAAAGCCATTAAACGCAAAAATGTCTCGACAATATAATTTACATTACTCTTACACGCCACAGCCATCTTTCTCAACTGCTCAATTTCAATTTCTTTCTCAAAATACGACAACAATACATTTTTTAAGCTAGGAACTTTCTTAGCAATTGTATTTTTTAAAAAATATTTCAGTGATTCTTTTGCTAGTTTAGAATTCTTTACATTAAAATATTTCACAAAATCATTTTTGATGATACCGCATATATTAGAATGTAAAATACAGTTGATGTAAATGTATTTTTGAATCTCAGTATCCAATTTCGAAAGTTCTTCATGTGTATTCAATGAGCATGAAACATAATAAACCCTATGTATTGGGTTATCTTCTATCAAAGAATATATATCTAAGTTATCAATTTTTACTCTATCAGAATTATATAAATTTTTAATAATATCTTTTAATCGTTTTTGTGTATGCTCAGAAACAGGAATTGCTTTTTCACAAAAAATAAATTCTGCAATCCAAAAAAGATGTTCATTTACAATATCATTGTCACTCCTATTTTTGAAATATTCATCATTCTTTATAATTACATTTCTATCATTTTCTTTTCGTTTTTCCTTTTTCTTCTCATACTCGATCGTCCATTCTTCTTCAGGAGGATATATGAGTTTTTCATATATATCTACAATTTGAAATCTTTGTGCAATTGCTTTTATATTTTCTGAAGATTGATTTTCTTTTGGTAACGCACAAAATGCAAATTGAAACAGTTTCTGATTTATGTCAGCATCGAAATTTAAATTCATTTTTTCAAACAATATCTCGCTTTTCTTTCTTACTATACATATGGGAAATAGGTATTGAAATTCATGAATTTTACAAATTTCACTATTACTCTTCAAAATATCATCTACGTATAATGAAAATAATTCATCAGCCAATCTTTGTAATTTTTCTAAATTTTTTTGAACTAATTCCTCCATGGTGAATAAAGGTTCCAAGGGATGGTCTTTATATGGCCGATAATACTGTTTAAAATGCTTTAGAATGTTATAAATTTCAGAAGCAGATAAACCTTCTTCAAATTTCAATATCGTTTCATAAAAATAATCTTTTATAAAAAATTCAGCAATCTTAGGTACTTCCATACCTGATTTGCATTTACTCAGTTGATAAATCCGATCTATCAATTCAAATTTATGTTCATATCGAGTTCGGAATAAAAAATCTCCATGCCCTCCCATACTTGATTCCTGATACATCATCAGGTATTCAACAACTTTCTCCAATGAGAGATGATCAGGGTACAGTAATTCCAATAATTTATCTTTTAAAGTATTATCCCCATCCTCTATCTTCCTATTTTTGATTAAATCAAGTACTTTTGTTAAAAACACCTTGTCTTTAGAAACGCCTTCAAGCATTTCAGTTTTATAGTAAGGAGAAATACCTTTTGCTACTATTTTCTTTTTCAAAAAATCAATCATTTTAGCACTCAATGATGTATTGGATACGACAATACGGGTAATCAAATACACATAATGGTTATCCAATCGTAATGCTTCTTCTAGTTCATCAATAAAAAAATCATCAAATTCAGAATCATAAATATCGGAAAGAAATTCTGTTCTGTTGAAATTCCAGAAATATGGATTATCCAATGAATATTTTTTAATCTCCAGAAGAATCTCTCTTTTTTGTTGATCATTAAACAGCGATGGATCACCGTAAACTAATTGATAATAAGGGTCTATTTTAATGAATTCATTATTCCGCGACAAAGAACACAACCATGCATAGGTACCTCTTAATTCTGTCGCTACCTTGCCCTTATATGCAAACATATTTTTAACACGCAAAAATGATAATGGACAACTTTCTGACAATTTATACTTCTGAATGAACATTGCTGCTGCAAATTCGGCAATGGTTCTGTGGATAAAGTGATGTTCTGCAAACAATGCTGTTCTAAGAGTTGCTTCTAATTTCTCTTTAGGATAACCATTGGAAGTGTCACATATTTTGTCCAAGAAATCTCCTCCCAGTTCTCCGACATCCGAAAACATATAGAAAAACGCAATATATCCTACATATTTCAGCATTTCATCAGGTTCAAGTCTGTATTCCCTTCTACGATTATGCGAACTATTATGTTCGCGCGCGGTAATAATAAAGTCCTTGTAGAGTTCAGATTTGGCATCAAAATTTTTCTCAGGATTATTTTTATACAGCTGCACTAACATTGTAAACATCTGAGGATTGCTCAAAAAACCATGACTTGAAAATTTCCTCATGAATACTTCAATATTATCAACTCTATGTAATTCAGCCAATTCTTTCTGTTGTAACTCATTCATCGGCTGAATTTTATAAACTTTTGCAATGTTTCCGACTACATCTTTTAATGCTTGAATATCACTTTCTCCATACCAGTCCATTTCTCGACAGGTTATGACCACTTTGATTGTATCTGGCAGTTCTTGTATCCTATGGGCAAGTTCTACCATCAGAAATATTTCATCTTTTTCGAAACATCTACTTTCATCCAAACCATCCAATAATACTATTTCAGTACAATCTTCCATAGCTATTGGAAATTTTAAAAAAGATTTTATCTCTATAAACTTTGTTCTTGAGGAATGATCTTGATAATATTTTTTCAAGAGAGATGTTTTCCCACTTCCAGGAGCTCCAAGAATGACTATGATTCTGCTTTCTTGAAGTGCATCATTAAATGAAATAATTTCTTCTGTTTCATTAGAATGCTTTTTTAAAAATAAATCTATATACATAAAAATATTAATTATAATTTTTCACTTATGCTAATTTCATAGCAGTATCACTTGTAATATTCTCTAGGGACGGCCTATTAAATATCTATATCTGTTATCAGGTACTACAAATCTTGATAACTCCCATATGCTCTAAGGATTATTGTCAAAGAGATTTTGTATACTCAAAAGCGTCCCTTATTTTTATCCGTGAATCTTCCAACTGGCAAATAATAGTTGATAAAAGGAAAAGGCCTTAAAGCGTTTGTGCTTTAAGGCCTTTATTTGGTGGAGCATAGCGGGTTCGAACCGCTGACCTCCTCAATGCCATTGAGGCGCTCTACCAACTGAGCTAATACCCCTTGACTTTCGTCTTGGTGCGTCCTGTTGAGGACGGGGAGAAAGTACCATTACTGGCGCAGGCGCGCAAGCTTTTTCTGCAAAAAAGATGCGGATGGATGATTTTTTCCGGGAAATCCCGGGCTGGGAAGATTCATCAGGCCACGCCTGCCCGGAAATCGGGACAGCCCGGACAAATGTGTTTGAATGGAGTTCACGCCTGATTTACCTTCCATGAAAGATGAAACGGCTCTTTTTCCTGCATCGCACGCTTTCCGCTTCCGCCCTGGCGGCTTTTTTCCTGGCAGGTTCCCTGCACGCGCAGGAACCTCCCGCAACCGCCGGACAACCGGCACCCACGGCGGAGAGCGGCATTTCCACACCCCGGCGGGTAGCCGGGCTGGGCGTTCTGGCGTTCCTGATCGGCTGGATGATCTGGAGAAGCGGTTCCCGCCGCCAGAAGGACGGCAGCCAGGAGCAGGAGGGGCCCCATGACACCGAACCCCGGGAATGACGCCGTTTTTGAAAGGTTGCCCCTATCCTTTGCGTAGTCGTTGCAGAGAGTACCCCTCTGCCCCATTCATCCATGAACGTTCTTTTACCCATCCTGAGCCTCCTGTGCGGCGCCATGCTGGCGGAAGCCGCTTCTGGCGCCGATGCCGGAGAACCTTCCCCAGGCGTAGCACAGGAATTATGGTTCGGCATTCCGGGTAGTTCGGTGAGGGATTTAACGCACGGAAAGGTTTTTGAAACAGCGGCATCAGCCGTTCACAAGATAAGCAGCCTGGATGTAACTAATCTGGGCGACCAGTACGGAGCCCGTTATTCCGCCCTGCTCCGGGTGCCCGCCAGCGGAAAGTACCGCCTTTACCTGTCTTCCGACGATTCCGCCGAGCTGTGGCTTGGCAAGGACGCCACCCAGAAGGATATGGCCTGCATCGCCACCGTCAAAGGGTATTCCGATCCCCATAATTGGAGCAACCAGCCCAACCAGGCATCCGAACCCATCCAACTGGAAGCCGGCCGTTTTTATTTTCTGCTGGTGATTCACAAGGAGGACGGCGGCCCGGACCATATGTCCGTCGCCTGGTCAGGGCCCGATATCCCTGCTCCCGTCATCATTCCGTCCACGGCCCTGTTCGTTCCCCCCGGCATTCTGCCGGAAGACAAGCCCCAGGCGCCTAAATCAGCCGAGTAAGCCCTCCGTGCCATTCCGGACGCCGTCGGAACTTTTTCAGGGCATCCCCCCTTGCCCTTAGAAAAAGGGTGCGTTTCATGCGGTGCGACAGCCGGAGAATGGGAGCGTTTTCCCTCCCGATGATCAACTACCGGGCCTCCCCTTTCAGAGAAGCCCGGCTTTCTCGTCGTATATCACGTAGTTAATTGGAGCGGACTGACACCAAAAATGTCAAAACACCCACTGAAATCAGTCTAGCGGATTTCTAATCCGTTCGGCGCAGGATGCCATGAACAGCATGAAGGATGAAGCCACCTTCAAAACGCCGAATCGATAAAATATTCTCGTTCCCTCACGGCACAACCACCTGGGGAACAAGTGCCTCCCGGCCCTTGAAAAACCATACTTCCCAAAAGAAATTCCACTTTGCTGCGCTTATGATGTTATATGATATACGAAAGCCGTGAGGCTTCCGGTTCCCAGCTGGTTGCTCAAGAAACATCCGGAGTTTTCCCTCAAATCATTTCTCTTCAAGCTAGGAACTTGACCGCGGATTAGAAATCCGTTTTCATCCCGGTTGTCCTGAATTTCTCCTTAAGGAGTTGAATTTCTTAAGTTACTCAAAGAAAGTTTACACGGAAGAAATACCGGGAGCATCCGGTCTACAGGAATGGAGAATTTCCCGACATGGGACGGATGGGAGCGGCTGAGCCTCTCCTCACGTTTCCTCATTTCATTTTTTATCACTATTCATTTATTTATGCGCATTTTATTATTTTTTTCAGATACTCTGCTTTAGTTATACACCTGTTATCCACATTCTATTTACATCACCTTTCATCTTCGGGTGAGCGTCCGTCCTGTTTTTACACGGCCAAATCATGAATGCGGAAACCCAGGCAGAAAATAGAAATAGCCATGAAGCCCTTCAAGCTACACTCAAACGGGCAGGAGAAGAACAGAAAACCAACTCTCCCAGCCGCCTTTTCCATTCTGGAAACAGGCTCCAGAAAAGAACGGCAAACCACCTGGAACGATTCTCAGACCGGGATCACCTCAAGAGTTATACACATCTTATGAACATATTATTATCAAACCTTCCATGATTTGCCCTGATTTTTTTCGTGATCGGCAAAGTTTCATCACAGGCAGGCTTCAAGGAAAACACCGGAAACGGCTTTGACCGGGAGAAGACTGTTTCCCGTAGATTATCTTCCGGATGTTGAAGAGAAGAGTTACCGCTGCCGTTATCACATTCATATTATTGAGACAGAAATGCACCGTTCACGTGCTTTTCAAGCGCCAGAGGATAAGGCATCCGCAGATATTTCACGTACACATTTCTCCCGGAGCACGGATTTTCCATCCATTTCCGCAGGACAGAATGAGAGTAAACGGAAGGATTTAAAAACGCACGGCCACGAATGCCTGTTTCCATGGCAAGCGTGACGCCAATTGTCCTTGTCCCAAACACGGACGAACGGTAGATTTTCCGCGCCATATGACCAGAGCATCCAGATTCGAACGCCTTGATTATCTGAAGGACCAATTGAGCAAAAGGATTGTCATCCTGGATGGCGCCATGGGCACCAATATCCAGAAGTTCAGGCTGGGGGAGGAGGATTACCGCGGGGAACGTTTTGCGGATGCGGCGCGCTACCCCAACGACCTGAAGAATAATAACGACCTGCTGGTCCTGACCAGGCCGGAGGTGATCCTGGACATCCACCGCCGCTTTTTGAGCACGGGGCATGCGGATATTCTGGAAACCTGCACGTTCAGCGCCACCAGCATCGGCCAGCACGATTATTTCTGGCACCGTCCGGAAGAAGGGCGCCGCAAGGACCAGGATTATTTTCAGGAGGTAGTGGACGCCCCCGGGCTGAAATCCCTGATCCGGGAAGTGAACCTGGCCGCCTGCGCCCTCGCCCGCCAGGCCTGCGACGAGGCGGAAGCGGCGGACGGAAGGCCGCGCCTGGTGGCCGGGTCCATAGGTCCCCTGCCCGTTACCTGCTCCCTGTCTCCGGACGTGAATGACCCGGGGTTCCGGGCCGTGAATTTCCGCCAGCTGAGGCAGGCCTACCGCGACCAGGTCCTGGCCCTGCTGGAAGGCGGCGCGGACCTGCTGCTGGTGGAGACGATTTTCGACACGCTGAACGCCAAGGCGGCCCTGTTCGCCATTCAGGAGGTTTTTGAGGAACAGCCGGACGGCGCCGTTCCGGTCATGGTGTCCGTCACGCTGACGGACAAGGCGGGGCGCACGCTGTCCGGCCAGACGATTGAAGCGTTCTGGAATTCCATCCGCCACGTACGCCCCTTTTCCGTGGGCATTAATTGCGCCCTGGGGCCCGACCTGATGCGTTCCTTTGCGGAGGAGCTTTCCGGCCTGGCGGATTGCCATGTGTCCATTTACGCGAACGCCGGGCTTCCCAACCCGCTCAGCCCCACGGGGTACGACCTTCTTCCGGAGGACATGGCCCGGTTCATGAAGGAGTACGCGTCCCTGGGCCTGCTGAATATCGTGGGCGGCTGCTGCGGCACCACTCCGGAACATATCGGCGCCATTGCGGCCGCCGTGGAAGGCCTGGCTCCCCGCGTTCCAACCGCGCAAGAGCCCGCGCTGCGCCTGTCCGGTTATGAAGCGTACAACCACACTCCGGAGAAGAATACCCTTTTTGTGGGGGAACGCTGCAACGTGGCGGGTTCTCCCAAATTCGCGCGCCTGATCCGTGAAGGAAAGTATGAGGAAGCCGTGTCCATCGCCCGCCAGCAGGTGGAGAACGGAGCCGTGGTGCTGGATTTCTGTTTTGACGACGGCCTGATTGACGGGCCGGAGGCCATGGTCCGGTTCCTGAACCTCGTTTCCGCGGAGCCGGATATCGCCCGCGTTCCCTTTATGGTGGATTCCTCCAAGTGGGAAGTGCTGGAAGCCGGCCTGCAGTGCATGCAGGGCAAGGGTATCGTGAATTCCATTTCCCTGAAGGAGGGAGAGGAGGAGTTCCTGAAGAAGGCCTCCCTGATTAGGAAGTACGGCGCGGCGGCCGTGGTGATGGGTTTTGACGAACAGGGGCAGGCTTCCAATTACGAGGACCGCGTCCGCATCGCCCAGCGGGCTTATGACCTGCTAGTGAACCGCGTGCAGTTCCCGCCGGAGGATATTATTTTTGACCCGAACGTGCTGACCGTCGGCACCGGGATTGCGGAGCACGCCAATTACGCCCTGGATTTTTTCAAGGCCGCAGGCTGGATTTCCCAAAACCTGCCGCACACGCACATTTCCGGCGGCATTTCCAATGTTTCCTTTGCCTTCCGCGGCAATAATCCGGTGCGGGAGGCCATGCACTCCGCCTTCCTGTACCACGCCACCCGGCAGGGGCTGGACATGTGCATCGTGAACGCCGGCATGCTGGAGGTGTACGACAATATTCCCAAGGACAGGCTGAAGCTGATTGAAGACGTGCTGCTGAACCGGGATCCGGACGCCACGGAGCGCCTGACGGATTATGCGGAAAAGCTGGCCGCGGAGAAGACGGAGGCCGGAGCGGAGAAGAAGCCCGTGCTGGAGTGGCGGGAGCAGGACGTGGCCAAGCGCCTGGAGTATTCCCTGATCAAGGGTATTACCGAGTTTGTGGATGCGGATACGGCGGAGGCGTTCCGGGAGCTGGGCTCCCCGCTGAAGGTGATTGAAGGCCCGCTGATGGAAGGCATGAAGGTGGTCGGGCAGTTGTTCGGGGACGGGAAGATGTTCCTGCCCCAGGTGGTGAAGAGCGCCCGCGTGATGAAGCAGGCCGTGGCCTGGCTCACCCCGTATATTGAGGCGGACAGCAAGGGCTCCTCCAAGACGGGCAAGGCCGTGATCGCCACCGTAAAGGGGGACGTGCATGACATCGGCAAGAATATCGTGGGCGTGGTGCTGGGCTGCAACGGCTTTGAGATGATTGACCTGGGCGTGATGGTCCATTGCGATACCATCCTGGACCGGGCGGAGGCGGAACAGGCGGACCTGGTGATGCTTTCCGGCCTGATCACCCCTTCCCTGGAGGAAATGTCCCACGTGGCCGCAGAGATGGAGCGCCGGGGAATGACCATTCCCCTGATGGTGGGGGGAGCCACCACGTCCGCCCTGCATACGGCCCTGAAAATAGCCCCCCATTACCAGGGCGCCGTGGTGCATACGGTGGACGCGTCCCAGGTGGTGCCCGCTGCCGCCTCCCTGGTGAGCGGGAAGAAGGATTCCTACATCGCCGCCGTGAAGGCCCGGCAGGAGGAGTTGCGCAACAGGCATGAGAACAAGCCCGCCCGCGACCTCCTGTCCCTGGAGGAAGCCCGTGAACTGCGCTGGAAGGGGGCGGAGGGCGGTTACCTTCCCCCCGTGCCCGCACGCCTGGGGCCGGTTTCCATCGGCAGCCTGCACAGCTCCGTCAGCTGCGGCTGCTGCAGTGACGATCCTCGCTATTACGTGACCGTGGAGGAGCTGGTTGAGCGGATTGACTGGACTCCCTTCTTCCACGCCTGGGAGCTGCACGGCTCCTGGAACCGCGCGGCCCGGGAGTTCCGCACAAAGGACCCTTCCAAGGCGGAGGCGGCCGCCGCCCTGTACCAGGACGCCCGCGGCCTGCTGGACCAGGCCGTCAGGGAGAACCGCTACCAGGCCCGCGGCGTGATAGGCATTTTCCCGGCCAATTCCACGGCCAGCCATGACGATATTACCGTCTGGACGGATGAGTCCAGAAACGTTCCCCAGGCCACCCTGCTGACCCAGCGGCAGCAGTTGAACAAGCAGGGGAAGACCCGGATGGCGCTGGCGGATTTCATCGCCCCCGCGGGAGTGAAGGATTACGTGGGGGCCATGGCGGTCAGCATCCACGGCTCCCGGCGCTGGGCGAAGGAGTGGGAGGACAGGAACGATTCCTACCGCGCCCTGCTGGTGAGTTCCCTGGCGGACCGCCTGGTGGAGGCCTTCGCCTCCATCGCCCATGACAGGCTGCGCCTCCTGTGGAATATTCCGGAAGAGTCCGGGGTGCGTCCCGCCTGCGGCTATCCCAGCCAGCCGGACCACCAGGAGAAGGAAACCGTGTTCAGGCTTCTTCATGCACAGGAGGAAGCGGGCATGAGCCTGACGGAGACCTGGATGATGCAGCCCGTTTCCGCCGTCTGCGCCCTCGTGTTCTCCCACCCGGAAAGCACCTACTTCACCGTGGGCGCCACCGGAGAAGACCAGCAGAAGGATTACGCCGCCAGAAGGCAGGCCGCCCATTCCTGACCTTCCCTTTTTCATTCCGCTTTTCATCTATGCAGCATACCGATCAAATACAGGCCCTTTCAGAGTTCCTGCTGGAGTACGCCACCACGCTCATGGGCGCAGGGGTGCACACCAACCGCGCCGTGCGCAATATTTCCCGCATCGCCGCCGCGTACGGGTACAGCGCGGACATGACCATCTTCCAGCGCAACATCACCATGAGCCTGATCTGCAAGGATGACGAGACGCTGCGCCGCACCTCCGTCCGGAAGCTGAAGCCCCTGGCATTCAACCTGAACCTGATCCAGCAGCTCAGTGAATTGAGCTGGCTCCCGGTGGACAACAACGTCAGCATTGCGGAGATGGAGCAGGCGTTCAGTTCCATCGTGCGCACCAAAAGATTTTCCCGCTGGACGGACCTGCTGCTGGTCAGCGTGGGGAACGCCGCCTTCTGCCGCCTGTTCAATGGGGACCTGTGGGCCATGCTGACCGTGTTCGTGGCCACCCTGCTGGGCTTCCTGGTCAAGCAGCAGCTCTCCCGGCTGAAGTATAATCCGCTGGGCGTGATCATCCTTTCCGCCTTCGCCGCCTCCATGGCGGCGGCGTGCGCCGTCATTTTCCAGATCGGCGCCACGCCGCAGATCGCCCTGGCCACCAGCGTCCTGTTCCTGGTGCCCGGCGTCCAGATGATCAATTCCATCATGGACCTGATGCACGGCCACATCCTGATGGGGATTTCCCGGGGCGTCCATTCCATCATGATGATTACCTGCATCACCATCGGCCTTTCCGCAACCATGCTTATTGTGGGGGTAAACAGCTTATGAGCCCGGATTTCCTTTCTTCCATCCTCCTGGACGGCCTGATGGCCGCCATTGCCGCCACGGGGTTTGCCGTCATCTCCAATCCGCCCAAGCGCGCCATTGCCGTTTCCGCCCTGCTGGCGGCCATCGGCCACGCCTTCCGGTTTTACATGCTGCATTCCTGGTCCATTGACATTTCCAGCGCCACTTTTATCGCCGCCTTCACCATAGGCATGCTGGGCGTCATGACGGCCAAGCTGGTGAAGTGCCCGGCGGAGATTTTCGCGTTCCCCTCCCTGCTGCCGATGATTCCGGGCGTGTACGCGTATAAGACCATCCTGGCCCTGATGCAGTTCATGCAGGAGAACCAGGATACGGCCACCATGAACCGGCTGATCGTGGACATCTGCAAAAACGGCATCACCGCCTTCTTCATCATCTTCTCCCTGGTGATTGGAGTAGCCATTCCCCTGCTGATATTCAAACGGTTAAGCTATACCAGGCATCTAGTCAAAGAACCTTGAACGGAGTTTCGCCCGTCCTTAACCGGCTTGAGCTTCCGGGAAAATATCACCGGGGCGTTGAAAGCCAAAGGCGTTCTTTCAAGCATAAAATCCGGAGGAAGGAGAATAGCCCCGTAGTCTCCCTGTCCGGCCCCCTCTCCCTTGAATCTTGACGCGTTCCGTCATCCTCCCTAAACTTCCCTCCCGTACAACCGTAACTGCAATGGCTGAAAAAAATAACGCCAACATTGGCTTTGAAAAACAAATATGGGACGCCGCCTGCGAACTGTGGGGGCACATCCCCGCCGCAGACTATCGCAAAGTCATCGTCGGACTGATTTTCCTGCGCTACATCTCCTGCGCCTTTGAACGGAAATTCCAGGCGCTTCTGGCGGAAGGGGAAGGCTTTGAAAATGACCGTGACGAATATCTGGCGGACAATATCTTCTTTGTTCCGGAAAAAGCGCGCTGGTCCGCCGTGGCCGCGGCGGCGCACACGGAAGAAATCGGCAAGGTCATTGATGAAGCCATGCTTGCCATCGAAACCGAAAACAGGAGCCTGAAAAATGTCCTTCCCAAGAACTACGCCAGCCCGGATCTGGAAAAACGGGTGCTGGGCAACGTCGTGGACATCTTCACCAATATGGACATGGGGGATGCTGAGGCGGGGAAAGACCTGCTGGGCAGAACCTATGAATACTGCATCGCCCAGTTCGCCTCCTATGAAGGCGTGAAAGGCGGCGAATTCTACACCCCCGCCAGCATCGTCAAAACCATCGTCGCCATCTTGAAACCCTTTGACAACTGCCGGATTTACGACCCGTGCTGCGGCTCCGGAGGCATGTTCGTGCAGAGCGTCAAATTCCTTCAGGCTCACAGCGGGCGGAAAGACGGCATCGCCGTTTACGGGCAGGAAAGCAATGCGGATACCTGGAAAATGGCAAAAATCAACATGGCCATCCGGGGCATTGAAGCCGACTTCGGCCCTCACCAGGCGGATACCTTCTTCAATGACCTGCATTCCTCCCTTAAGGCGGACTTCATCATGGCCAACCCTCCCTTCAACCTCTCCAACTGGGGGCAGGCCCAGCTGCGGGACGACGTCCGCTGGAAATACGGCATCCCCCCCGCGGGCAACGCCAACTACGCCTGGATCCAGCACATGATCCACCACCTTGCCCCGAACGGGAAAATCGGGCTGGTGCTGGCCAACGGCTCCCTGTCCACCCAGTCTTCCGGCGAGGGAGAAATCCGCAAAAACATCATTGAGGCGGATTTGGTGGAAGGCATCGTCGCCCTGCCCCCCAACCTCTTCTACAGCGTGACCATTCCCGTAACCCTCTGGTTCATCGGCAAAAACAAGAGGCAGAAAGGCAAAACGCTGTTCATTGACGCCCGGAAAATGGGAACCATGGTCACCCGCAAGCACCGCGACTTTTCAGAGGAAGATATCCGGAAACTGGCCGATACCTTTGAAGCCTTCCAGAAAGGCTCTCTGGAGGAAATCAAGGGGTTCTGCGCCATCGCGGATCTGGAAACAATCAAACGGCAGGACTACATCCTCACCCCCGGCCGCTACGTCGGAATTGAGGAACAGGAAGACGACGGAGAACCTTTTGAAGAAAAAATGGCCCGTTTGACTTCCGAACTGTCCGGACTCTTCGAGAAATCCCACAAACTGGAAACAGAAATTAAGGAACGACTGGGGGCCATCGGGTATGAAATATAATCTTTCGGATATATGCGACTATGTCCGGGGCAAAGTTGATGTGGCTTCCCTGGGATATGAGAACTACATATCTACAGAAAATATGATTTCTAACAAAGGTGGCATCACCTCAGCATACTCACTCCCCTGTGTGGCACAGACGCAGTCGTTTCAAGTAGGAGATGTTTTAGTATCAAATATTCGACCATATTTCAAAAAAATATGGTTTGCTGAATTTAATGGAGGATGCTCCAACGATGTTCTGGTATTGAGAGCGAAAGACGGCATCAGCAAGAAATTTCTCTATTATGTGCTTACGGATGATACATTTTTCAATTATTCGATGATTACATCCAAAGGCACGAAGATGCCTCGTGGAGATAAGGCCGCCATAATGAAATATGAGGTTCCAGAATTTACTTATAAAGAACAGGAAAAAATAGCAAGAATTTTGGAGGCATTTGATGAAAAAATACAGCTTAATTCGAATATAAATGATAATTTACTTGAGCAAATGAAGGTACTCTACAAATTTTGGTTTGTAGATTTTGCCCCCTTTGACAGCACAAAGCCGGAATCTTGGGTACAGACCGATATTTACGAACTGGCAAATATCATTTATGGTGCGCCATTTAAGTCCAAGCTATTTAATACAGATGGAATTGGGAAGCCAATCATTCGTATTCGTGACTTGAAGGATCAGCAATTCGCAACATATACTACCGAAGTTCATCCCAAAGGTTATTTGTTGCAACCAGGAGACATCGTTGTTGGTATGGATGGTGAGTTTCGTCCGTACATTTGGGGAAATGATGAGGCATGGCTCAATCAACGAGTATGTGTATTTGAAAATAAGCGTCCAAACGGAAAAGCCTTCCTTTATTTCACGATAAAGCCTCTACTTCATGCGATTGAACAAACTCAAGTGGCAACGACAGTTATTCATATTGGGAAGAAAGACTTCGATGCATTTGAAATTGCACTACCTGACACTTCTACTTTGGACGACTTTGACACACTTACAGCCCCAATGATAAGAATAATTGTATCGAATATCTTTGAAAACAAGAAATTGGCTGTGATGCGAGATATTCTTTTACCCAAACTCATGTCCGGCGAAATTGACGTCTCTAATATTCAAATCTAAGCTACTAAATTATCATTTAGCCGGATCAATGATTGGCCTGTTCAGCCTATTCTCGCTTCAATTTGTTTAACAACATATCAATATCATAACAACCAATATTTCAAGATCCCTCCCCATCACAAAATGATTGATTTTCAACAGAGAGTTGTATAATTACATTCATCATCAACCTTGAAGTACGCATTCAGATGGCAGGAGCATACACAGAAGACAGCTATGAAAAGTCTGTAGTGGAACTATTTCAGAACATGGGCTACACCTACGTTTACGGACCCGACGTGGAGCGAGACTATCACCTTCCCTTTTATGAAGATGAATTGAAAAGCGCCATTTTCCACTTAAACCCCGCTTTGCCGGAAGAGGCTGTGACGGAAGCGCTCAACAAATTAAAAAATATTGATAATGGAGAGCTTGTACAGCGGAATGCCGTGTTTATGAACTATCTTCAAAACGGAATTTCCGTACAATACCGCGACAAGGGCGAAGTGCGTTCCGACATTGTCTACCTGGCGGATTACAACAATCCGGACAATAATTCCTTTGTTGTGGCCAATCAATGGACATTCATGGAAAACAGCTGCAAGAGGCCGGACATGATTCTGTTCCTGAACGGCCTGCCTGTCGTGCTTGTTGAGTTGAAATCTCCTTCCCGGGAAGAGACGGACGCTTCCGAAGCCTACCGGCAGCTCCGCAATTACATGAAGGAAATCCCCTCCATGTTTGTTTACAACGCCATTTGCGTGATGAGCGACCAAATGACTTCCAAGGCCGGAACCATCACCTCCGGAGAAGACCGTTTCATGGAATGGAAAACGGTAGACGGCAGTTATGAAAATACCAGGTTCGCCCAGTTTGACACCTTTTTCGAGGGACTGTTCCGGAAACAACGCCTGCTGGATATTCTTAAAAACTTTATCTGTTTTTCCAATAACGGAAAAGAGACCGTGAAAATACTGGCGGGCTACCACCAGTATTTTGCCGTTAAAAAAGCCATTGAATCTACCCGGAACGCCACTCTTACCGACGGCAAGGGCGGGGTGTTCTGGCATACGCAGGGGAGCGGCAAATCACTGTCCATGGTCTTTTACGCCCACCTCCTGCAAGAGGCGCTGGAAAGCCCGACCATCGTTGTGCTTACCGACAGGAACGACCTGGACGACCAGTTATACGGGCAATTCGCCAAATGCAAGGGCTTCCTGAGGCAGGAACCCATCCGGGCAGAAAGCAGGGAACACCTGAAAAAACTTTTACAGGGGAGGAAAGCCAACGGGATTTTCTTTACCACCATGCAGAAGTTTGAGGAATCCCATGAGGCTCTTTCCGAACGCAGAAATATCATCGTCATGGCGGATGAGGCCCACCGGGGGCAATACGGGCTGGCGGAAAAGATCAGGATTTCCACAAATGAAGAAGGCGAGAAAATTGCCAAAAGAGTTGTCGGCACGGCGCGCATCATCCGCAACAGCCTGCCGAATGCCACCTATATCGGCTTTACGGGAACTCCCGTCTCCACCAAAGACAGAAGCACCCGCGAAGTGTTCGGGGACTACATTGACGTCTATGACATGACTCAGGCGGTTGAGGACGGAGCCACCCGCCCGGTTTACTATGAAAGCCGGGTGATCAAACTGAATCTGGATCAGGAAACCCTGAAGCGGATTGATGACGAATACGAGCTCATGGCCGCCAACTCCGACCCGGACGTGATTGAACGCAGCAAGCGGCAGCTGGGGCAAATGGAAGCCATTCTGGGCAATGACAACACCATTGATTCCCTTGTCCACGACATTCTGGATCACTATGAGCATTACCGGGAAGGTCTGCTGACGGGCAAGGCCATGATTGTGGCTTATTCCCGCCCCATCGCCATGAAAATTTACCGGCGCATGCTGGAATTGCGCCCGGAATGGACAGAAAAGGCAAAGGTGGTGATGACTTCCGGAAATAATGATCCGGAAGAATGGAGGGAAATCATCGGCAATAAGAGCTACAAAAATGAATTGGCCAGGGAGTTCAAGGATAATGACAGCCCGATGAAAATCGCCATTGTGGTGGATATGTGGCTGACCGGGTTTGACGTGCCCTCCCTGGCGACCATGTATGTCTACAAGCCGATGAGCGGCCATAACCTCATGCAGGCCATTGCCCGCGTCAACCGCGTGTTCGGCGACAAGGAAGGGGGGCTGGTGGTGGATTATGTGGGCATCGCTTCCGCCCTGAAGCAGGCGATGAATGATTACACAGGCCGGGATAAAGCCAACTACGGAGATACCGACGTGGCCAAAGCGGCCCATCCCAAGTTTCTGGAAAAACTCAGCATCTGCCGGGATCTGTTCCATGGATTTGACTATTCCGGATTCACGATGGGTACTGATCTTGAACGTGCCAGATGCATCAGCGGAGCGGTTAATTTTATCATTGGCAGGGATAAGGAAAAGAAACAGGAATGTTTCCTCAGGGAAGCGCTGATGCTGCGCCAGGCCCTGTCCCTGTGCGCCTCCATCACCCAGGAAACCGACCGTTTCGAAGCCGCCTTCTTTGAGTCCGTCCGGGTTCTGGTGCAAAGGCTCAGAAGCGCGGGGGCCGGGAAGAAAATTTCCCTGAAGGAGATGAACGACAGAATTAACGCACTGTTAAAACAAAGCATCCGGAGCGAAGGCGTCATCAATTTGTTTTCCGATGTTTCCAGGGAGTTTTCTCTTTTTGACCCAACGTTTCTGGAGGAAATTGCGAGGATGAAGGAAAAGAACCTTGCCCTGGAATTGCTTAAAAAACTGATTCTGGAACAGGTCTCCATTTACAAGAGGACCAACATCGTCAAGTCGGAAAAATTCAGCAAAAAGATGCAGCGGCTGATTAATTCCTACATCAATGGGTTAATTACCAATGAAGAAGTCATTGCGGAGATGCTGAAACTCGCGAAACAGATGGCGGAAGCCCGCAAGGAAGGAAGAAATCATGGCCTTTCCCCCGAAGAAGAAGCTTTTTACGACGCGCTGAACAGGCCGCAGGCCGTTAAGGATTTCTATAAAAATAACGAGCTGATCGCCGTGAGCAGGGAACTGACGGAGGCTCTGCGCAGAAACAGCACCATCGACTGGCAAAAGCGCACCCAGGCGCGGGCAAAAATGCGCACCATGATCAAACGTCTTTTGAAAAAATACAAGTACCCGCCCGATGATGTGCCGGAGGCTCTTCAAACCGTCATGAGCCAGTGTGAGCTGTGGGCGGACAACATCATGGATGTCAGGAAAAAGAGTTATTTGAATGATTTTTCCGAGGATGAGGGAGCCCCCAAAGTAGCGGAAGATCCGGAACAATACGGGGTCAACAGCTGATCATGGCAAGATACTCAACCAGGGAAGGAAAATGGAATCCGCATCCTCCTGTTCCGGGCATCGCCGGAGAGGCATATTCCCGCCGTTCGGATTTTTTCTCTTGTCAGACTGCGCCCCGTGTGGTTTACTGCGCCCCGCAACGGCAGAAATGCCTGAGCAGACAGCCCCATAGTGTAATTGGTAACACACCTGATTTTGGTTCAGTATTTCTAGGTTCGAGTCCTGGTGGGGCTGCCATTTTTTTCTTTTTTAGACAATTTGAAAGGGAGCTTAATTTATTACGGAATTACGTAGAATAGTCTTGCTGTAAGATTTTCAGAATATTCTGGCTATTGACAGCCAGTAAATTGCTCCTGTGCAAAACCAGAAAGATCAACGAAACAAGACTAAAGTAAATAATTTCGATTTATTATAAAGCGGATTGGTTGATTTTGTCCCATTGAAATATACGGGGCTGTATAGAATAGTTTTGTTGTGAGGATGATCATCCGTCAGGTGATGGAATTGGAATGTTAAACATTTATAATGTTTTCTTATTCAATAACCGGATGGAGACAAATCAGACAACTGAAGTGGGAATAAGATTAAAGAAGATAATTCCGACAAAATTTAGCCTGATTTCGAATTGCCTTTTCTATGAATACCTTACGTAACGCTAAAGAAATAGCCTTACTCGTTGCCAACGCATGGGAAGAACGTTCCACAGACGGACTTCGTGATGTATTAGCCGCCGATTTTGAATACGCCTCACAATGGGTCTTTGATACCATGCGCGGAGCAGATGCCTATGTCGATTATCTAACAGGCAAGTTTAACGCCATCAAACGCAGCAACTGCAATATAAACGTCAAAGATACGCGCTATTCCGATACCCTGATCGAAATTGATCTGGAACAATCTATGCCGGATATCGTCAAAGTCGTCATGCTACAGTTAAAAATCAGCAATGGTAAAATCACCCGCGGCGACATGTGCGCCCCGGCTTTCAGGCAGCTACCCTAGATGAACGCCGTTCCGCTAATATCAGATAACAGCGGATAATCCTGGATACGCTACTGTTGTGATTTTCTGAAGGGTTCCATGGTCTCTATCAGAGTTTTTTCCGGTCATGACGCCTTGCAGACGGAACCCATTGTCAAGACACCCGTTGACTCCGGATTATGGAAGAACCGCACGTTCTTGACAGCCCTGTTGAGCGGATATGGAGGGGCGGCGATTACGAGGCATTCCGGAACGGTAAAAGCTCTTGCGTTACAGGGATTTTTTTGCATAATCGCCCCGCAGGAATGACGGAAAAACCTATACAACTTGGGCTTGCTGGGCTGGGAACGGTCGGTTCCGGCGTGTATGAAACGCTGTGCCGCAACCATGCCCTCCTGGAAGCCCGGAGCAAGATTCCTTTCAGGATCAAGCGCATCGCCGTGCGCAATCTGGAAAAACCCAGGGAAACCGCCGTTCCGCGGGAATTGCTGACGGACGACTGGAACGACCTGGTGAATGATCCGGAAATTGATATCGTCATTGAGCTGATCGGCGGCACGCGCCAGGCTTACGACCTGGTGACGCTGGCCCTGCGCGCCGGAAAGCCCGTCGTCACGGGGAACAAGGCCCTTCTGGCGGAGTACGGTGCGGAGATTTTCAAGCTTTCCGCGGAGATGGGCACGCCCATTTATTTTGAAGCTTCCGCCGGGGGCGGCATCCCGATTATCCAGAGCCTTCAGAATTCCCTGATCTGCAACCATATCAGTTCCATTGTGGGCATCATCAACGGGACGTCCAATTACATCCTTTCCGCCATGGGGGAACACGGGGCGGATTATGCGGACGCCCTGGTCCAGGCCCAGAAGCTGGGCTTTGCGGAGGAAGACCCCTCCCTGGACGTGAACGGCTGGGACGCCGCCCACAAGGCCCTCATCCTGGCGATGCTGGCGTACGGCACCACCATTTCCCCGGACAAGATTTACGTGAGCGGCATTGAGAACATCACCAGCCGCGATTTCGAGTTCGCCAAGAAGCTGGGCTATACGATCAAGCTTCTCGTCGTCATCCGCTACCATGAAGGGCAGGAAGACGCCCTGGAACTGCGCGTGCAGCCCTGCTTTGTCCATGACTGGCACATCCTGGCCTCCGTGAACGGCGTGTTCAACGCCATTTCCGTCACGGGAGACATTGTAGGGGAAACGCTGTTCTACGGACGCGGAGCGGGCAAGAACCCCACGGCCTCCGCCGTCATCAGCGACGTGATCACCGCCATGCGTGAAAGCCGCTATCCGGAGTACCATACGGGCTTCAATCCGTATGCCAAGGCATGCGGAATCATGCACATCAACGACACGGTCACTCCGTACTACGTCCGCTTCCAGGTGGCAGACCAGCCCGGCGTCATTGCGGAAATAGCCCGCATCCTGGCAACCTTCGGCATCGGCATTTCCGCCACCTCTTCCGCCCCCAGCCATATTGATGAAGACGGAGCCCCCTGGAACGACCTCGTTTTCATCCTTCACTCCTGCCCGTGGGGCCAGCTCCAGAAGGCCCTGGAGGAAATTGCGCGCATTTCCTGCGTGGCGGCGGATCCCCGCGTGCTCCGCATTGAACATCTTCTTCCTCAATCCTAACCACATTATCATCCTGTTACATGGCTCTTATCGTTCAAAAATTCGGAGGCAGCTCCGTCGGCACCATTGACCGCATCCGCAATGTGGCGCACCGCATCCATGATACCGCCAGGGACGGCAACCAGGTGGTGGCCGTCGTTTCCGCCATGAGCGGCGTGACGGACAAGCTGATCAGCCTTGCCAGGGAGCTGTCCGAATCCCCCTGTGAACGCGAACTGGACGTGCTGATGGCCACCGGCGAGCAGCAGTCCATCGCCCTGCTCTGCATGGCCCTTCACGAGCTGGGGGAAAAAGCCATGTCCTTCACGGGGGCGCAGGCGGGCATCACCACCTTCGGCAACCATACGCGCGGACGCATCCACAGCATCAACCCCACGCTGATGAACAAGTACCTGCAGGAAGGCAACATCCTCATCTGCGCCGGCTTCCAGGGGGCTACGGAGGAAGGAATGGTCCAGACGCTGGGCCGCGGGGGGTCTGACCTTTCCGCCATCGCCATCGCGGCCGCGCTGAAGGCGGACGTGTGCCAGATTTTTACAGATGTGGACGGCGTGTACACCTGCGACCCCCGCGTGGTGAAAGACGCCAAGAAAATACAAACCCTTTCATATGACGAGATGCTGGAGATGGCCTCCAACGGTTCCAAGGTGATGCAGTCGCGCTCCGTGGAATTCGCCAAAAAATTCGGCGTCGTCTTTGAAGTTCGCAACTCCATGAACAACAACCCCGGTACAATCGTGCAAGAAGAAACTCCCTCCATGGAAGCCGTCGTCATCCGCGGCATCTCCATTGACCGCAACCAGGCCCGCGTCACCATCACCGGCATTCCGGACCAGATCGGCTATACGGCCCAGGTGCTGGGCGCCCTGGCTGAGGCGGAAATTAACCTGGACATGATTCTGGCCAATACCGCGCATGACGGCTACGTCCGCCAGTCCTTCACCATGCCGTCCAATGAACTGGGCCGCGCCCAGGCCGCCCTCAAGCCGGTCATGGCCGCCCTGGGCTCCACCGTGAAGGTGGAAACGGAAGCGGGCCTTGCCAAGCTTTCCCTGGTGGGCATCGGCATGCGTTCCCATTCCGGCGTGGGCGCCACCGCGTTCAAGGCCCTGGCGGACGCCAACATCAAGACCGGCATGATTTCCACCTCGGAGATCAAGATTGCCGTGATGGTGGACGAGTCAGACATTGAGGAAGCGGCCCGGGTGGTGCACAGGGCGTTCAATCTGGGCGTTTAACCCTTCCCCCTTTTTCAGGACCGGTTCACGGAAACGTGAACCGGTTTTTCATGTATTCCCCTGTCCGGGACAGGAGGAATGCTGAAATACAAAAAGGCCTGCTTCCTGAAAGGAACGGGATGGGGGATGAAACATGCCCGGGCAACAAGGAAGGGCCTGCCGGAAAGAGGGAGAGAAAAAAGAGTAAGACGTTATTTGCCGGAAGAGGGCTGGAAGCGGGCAGCCTCCGATTCTGCGGTGATTCTGGCGGGTTCGATATGAAGGAGTTTCCTTATAGCCCGGCCCCGGTCGCTCTCCGTCACCGGGAAGTAAATGACGTCGTCTCCCAGATGATAGGAATCCAGGCCGGGGATACTGCCCGCGGGGGCAAAAGATTCCGGCGTGTCCGGCAGTTTTTTTACTTCCTTGGAGGAGGCAAGGATATAATACATATAATTACCGGAATACAGTTCCGTTTTAGGGGGGCTGCCCGGTTCCGGTTTAGAGAAGCTGACCGCAGAGTGTTTATTGGCAGACCAGCTCCACTGGATCAAAGCCTCCACGGGAATGTCTCCCCGGAGAGATTGGACGACGCGGGCGTAGTACGTTACCTCCTGGTCCGTTTCTACCGTCTTATAAATAATAACCGCCAGGAGAATGTCGCTTTTCCGCAGGTGCATGGCCGGGCTGTAAAGAGAAGCATCCCCGGCCACTTCAGCCTGCGTGGGAAAGGAGGGGGGAGATGGCGCCGCGCCGGCCGATACGGTTACCAGTCCGGAAAGCAAACAATAAAAGAGTGGGTTTTTAACCATAGAAATGGGTAGATTACTTTCTTTCCCATTATGTTCAAAAACGGAGCGAATGCTTTAAAAGCATCCGCTCCGTAAAAAAAGAAGTTGATGAATTATTCAGCGTCTTTCAATGTCGCCCGATTGATTAACCAAATGGGGCCAGTCAGGAAACTGCCAATGGAGATGTTGTCTCCCGGACACATGCCTACGTGGCCCTTTCCGGCAAACACAATAATGTCGCCCGGCTGCGGGCTGCAATAGCCTGTATCCTGGCCGTCGGCATAGTCAGGGTCGCCCAGGAGCTTTTGCACATAAGCAGCCATGTCCCTTGCACGGGTGATAACGTGGGTTTTACCTCCCAGCGCATCGGCGTTCGCCTTGTCCCCGATGAGCTCCGCTCCTGCTTCGTTCTTCAAGTCCTTCCCGAAGGAACTCAACGCGATACTCATTCGCAAGGCGCAGCTGTTATAATAGTTGCGCAATTGCTCAGGGACATTGTCCTCAATTTCCTTCAGGTGTGCCTGATAGAGCCACCCTCCGATATAGGACCAAACCTGTCCAGGATTGGGCATGGTGACATAATCCACCACATTGTAGCATTTCAGCAGTTTCTGGGCATCCTCCGTCTTCCAGAGATTGACGGGAGCATCAATTTCCCAGAGTTCCAGGTCAGCCCCATCCATTTCAGGAACGAATTCTTCCGCATTGGGATAAGGGGCAATAGAATCCGGAACCTTCAGGTTCTCATGATGGAGCTTGACGTAATGGTAACCTTGCTTGAGTTCCTTCTTGCCCTCTGCCTTCTTGGATGAGTTGCCGTCCTTGAGTTCCACCACTTTCTGGTTGTCTATTTCCAGGTAACCGTTGTCGTCCATCTGAATGGTAAAGGCGCATTCCTTGTCAAAGGGAACACGGATGTATCCTTCCCAGTCATGGACGCCGGTTTCTTCCGTCTTGTGCCAGACGATTTTGGGAGCGTCTTTTTTCTTCACCTTGTAACGAGGATTATTCTCAGCGTCGAGCGGGTGAAATGGTATAGTTGATATAGCCATAGTGTTTATGTTTTCAATTCATTTATTGTTGAATGAACTGACCATTCAGTTCCTGGCCACCTTGAAAGATTTCCCACTCCCCATCAACACGTTCAACGCGTATTCGGCAGGCAGGGAAAGGGCTGAAACGGCGCAGAAATCAGGCGAAAATAAAGGGCATCAAAAATACAAGCATTGATGGTCAATGATTAAACATTCCACTCTCTCCGCCCGGGAAGAAGTAAATGCGCCTTCCGCCCGTACATCCCGGAATTCCGTCAAACCGCTTCCAATACAAAATATAAGAAGCGCCTCCAGAAGGAATATACCTCTCCGAACTATTGACGAGTGTCCATGGGCCAGGGAATTGGTTATTTTCCCCGTAACCATGCAGAGGCCCGCAAAGGCAATTCCTTTACTGCACCCGTATCGTCTGCTCAATCAGTTCGTTCAGGCGCGGCGCGGAAAGGGCGCCCACCATTTCCTTCAGCTTCATTCCCTCCAGGTACAGAAGCGTCAGGGGGACGGCTTCCAGCCCGTACTTGCGGGCCACGTCCGGATAGGCATCCGCGTCAATCAGCACGGCAAACGCCTTGCCGTCCTGCGCCGCAGCGTAGGATTTGACCGCCTGGACGTAGTCCATGGCAGGGCGGCTCCACGGAGCGTAAAAGACAATCAGCACCTTGCGGCCTGAAAGTTCCGTCAACTGCCGCATGTCCTCCCCCTTGTAATCCATCCACGCAGGCGCCTTTTTCACGGGCGCGGCGGGCGGAAGAACTTTTCTGGGAGGATCAAACGTTCTTTCCAGGGGACGCGGAGCAGGCTTCTTCTCCGCATAACGGGCGCGCCGTTCACTGGAATCGTCGCATCCGGTCAGACCGGCCATCATCAGCAAAGCGCTGACCCCTATGAACAAGCCCTGTTTCATTCCGCCGGCAAGTATGCCCGGGAAGGGCAAATTTGCAAGACTGAAACCCGTCCCGCTTTTCACGTTGCCCCGGGGCCCCTCCATCTGTTATGGTAGCCGTTGAATGAACGGCATCCCTCCACTGGAATTCGCAGGGGTTTCCCACTGGGCGGCTCTGGCCGTTCTCCTGGCGGCGGGATTGTGCATCATGGAACTGGGCCAGTCCTACAAGAAAGCCATACGGAACCGCACTACGTTCTGGTTGGGCATCGCCTGCCTGTTCAGCCTGGTTCCGGACCTGGCCGCCATGCTGGCGGATGAACCGGAAAAGGGCTGGGCATGGATGCTCCCCCTGCATTTCTGCTCCGTCATGCAGGTGCTGTGCGCCCTGAGCCTGTGGATACCCTCCCGCCTGCTGCGTTCCATCGTGTATTACTGCGTGCTGTGCGCCACTTTTCAGGGACTCGTCACTCCTTCCGTTGCCCATGATTTCCCGTCCTGGACGTATTTTGCCTTCTTCCTTTCCCACGGCGTGACGGTCATCACGGCCCTTTACCTGCCGCTGGCCCTGGAATGGAAGCCGGCGCGCTGGGACTTCCTGTGGGCTCTTTTGTTCGCCAACGTGTATCTGGCCGTTGTCCATCCGGCCAACATGCTCCTGGGGACCAATTACGGCTTCACGGTCGCTACTCCGGCGGGCGGCTCCGTGCTGGACCTGCTTGGCCCGTGGCCCTGGTACCTGCTGTGGATGCAGGTTCCGGCGCTTGCGCTGATGTATCTGCTTACGCTACCCTTCCGCCATTATCCCAAGGGCCGCACGGGCAGCTCCCTGTTCCAATAACAGAAGGAAGGCAGGAAGGCACGGGACGCGCCCTTTTATTTGACGATCGGCTTGAGGATGCCTATGTAGGTGTCAGATGTGCCGGTACCGGGATAGCTGGAGTCTATCCTGATTTTAATGGTGCGGACAGGCTGCCTGTAATAGGGAGGAACCACAATCTGGGGCGTCCAGTCATCCCGCAGCGTGGCGTCAAAGGTGTAATCCCCGTTCAGCGTCACCTGGATGCCCTTGGGGCGGCTGAACATGGAGTAGGCGATGTTGGGGTGCCGACGCGCCTCCGAATCCCTGGCCGGATTAGTCACCGGGGAGATGCCGGTTTCCAGCATGATGCCGAGCAAACGCCCCGGGTTCCTGAGCTTGAGCTCCAGCGTTTCCCCCTGGCCGTCTCCGGAAACGCCTTCCGCCCAGTATCCGGTGCCGTTCTTCAGGTTGTCCGGTGAGCACGGGGCGCCGTAGGGGTCCTTGTCCAGGGTGGAGCTGGCCGTCACCTCATACTGGTCCGTAAGCTTCCCTTTTTCACCGCGGATGGTGACGTGCCCGTCCTTGTCCAACACCCAGGAGGGTCCGGGCGCCAGCACCACGGAAGGAGCATAGGGACGGCCGTCCGCGCCCAGCAGGGACCAGGTGAAAACGCCCTTGGGCGTGGTCACGATGGATTTGGCGTCCGCGGAGGGGTCCAGCTTGACGGACTGGTTGGTCATTTCAGAGCTGTACACATTCACCACCGCCTTGGGCGTGCCTCCGGTCCAGGTCATGACCGGGGAGGTGAGCAGCGTCAGGCGGGGTTCCCCCACCGTGACTTTCGGGTCCGGAGTGATGACGGTATCCTGTATATAGGGTACGGAGAACTGGAAGGTGAGCACGTGGGTCCCCGCCTTGTTGGGAACCTGGGCCACCAGCCAGTGGGTAATTCCGGCTACGGGGGACATGGTGGGGGCGTCCGCCTGGAGATGCTTCCCTTCCACCAGGGAGAAATCACATTTCAAGTCATCCACGGACGTCACGACATCCTGCACTGCCTTGGTGAACGGAAGGATGCGCAGGGGTTCCGGCGTGGCGGCATTGGCCTGCTCATCCGGCGGGGCATACTGGAACGGCACGCCCACGGAGATGGTCTTCCCCTTCACCCCCCTGGGAATGTCCAGCGCGCAGGTGTAAACCAGAAAAGCCTGGTGCTGTTTCAGGGCTACGGTAACGTCCAGGGCGTTCAGGCGGATGCCGTCCGCCTGCGCCAGGTCCATGGGTACCGGGAGGCCCGGCACCGGGGCAACGCTTTGGATGGAGAGGTCACGCGGCTGGCGTTGCAGCGCTTTTCCCGCAGCGGGCTGTTCATGCCGCTCAGGCTCCGCAGCCATGCCAGGCATGCAACATGCGGCGCTGGCCAGCCAGATGAGGGTAGCTAATCTCATGACCTTTAAAATAACGTTTCCCATTCCGTTCATCAAGGCTGATTTAAGGAACATGAAAAAGGCCCCTGGCTTTGCCGGGACAAAGGCGGAGGGCGGAAAAACCGTTCCGGACTCCGGAAAGGCGGAGTTCCCGACTTCTGCCAAGGTTCCGGCAAGATGCCCCGGTTTCCGGAAAACATGAAAAGCTCCGGCACGCCACATCAGGGAATCCGGTTTCACCCACGCGGAAAACCATCAGGAGCAATCCAGGGAAGTCTCATGTTAGTAAACATCACAATTCATTCATTGATAAAACACAACAGATATTTCCCATGAGCCGCGGCATGCCTTGAAATACCCGCTGATTCCACCTTTTCAAGGGCTGTTAACACCTTCTTATTGCCGGGAGTTCCCATGAAAGAAGTACCGCAGGAAGGGATGCAGAACGTTCCGAAGGAAGGGGTGCGTCAAGCGAAAAAAAAGCAGTGTCAGCCGGACGAAAAAAATTTACGCAAGAGAGGAGCGTAATTTCTCATAAAGGGAGAGAAAACACAAGATGTGGCACACATGAAAAAAGACTGTACAATATTTCCTTTTCATCGCGATTATTTTTCAGTAGATAATGCACACGCTACGCGCCGCCCCAACCCCGCGACGGAGCGCTGCTCCCGGGAGGCTCCTCCCAAATGCTTTCCATTTCGCAAGCCATGACTACAGACAACTCGCAAACTACGCTTAAACTCCGCACAGGACAGGAAATCATCCTCCCCCAGAGGAAGGACCTGCTGGGCGGTTTGAAATTCACCAGAAGATTTTCCCACAATGAAGTCCACCCTTATGATGAAGTGGACTGGACGCGCCGCGACGTGCGCATCATGGACTGGAAGACCGGAAAGACCATTTACGAGCGCCTGGGACTGGAAGCCCCCGCCCACTGGGATGACAATGCCGTGAAGATCACGGCGGACAAGTACCTCTTCGGCAGTGAACCGGGGTCCCTGGAATATGAAGACAGCTTCCGCAATATTTACGACCGCATTTCCAACACCTACACCGTGTGGGGCTGGGAGGAAGGCTACTTCGCCACGCTGGAGGACGCGGAGATTTTCAATGAGGAAATCAAGGCTATGCTGGTGCAGCAGATCTGGGCCCCCAACTCCCCCGTCTGGTTCAACATCGGCCACTGGGAACAATGGCGCTGGGGCCGCCCGGACCTGCGGGAAAACTATACCGGCCACGGCAACAAGGCCTACCATACCAAGGGCACCAAGAACAACCTGAAAACCTTCACGGTCCAGTCCACGTATGAGTATCCCCAGTGCTCCGCCTGCTTCCTGACGGAAGTGGGGGACAGCATGGAGGACATTCTGGACCACCTGACCACGGAAGGCCGCATCTTCGCCTCCGGTTCCGGTGTGGGCATCAACCTTTCCACCCTCCGTTCCTCCAAGGAGCCCATCAGCGGGAAGGGCCGCTCCTCCGGCCCCATCTCCTTTGACCGCGGCTGGGACCGCATGGCCGGAGCCATCAAGTCCGGCGGCAAGACGCGCCGCGCCGCGCGCATGGTGCTGATGTTCAGCGACCACCCGGACATTTTCGAATTCATCAACACGAAAAACCGCCAGGAAGACATTGCCAAGGTGATCCTGCGCGAGCACAACGTGCATGTGGAGCTGAAGCAGATTGCAGAGACCAAGCTGGTGGCCGGCACCCCGGCGGAAAAAGCCGCCGCGCGCCTCATCCTTTCCCTGCCCCTGGCTACGCGGAACAGCTTTGACCCGCACATGGACGCCCTGCTGTACGGGGAAACGCTTTCCCACCAGAACGCGAACCACTCCGTCTCCCTGAAAGGGGACTTCTGGCAGGCGCTTGCCAACAACGGCAACACCTACACGCGCTGGGTCACGAACCCGGCCCACATTGAACAGACCTTCCGCGCCCAGGAGCTGCTGGAAGCCATGGCCAAGTCCATCTGGGAAAACGGGGAGCCCGGCGTGCACAACAATGACGTGATCAACCTGTGGAACCCCGTCAAGTCCATCGGCTCCATCACCACGTCCAACCCCTGCTCCGAATACGTCTTCCTGAACAACACGAGCTGCAACCTTTCCTCCTTCAACGCCTACCGCTTCCTGACGAAGGGAGAGGACGGCAAGCCCGTCTTTGATGCGGACGCCCTGACCCATGCCGCGCGCCTGGCGATGGTCTGCGCGGACCTGAATGTGGAACGCGGCGGCTTCCCGATTGAAGAGATCGCGGAAGGAACCTACAAGTACCGCACCACGGGCATCGGCTTCGCCAACGTGGGCGGCTCCCTGATGGCCCTGGGCGTTCCGTATGATTCCGATGAAGGCCGCTGGATTTCCTCCCAGCTTTGCAGCGCCCTGACGGCGGCCTGCTGGACGGCCTCCGCGGAGATGGGCGCGGAACTGGGCTCCTATGTGGAATACCCCGCCAGCAAGAAGGACCTGCTGGCCGTGCTGCGCCTGCATAACGCGGCCCAGAAGCTGGCTACCGCCCTGCCCGCCCAGAAGGATTCCAAGGCTCTGGACGACCTGATTGAAAACATCATCGCCAACGCCGGGGGAACGCTGCCGGAAGCGCAGGGGCTGACCGCCTCCTATGCCCTGCACGCGTACCTCAAGAGCTTCAAGGCGCCCACCATGATGAACAAGGAGCGCATCGCCCCCGCCGCCAAGCTGGCGGAAGCGGCCTCCAGCATGTGGGCGAAGGCCGCCAAGGCCACGGCGCACCGCAACGCCTTTGTTTCCGTCATGGCCCCCACGGGCACCATCTCCGCCCCGCTGGGCTGTTATGATGAAGGCACCACCTCCATTGAACCGGACTACACGCTGGTGAAGTGGAAGCAGCTTGCTGGCGGCGGCTCCCTGAAAATGTTCAACCGCCTGGCTCTGGAAGGCCTCCGTTCCCTGGGGTATCCGGAAGACTTCGTCAATGAAGCCGCCCTGGAAGTAGCCGGCCTGGACGGCCTGATCTCCGCCTTCCAGGGGAATATGGACGCCGTGGTGAACCAGATCATCGTGGACCCCTGCAACGACCAGGCCGGCCCCGTGCGCCTCGCGTGGCGCCGCCTGCTCTCCGGCACGGAATCCCGCAGTGAAATTCAGGAAAAGGTGGCCTACATCAGCAACCCGGCCAACATGTCCGTGCTGACGGCGGACGAACTGACCGTGGTCAACGGCTCGGCCCACATTGAATCCATTCCGTGGCTGGACAAGAAGGACCTCCCGGTCTTTGACTGCGCCGCCACCAACGGCAACGGCGTCCGGGCCATCTCCCCCGCCGGGCACGTGCTGATGTTGGGCGCCCTCCAGCCCTTCATTTCCGGCGCGTGCTCCAAGACGGTGAACATGCCCGTCTCCGCCACCGTGCAGGAAGTCTACGATTCCCTCATCATGTCCCATGACCTGGGCGTGAAGTGCATCGCCATTTTCCGCGCCGGGTCCAAGGCGAACGCCGTTTACGTGGTGGATACGCCGGAAACTCGCATGTTCAAGGCCAACCACGTCTGGGAACAGCTCGTGAACGCCGGAACGGAAGCCATTGACGAGATCATCGCGGAAGCCTCCAAGCCGCGCCAGCGCAAGCTGCCCGGCCGCCGCCTGGGCCAGACCGTGAAGTTCTCCGTGGGCGGCCAGCTCACGGGCTACCTGACGGTGGGCGTTTATGCGGACGGCACCTGCGGGGAAGTCTTCGGGCGCCTGGGCCAGGTGGGCTCCTTCGCCTCCGGCATGTTTGAAGCTTATTGCAAGCTGCTCTCCACAGCCCTCCAGTTCGGCGTGCCGCTCAAGGAAGTGGTCAAGGGCTTCCGCAATTACTCCTTTGAGCCCTCCGGCTTCTGCCGCGTGGGGGACGATACGGAGGCGGACACCTGCACGGAAATCCGCTCCTGCGCCTCCGTGGTGGACCTGATCGCCAAGATTCTGGCATGGCTCTTCCCGGAAAGCAACGGCTACCGCCTGCGGGACGTGTTCTCCATCCCGAGCGTCAGCCTTCCCGGCCAGTCTCCGGACACCACGGTGAGCGTGCTGCCCCCCCGCATCATCACCACTCCGGTTCATACCCAGCCCCCGGCTCTTCCGGAAATTCCCGCAGGCAAGGCGCCGGAAGGGACGATGCTCAACGGAGCCTCCCTGTGCCCGCAGTGCCATTCCCTGGCCTACGTCCAGGACGGCAAGTGCAAGTCCTGCCGCTCCTGCGGCTACAAGGACGGCGGCTGCGGGGAATAAACATATTCCCGCATCCATTCTTTCCAGGCGGAACCCGGCCAGCTTCCGGGTTCCGCCTTGCTGATGCTTTTCCCAACACCAATTCACCAGAAGCAGGCAAATGGCAATGTGGAACCCATGGCGCGGATGCCACCGGTACAGCGCCGGGTGCAAGTTCTGTTATATTCACCAAGCCGACAGGCGGCGGGGGATGGATACGGACGAGATTGTTAAAACGGACAAGTTCCATGCCCCCGTGCTGAAGAATAAAAGGGGGGATTACAGAATGAAGCCCGCCCAGACCGTCTATCTGGGCTTCTCCACGGATTTTCTCATCCGGGAGGCTGACCCGTGGCGCGGCGAATGCTGGGACATGATCCGGGAACGCCGGGACCTGAACTTTATTTTCCTGACTAAAAGAATCGAACGGTTCATGGAGTGCATCCCCAGCGACTGGGGGGACGGCTATGACAACGTCACCGTAGGCTGCACGGTGGAAAACCAGGACAGGGCGGATTTCAGGCTTCCCATTTTCAGCAGGCTGCCCATCAAGCATAAAAACATCATCTGCCAGCCACTTCTTGAACAAGTGGACCTGGCCCCGTATTTGCGGCAGATTGAACTGGTCGTCGCAGGCGGGGAATCCAACAGTTGCGCCAGGCCCCTGAACTACGAATGGGTCTTGTCCATCCGGGAGCAATGCCTCCGGAACAAGGTCCGCTTTGAATTCCGGCAATGCGGGACAAACTTCATCAAGGACGGTAAAATGTACCGTCTTCACGCCAGGCAGCTGTGCAGCCAGGCGAAGAAAGCCGGCATCAACTGCTGACCTCCCGCCCGGCGTGCGGCGGAAACACGCCTTCCGGACCATGGGCAAAAAAAGCCGGGAAGAAGGAATGATAGGCGTTTGCCTTGAAATCCGGCGGAATTTCATTCATAGTACAGCGTGAACGCCTGAGGCTGTTCCTCTATCTTTCCATGAAACCCTACTACACCCTGGCCGATCTTCTGGATGAAGAACATCCGTTTGATGCCGGGGAATCCGTTCCCGCCAGACTGGCCGTGATCGGCTTCCCCATCTCCCATTCCAAATCTCCCGCCATGCAGCAGGCCGCGCTGGATGCAGCAGGCATCCGTGCGCGCTACATCCGCATCCAGGCTTCTCCGGAAGAGTTTGCGGACGTGGTGCGCCTGATCCGGGAGAAGGGATTCATGGGCGCCAACGTGACGGTGCCCCACAAGCAGGCGGCGTTCTCCCTGTGCGACGATACGGACGCCCTTTCCCGCGCTACCGGCTCCGTCAATACGCTCGTCTTTCAGAAAGACGGTTCCGTTTCCGGCTTCAATACGGACGGCCCGGGCTTTGCGCGCGCCATCCGGGAGGATTTTTTTGTGGACCTGCGCGATCTGAAGGTAGTGCTGCTGGGCGCCTGCGGCGGCGCCGGACTGGCCCTGGCGTACACCTGCGCCATGCAGCACTGCGAACGGCTGGCACTGGCCGGAAGATCGGAAGAAAAGCTTCAGTCGCTAAAGGACAGGCTGAGTTCCTTCTTTATTGACGAGCACAGGTTGGAGGGCGCTTCCGACCGCCTGGCGGCCCACCTGAACAACACGCCGCGCTTCAATGCCGCCGTGGAGGAAGCGGACCTGATTGTGAACGCCACTTCCCTGGGCCTGAAGCCCACGGACCCGTCCCCCGTGCCGTCAGCCCTGCTCTCCGCCCACCACCTGGTGTATGATTTACAGACGCATGACGACACGTTCCAGATGGAAGCCCGCTTCCAGGGAGCCAGAGTCGCCAACGGCCTCTCCATGCTGGTTCACCAGGGGGCCCTGTCCTTTGAACGCTGGTTCGGCATCAAGCCGGATATTTCCGCCATGCGCCAAGCCCTGGAACAAAAGCATGCCTGACTCCGCACCAGACTTTGACCGTCACGCGTTCCGAAAAGCGCTGGTGGAGTGGTTCCGGAGGGAGGGGAAGGATTACCCGTGGCGCCGGACCACGGACCCGTGGCACATCCTGGTTTCCGAGCTGATGCTCCAGCAGACCACCATCCCCACCGTTCTGGGAAGGTATGAGCGGTGGATGCGCCAGTTTCCCACTCCGGGGCATCTGGCCGCCGTGGACGAACAGACGGCCCTGCGCTCCTGGGAGGGGCTGGGGTATTACCGCCGCGTGCGTTCCCTCCAGGCCATCGCCAAGGAGATTGTCAACGAATTCGGCGGACGGTTCCCGGACAACCCGGAAGGGCTGAAACGCCTGCCGGGCATAGGCCCCTATACGTCCGGGGCCCTTCTTTCCTTCGCCTTCAACAAGGCCGCCCCCATCGTGGACGCCAACGTGGCGCGCGTGCTGGCACGCATTGATAATTATTCCGTGCCCGTGGATTCCACGGAAGGGCTGAAATACCTGTGGACCCGGGCGGAGAGCCTGGTGGACCCGGAACATGCCCGCGAGTTCAATTCCGCCATCATGGAGCTGGGGCAGACCTATTGCAGGATCAGCGCGCCGGACTGCCTGCTGTGCCCCGTGCGCCCCTTCTGCTCCGCGGAACAGCCGGAAACGCTTCCCGTCAAGAATCCCAAGCCGGAAATCACGCGGGTGGAGCACCACGATATTCTGTACCTCCGCAGCAAGTCCATCCTGCTGGCAAGATGCCCGGAGGGGAAACGCCACGCCGGGATGTACCGCTTCCCCCAGCGGGAGGATGACCACACCCTTTCCCTGCCCCATGTGCTGAAACAGACCTACAGCGTCACCCGCTACAAGGTGACCCGCTACATCCACCATGTGACGGAGCCCCCGGCCTTCCTGGAAGGGGAGGAACTGGTTCCTCTGGACAAGGTGCACGAGCTGCCCATGGCCTCCCCGGACCGCAAGGCCCTGAATTCCCCCATTCTAGGCAAACTGCTGGACCACATCAGATGAATCCCCGACTGACACCGGAGCTGGTTCTTTCCGCCTACTGCCACGGGTGTTTTCCCATGGCGGACCCGGAAACGGGGGAAATCTCCTTCTATGAACCGGACCCCCGCGCCCTGATTCCGCTGGACGACCGCTTCCACATTCCGCACGGACTCAGGCGGGTTCTGAAGAAGAAACCTTTTGAAATACGGATGGATGCCGCTTTTCCGGAGGTGGTCCATGCCTGCGCCCGGACGGAAGAGCCGGAGGAACAGTGGATAGACGGGCAGATTGAAGAAGTGTACGGCAAGCTTCACGAGATGGGGTTCGCCCACAGCGTGGAATGCTGGGATGGGGAAGGATTGCAGGGGGGCCTGTACGGGGTCTCCCTGGGGAAGGCGTTTTTCGGGGAAAGCATGTTCCACTGGAAAACGGACGCCAGCAAGATTGCGCTGGTGGCCCTGGTGCAGTACCTGCGGGCGCACCAGTTCCTTTTTCTGGATACGCAGTGGACTACGCCGCATTTGCTGAAATTCGGCACGTACGAGGTGCCGGCGGTGGAATACAGGAAGCTGCTTAAGAGGGCGCTGGAGGGGTGAGAAAGTTTGGTATTTTATTATTTTAATGGACAAAATGGGAATAAATAAACAGAATGAACTCTATGGACGGAATGTCTCATGGATTTATTCCCAAGCATGGAGGATACAGGAATCTGGTGGCGTACCGGATTGCGGAGATCATTTATGATTTCACGTTCCGGTTCTGCAATAAATACGTGAAAAATCAAGGCCGGACTTATGACCAGATGGTTCAGGCAGCCCGTTCCGGCATGCAGAATATTGCGGAAGGGAGCGTAGATTCAGGCGTCAGCAAAGCGTCGGAATTGAAATTGACGGGAATTGCCAAGGGAAGCTTGCAGGAGCTTAAGGAAGATTACTGTTCCTATTTGCGCCAGCGAGGATTGGAACAGTGGGAAAATAACAGTTTTTATGCGCAGGAATTGATCAGGGCCAGGTTTCCTTCCGCCCAGGAAGTTATTCGGTGGGTGGGAAGGCACAGGGATTTCCGCCCGGATCAATTCGGCGCGAATACAGCCATCATCCTCATTAATGTGGCACTGGGCCTCCTCAGCAGATTGCTCCAGGCACAGGAAAAGGATTTCATGCAGAACGGCGGCATCCGTGAACGCATGACCCGCGCCCGGCTGGAACAGCGCAAATATCGGGGCAGTTAAGCTCCCGTTGATTCAAGCTTCATCCTTTAAGTCCACGCCGTCCATTTAGCCCATTAAGTCAATTCTGTCCACAAAAAAGCCCGTGGTTCCGGAGAACCACGGGCTGTGTATTAACCCTTAACAAAAAGGCTTACGCCTGTTCCAGAGCTGCCTGGGCGGCGGCCAGACGGGCGGTCGGGACGCGGTAGGGGGAGCAGCTCACGTAGGTCAGACCCAGCGTGTTGCAGAACTTGACGGAGGCGGGGTCGCCGCCGTGTTCGCCGCAGATGCCCAGCTTGATATCCGGACGGGTGGAGCGGCCGAGTTCCACGGCAATCTTCATCAGTTTGCCGACGCCGGCCTGGTCGATGGAGGCGAAGACGTTTTTCTTGATGATTTCCAGTTCCTGGTACTGCGGCAGGAAGGAGCCGGAGTCATCGCGGCTCATGCCCAGGCCCGTCTGGGTCAGGTCATTGGTGCCGAAGGAGAAGAACTGGGCGGTTTCCGCGATTTCGTCAGCCGTGACGGCGGCGCGCGGGATTTCAATCATGGTGCCGACGAGGTAGTCCACCTTGGCGCCCTTTTCTTCAAATACCTGCTGGGCCACCTTGTCGATGATGGCTTTCTGGATGTCCAGTTCCTTCTTGAAGGCCACCAGGGGAACCATGATTTCAGGCACCACGGAGAAGCCTTCTTCCTGGGAGACTTCCACAGCAGCTTCAAAGATGGCGCGGGCCTGCATTTCCGTGATTTCCGGGTAGGCGATGCCGAGGCGGCAGCCGCGGTGGCCGAGCATCGGGTTGAACTCATGGAGTTCAGCCACGCGGCGCATGATGACTTCCACGGGCATGCCGATCTTCTGGGCCAGGTCAAGCTGCTGTTCCTTCGTCTGGGGAAGGAATTCGTGCAGGGGCGGGTCCAGCAGGCGGATGGTGCCCGGCAGGCCCTTGAGCGCCTTGAAGATGCCCTTGAAGTCGCTCTTCTGGTAGGGAAGAAGCTTGGAGACGGCGGCCACGCGGTCGCTCTTCTTGGTGGAGAGGATCATTTCACGGACGAAGTCGATGCGGTCCCCTTCAAAGAACATGTGCTCCGTGCGGCAGAGGCCGATACCGGTGGCGCCGAAGGCGATGGCGGTTTCCGTCTGCTTGGGGGAGTCAGCGTTGGTGCGCACTTTCATCTTCGTGCAGTCGTCGCACCACTGCATGAGCCTGGCGAAGTTCTGGTACGTGCGGCTGTCCTCCGGCTTCATGGTCTTGGAGATCAGCACCTGGATGATTTCAGAGGGGGAGGTTTCCACCTTGCCGGCGTATACCAGACCGCTCGTTCCGTCAATGGACATGTAGTCGCCTTCATTGAAGGTCATGCCGCCAACGGTGACGGTGCGGTTGTTATAGTCCACGATGACTTCATCAGCGCCGCAGACGCAGACCTTGCCCATCTGGCGGGCGACGAGGGCCGCGTGGGAGGAAACGCCGCCGCGGGCGGTCAGGATGCCTTCAGCGGCAATCATGCCGCGCAGGTCTTCCGGAGAGGTTTCCAGACGGACCAGAAGCACTTTTTCACCGTTGTCCGCGGCTTCCACGCAGCGTTCCGCGTTCAGGTAGATGCGGCCGGTGGCGGCGCCGGGGCCGGCGGGAAGGCCGCGGGTCAGCACCTTGGAGGATTTGAGGGCTTCACGGTCAAAGATGGGGGTCAGGAGCTGGTCCACCTGGTCCGCGGGAATGCGGCGCACGGCGGTCTTCCAGTCAATGAGGCCCTGCTCCACCATTTCACAGGCAATGCGGAAGGCGGCCACGCCGGTGCGCTTGCCGTTGCGGGTCTGGAGCATGTACACGGTGCGGTCCTGAATGGTGAATTCAAAGTCCTGCATGTCGTGGAAGTGGTTTTCCAGCACTTCGCGGATGCGCATCAGTTCATTGAAAGCGGCGGGCATCACGTCGTGAAGGGCTGCCACGGGAGCGGGCGTACGCACGCCGGCCACCACGTCTTCACCCTGGGCATTCATCAGGAATTCACCGTAGAATTCGTTTTCCCCGGAGGCGGGGTTACGGGTGAACGCCACGCCGGAACCGGATTCTTCACCCGTGTTGCCGAAGACCATGGCCTGCACATTGACGGCGGTGCCCCATTCGGACGGGATGCCGTATTTCTGGCGGTAAACGATGGCGCGGTCATTGTTCCAGGAACCGAATACGGCGCCGATGGCGCCCTGGAGCTGTTCCCACGGGCATTCCGGGAATTCATGGCCGGTGCGTTCCAGCACCAGGGCCTTGAAACGGGAGACAAGTTCCTTCAGGTCGTCGGCGGAAAGCTTGGTGTCTTCCACGTCCGGGCTGCCGTAACGTTCTTCCTTGATGGCGGCGATGGCGGCTTCAAAGGGTTCGTGGTCTTCATCCGGGTTCTTCTGCACGCCCAGCACCACGTCGCCGTACATCTGGACGAAGCGGCGGTAGCAGTCCCATGCGAAGCGGGGGTTGCCGGTGGCCTTTACCATGGCTTCCACGGATTTTTCATTCAGGCCGAGGTTCAGAATCGTGTCCATCATGCCGGGCATGGATTCGCGGGCGCCGGAACGCACGGCCACCAGCATGGGCATGGCTTCCGTATCGCCAAACTTGCGGCCCAGGATCTGTTCCATCTTGGCGATGCCTTCCTTGATCTGCGCGTCAAGCTGGGCGGGATAGGTGCAGCCGTGATCGTAGTAATAAGTGCAGACCTCCGTGGTGATGGTGAATCCGGGAGGGACAGGAAGACCGATGCGGGCCATTTCCGCAAGGTTGGCTCCCTTGCCGCCCAGAAGATTTTTCATGCTGCCATTGCCGTCGGCGGACCCTCCGCCGAAGGAATAGACGAATTTGTCAGTAGATGCGCTGCATGCGCAGGAATTGGTGGACATATCGATTATTTTAGTCGAATTAATGATTCTGCCCAAACATCAACCACAGGAGCCAACAAAAGACCCGATAGCGAGTTAGGGTCGAGTAAGGATGCCCGCCGCCCCCGGCTTTGTCAACTCGAAATTGTACGGAAAACGAAAATGTTTTTTATGATTTTTAGGGAAAAATATCTTCCGTATTTTCTCCGCAGCTCCATTCCGGCGGCTCCATTTTTTCAGAGCATTTCCCGAAAGGAGGAATCCGGCTCGTAGTAAAGGATATCTACCGGACATTCCACATAAATGGTGCCTCCCGTCCACCGGAATAATGGAAGAATGATTCCCGGTATTCTATAGTTCCGGGTGCGGGCTATCATCATTTTACCCTTCATCCGCACATTGGGAGGTTCCGTACCATCCCAGATATCCTTTTGGTTCCTTGCCACCCGGTCAACGTCCATGTTCCACCAGCCCGTAAAACGGTAGGATACATCCGTGGAAAAAACCAGAATATTGGAACTGAAGTTACTGTACCCGGCCTTGCGGCATGCTTCCTCCCCCGCCCTCTGCAATTGTTGCGAGGCCGTGGAAGACAAAACGTTGGGAACGCCTTCTATGTTCACAGGGCTTTCCTGGGTAATGGAGCAGGAGGAAAGAAGCAGCAGGCAGCTTCCCGCCAGAAGAACAGGTTTCATGATTTTGAGAGAGAATATTAAATTAGCCCGGGTTTTCCGGAACGGATAAGCCGTCCGCCTGAAGACGGGGTTCTCCAGGATAGCTTCAAGATTCACGAAGACGCCGGCAACGGCGGCAGGTTTCACAGGGGCGTTTCCTTGTAAAGGAAAAGCGGACGCTTATCAACCAGATAAGCGTCCGCCGGAAGGAATATGTTTTTTATTTTTAAGCCTTGCAGAAGGTGTCTTCATCCGCGCAGGCGGCCTGGACCCACTTGACGGAGGAGTCACTGGAGGCGATGTGCACCAGGCAGTGGTACACGGCTTCCTGGTCCGCATCCAGGCGGGCCGCCAACTGGGCGGCGGTTTCCGGGGTGGAGCCAAGGGCCGCCCTCACCTTGCCCAGCAGGGCCAGGAAGGTGCCCGCGGCCTTCTTGCCTGCTTCCACGCCGGGCTGGTGGTAGGCGTTGATGTTCACCAGGGAGGCATAGAAGGAGACGGCGCGCTCAAACAGGGCGACCAGCATGCCGAGCGTTTTGGCGTTCACTTCCGGGATGGAGATGGTGATGGAGGAACGGCCGGATTCCGCCAGAGCCTGGCGGGTGCCGCGCAGGAAGCCCTGGAGGAAGTCTCCGCAGGTGGCGCCCGCTTCCACTTCCACCGCATCCGCGGAACATTCCCGCACTTCAATGAAGGTGGCGAAGAAGTTGTTCACGCCGTCGCGGAGCTGCTGCACATAGGCGTGCTGGTCCGTGGAGCCCTTGTTGCCGTATACGGAGATTCCCTGGCAGACTTCATTGCCGTCCAGGTCCAGCCTTTTGCCGAGGGATTCCATAATGAGCTGCTGAAGGTATTTGGAGAAGAGCACCAGGGCGTCCTTGTAGGGAAGAACCACCATGTCCTTTTCTCCCTTGCCGTTGGTGGCCTTGTACCAGGCCAGCGCCAGCTTCATGGCGGCGTTGCACTTCACGCAGTCCCGGCGGGTCTTTTCATCCATCAGGCGCGCGCCTTCCAGCAGTTCATCCACGTCCACGCCCTGAAGCACGGCGGGCACCAGGCCCACCACGGACATGACGGAGGTGCGACCGCCTACCCAGTCTTCCATCGGGAAGCGCTTGAGCCAGCCTTCCGCTTCAGCCGTCTTGTCCAGTTTGGAGCCCACGCCCGTGACGGCAACCGCCTGGGGCGCGAATTCCACGCCGTTCTTTTTGAAGAAGTCCTGGGCCACCAGCATGCCGTTGCGGGTTTCCGGCGTGCCGCCGGACTTGGAGATGACCACGACGAGCGTTTCTTCCAGCGGCAGGGTTTCCAGCACCTTGTACATGCCGTCCGGGTCCGTGTTGTCCAGGAAGAACATGTCCAGCCCCGCGGCAGGGATGGCGTCCGCCACCAGTTCAGGACCAAGGGCGGAACCGCCGATGCCGATGACGAGGGCGGCGGAGTACTGTTCCGCGCGGGGCGGCGTGATTTTGCCTTCCAGAATGTCCTGGCCGAAGGCCTTGACATCCGCCAGGGGAGCGTCAATGGCGGCTTTCAGTTCCGGCGTGGGAGCCAGTGCGGAGTTGCGCAGCCAGTAGTGGCCCACCATGCGTTTTTCATCAGGGTTGGCAATGGCGCCGGATTCCAGCGCCTTCATATCGGCGAACGCCCTGTCTATGCGCCCCTGCATGGAGGACAGGAAGGCGTCGTCCAGCGGGAGTTTGGAGAAGTCAAGGGAGATGCCCAGTTCAGGGTAGCGAACGAGTTGTTGTGCGTATAGGCTCATGATAGTAATGGATTGGGAAAAGAGTTACTGGAGTTTTTTCAGGATGCTTTTGGCCTGCACGTCATCCTGGTCCGCCGCCTTCTGGAACCATTCACGGGCCTTGGCAGGGTCCTTGGGCACACCAAACCCGGTGTGGTACATGATGCCCATGTTGTATTGTTCCGAGGCATAACCTTCCGCGGCCGCCCGCTGGCGCATACGGAGCTGTTCCCTGGCTGCGGCGGCGGAGAGGCCCAGGGCCCGCGCGGCATCCGGCCACGTGGCGCCGAATTTGGAGGCGGAGGCTGCATAACCCGCGGCGGCGGCCTTGCGGTTCATTTCATCCGCTTTTTTCTTGTCCCGCTTCACGCCGTATTTGCCCAGCTCAGACAGGAACGCCATGCCCCAGTAGCCGCGGGGGCTTCCCAGTTCCGCCGCCTGCTGGAAGCATTCAAAGGCGTCTTCATATTTTTTGGTGCCCATGGCGCGCACGGCATCGGAGATGTGGAGCTCCGCCTCTTTCAATCCGGGAAATTCCGGGATGGCGGCCCATTCCCTTTTCAGTTCCTCCCGGTCCCTTTTGGAGGCGGGAGGCATGCCGGACGGTCCGGAAAAGCGGAAAAGGGGGAAGTACCCTTCCATGGCTCCCATGTTGCCCAGGCCGGACATCAGGAAGACGCCGGGAGATACCCTCCACATGTGCATGTACTGGATGCGGCCTTCCTGAAGGGATTCCTTGGCCACCCATTCCGGCATGTTGGCCGGCTCTCCGAATTTTTCCGTCAGGCCCACCAGAAGCGCCTTGTAGGCGGATTTCAATTTGGTTTCATACTCGGAACCGCGGCATTTGCTGCGGGAGTAGAAGACAACGGCCCTCAAGCCGCCGGAGGGGTCATAGTCAAAGTTCAGGGAAAAGGTCTGCCCGCCTATGGACTGTTTGGTTTTAAACACGCCGTTAAGGCCGGTACGTGAGAGAAGGGCATCCGTGGGCGGCCCTTCAAGCTGCTTGCTCTGCCTCAGGGCTTTCAGCACCTGGTCCTTGTCCATTCCCACTTCCAGGTTTTCATAGAGGGCGGCAAGCAGAGGAACGCACGTAAGCGCGAAGAGGCCCGCAACATAGGCTAGTTTTTTCATAGAAAAAGTAATTGGGCGGTTTCCTACCAGACCGGGACGGTTTTCAAAAGGATAAAATGCGTCAGCGGAAGTGAGGAAAATTTTTCATAAAATATTTATTTCCAATCTATCCACAATCTTTTCAGATAATCCTCCCCGGTGAAGTCAGGGGGCATGGAATCATGGGTCAGCCGGAAGCCCGGAACGGCCTCCGCCACCATCCTGCGGAAGTCCGCGTGGCTCAGCTTGCGGCAGTTGCTGGTGCACAGCATCCAGCCGCCGGGTTCCAAGCATTCGCGCGCCTGGGCCACCAGTTCCCCGTAGTGGGATTCCACCCGGAATACCTTTCCCCGGTCGTCACGGGAAAACGTGGGCGGGTCCAGAATAATGCCGTGGAAAGTACGGCCCTGCCGGGCAAACCGTTCCAGCCAGCGGCGCACGTCTCCCTTGCAGAAGTACTGGGCGGCGGGGTCAATGCCGTTCAGGCTGAAGTTTTCCCTGGCCCAGTCCAGGCACGGCTGCGCCAGGTCCAGCGTGGTCGTCTGCGCCCCTCCCAGAGCGGCATATATGGAAAAGGCCCCGGTATAGGCAAAGGTGTTCAGCACCCTCATGCCGGGTCTGCTCCGCTCCCTGACCTGGCGGCGGTGGTTGCGCTGGTCCAGAAAGATGCCCTGGGAATAACCGGTGGACATGTCTATCTTGAAACGCACGCCCTGCTCCGTCACCGTGAATTGCAGGGGGAGTTCCGGCCCGGCAATCTGCACGGGAGCCTCCTTCTGATTCTGTTCCAGCCTTTTGTGGAACACGGGAATATTCAGTTCCCGGAGTTCGCGTTCCAAATCCGCAGGGATGGGGCAGTCCCGCGTGGAGACCAGAACGCGGTCTCCCATCTTGTCGGCAAATACGTCCGGGCGCCCGTCCCCCACCCCGTCAATCACGCGGAAAATATCGGTATCGGCAGGAATCAATCCCTTTTTATAATCCAGGCAATGACGGTAGGAGCGGCTCACGGCTGGACGAGACTACGGAATTTGACCGCAAGGGGCAATGCAAAAGCAATAAAAGGAGAGCATCCTTCCGGGACGCAGGGGCATTCCCTTACCGCAGGAACGGAATTCATGAACAGGATGGACAAAGTAAAAATCCGAGTTCACTCCGGCCGCCACCCCAGCCCATCGCCATTCCGGATAAAAGCCCCTGGGAAAAGACGTTTTCCCTTGCAACGTAAATGGTTTCATGAGATGCAGAGAGTCAACCCATCCTATCCTGATATGAAAACATTATTATTTGCAGCAGTATTACTGGCGCCCTTCCCTTTCCATCCTTCCATGGCCGCAGAGGGAGATTTTACCGAACAGGGCTTGACCGTTTCAAAGAACAAGGACACAGCAGCATGGAACGTGTCAGACGGCACCCATTCATTTGAATTCCAGTCCCCGGTCAAGGGAACGGTCTGCACGGCGGTGGATGTTCCGGAATGGAACACCATCTTCATTGGCGTGCAGACAAGCCCTTCCCGCTTTGATATTCTGGCCGTTTCCAAAAAGAACGGAAAAGTTTCCCTGGTAGAATTGGACCGCCATTATTATTCGGACGGCCACGCTTTCCCGCTTGCCCCGGGAGATACCATTACCCTGAAGTCCCTGAAGATGAAAACGACGCCCAACGGCAGGTCCCTTTTTGCCTACCCGGTCATCAGGTATGAAGGGAAGCATGATTCTCAAACCGGACTGAGCATTCATCCGCTGGAAGACGGAACCTTCGAGGGCTGGGTCAACCGGTAAGATGCCATGGCTTCCGGGATGATCCGTCCGGAGCGCCGCAAGCCCCTGCGGCAGCCAGAGACAACGTGAGGGCGGCGGCAAACACGCTTAACATTAAAAGGATGCCCCGGGACAGCTTTGGATTCAACTGCCGCAGATGTCCGGCGCTCCCGGATGAATACGGGAGCCGAGCCTGGGTTCCAGACCAAAGCGGAACTTATCAAAAGGGAGCCGGATCCCATGATCCGGCTCCCTCTGTGGATTGAGGCTGTTTTCCGAACAGCGGGCCTTAGTCGGCGTACTGTTCGTTGAGGGCCTCCATGATTTCCTTGGAGGCTTCCGGGATGTTGGTGCCGGGACCGAAGATGGCCACTGCGCCGTGTTCCCTCAGGAAGTCATAGTCCTGGGCGGGAATAACGCCGCCGCAGAAGACCAGGATGTCCGGGCGCCCCTGCTTGGCAAGTTCTTCCACCAGGGCCGGGAGCAGCACCTTGTGGCCGGCGGCCAGGGAGCTCATGCCGATCATGTGCACGTCGTTTTCAATCGCCATCTTGGCGGTTTCCTCCGGCGTCTGGAAGAGCGGGCCTACGTCCACGTCAAAGCCGAGGTCGGCATAGGCGGAGGAGACCACCTTGGCGCCGCGGTCGTGGCCGTCCTGGCCCATCTTGGCGACGAGGATGCGGGGACGGCGCCCCGTGCGTTCGGCGAAGTCATCCGTCATTTTGCGGACTTCCTCCACCAGCGGATCTTGACCATAGGTTTGAGCGTACACGCCGGTAATGAGTTTGATTGGTGCTTTGTGGCGCCCGAAGTGTTTTTCCAGGGCGGAGGAGATTTCACCCAGGGAGGCGCGGGCCTTGGCCGCCTTGATGGCAAGGTCAAGGAGGTTGCCTTCACCCGTGCGGGCGCATTCGGACAGGGCTTCCAGCGCGGCTTCGCACGCGGCGGAGTCACGTTCCGCGCGCAGCTTCTGCAGGCGGGCGATCTGGGCGTCCCGGACGGTGGTGTTGTCCACTTCCAGAATGTCCATCTTGGCTTCCTGTTCCAGACGGTATTTGTTGACGCCGATGATGGGCTCCTTGCCGGAGTCAATGGCGGCCTGGCGGCGCGCCGCGGCTTCTTCAATGCGCATCTTGGGCAGCCCGGTTTCAATGGCCTTGGCCATGCCGCCGAGTTTTTCCACTTCCTGAAGGTGGGCCCAGCCCTTGCGGATGAGCTCATTGGTCAGGTATTCCACATAGTAGGAGCCGCCCCAGGGGTCGATCACCTTGCAGATGGTGGTTTCATCCTGAAGATGGAGCTGGGTGTTGCGGGCAATGCGGGCGGAGAAGTCCGTCGGCAGGGCGATCGCTTCGTCCAGGGAGTTCGTGTGCAGGGACTGCGTGTGGCCGCAGGCCGCGGCCAGGGCTTCAATGCAGGTGCGGGTCACGTTGTTGAACGGGTCCTGCTCCGTGAGGGACCAGCCGGAAGTCTGGGAGTGCGTGCGCAGGGCCAGGGACTTCGGGTTTTTGGGGTTGAACTGCTTGATAAGCTTGGCCCACAGCACGCGCGCGGCGCGCATTTTGGCCACTTCCATGAAGTAGTTCTTGCCCTGGGCCCAGAAGAAGGAGAGGCGCGGGGCAAAGGCGTCAATGTCAATGCCGGCCTTGATCCCGGTGCGCACGTATTCCAGGCCGTCCGCGAGCGTGTAAGCCATTTCCAGGTCCGCCGTGGCGCCGGCTTCCTGCATGTGGTAGCCGGAGATGGAAATGGAGTTGAACTTGGGCATGTACTTGGAGGTGAACTCAAAGATGTCCGCAATGATTTTCATGGAGGGATCAGGCGGATAGATGTAGGTGTTGCGCACCATGTATTCCTTGAGAATGTCGTTCTGGATCGTGCCGGAGAGCTGGTCCAGCGTGCAGCCCTGTTCCTGGGCGGCCACGATGTAGAAGGCCAGCACGGGCAGCACGGCACCGTTCATGGTCATGGAGACGGACATCTTGTCCAGCGGAATGCCCTTGAAGAGGATTTCCATGTCCAGGATGGAGTCCACGGCCACGCCGGCCTTGCCCACGTCACCCACCACGCGGGGGTGGTCGGAGTCATAGCCGCGGTGCGTCGCCAGGTCAAAGGCGATGGAGAGGCCCTTCTGCCCGGCCGCCAGGTTGCGGCGGTAGAAGGCGTTGGATTCCTCCGCCGTGGAGAAGCCGGCGTATTGGCGCACGGTCCAGGGGCGGGCCACGTACATGGTGGCGTACGGTCCGCGGAGGTTGGGGGCCACACCGGCGGTAAAGTCCAGGTGCAGGCAGTCGTCATACACGCTTTCCGAGTAGGTGGGCGGAACGGGAATCTGTTCATTGGTCATCCACGTTTCCGTTTCGGAAGCCGTGGCCGGGGCACCAGCCTTGATTTCAGGATAGGAGGCGGATGCAAAATCAGGAATATTGCTCATTGAATGAAATAGGTTGGTGGTTTTTAGAGGCCGATCTTGTTCTGGATGGCTTCAACGGTGTCGTAGCAGTTGGCCTTGACATGGATGAAGATATCCACGCCGGCTTCCTTGAACGCTTCCACATGGTCCGCCGGGTACCCGGCGAGGGCCACCATCATGTCCGGCTTGATTTGCTTGAGCGCCTTGCAGAAGGCGGGAACGATTTCCGGATAGGTGTCGTCCGTGGAGCAGATCACGCACACGGCGCAGCCGCTTTCCGCAGCCGCCCTGGCCGCGTCTTCCGGGGTCTGGAAGCCGGACGGGTAAACCACGTCCAGGCCGCCGGCGCGCAGGAAGTCGCGGGAGAAGTCCGCACGGGCCTTGTGCTGGCGCAGCGGCCCCATGTTGGCGAAGAACACCATCGGGCGGGAGCCCTTTTCCTCCACCCAGGCGTCAGCCTTGGCAAGCAGGGATTCAAAGCGTTCCGCCAGGCGGCGCTTCGGCAGGGCTTCCATTTCCAGCGGTTCGCCGCACTTGCAGTCCGCGCCGGCCGCCAGGGCCTTGTTGATGAGGCAGGTGGAGAAGCCTTCGCTGGCTGCCTTGCAGGCGGAGTCCACGCTCATTTCCACGTCCGGAAGCTGCACGTCCGCATTCTTGCAGCAGCCGTGGCCCTTGGGGGCGGAACAGCCGGAGCCTTCCGGCGTTTCCAGTTTTTTCTCAGCCAGGTTGACGTACTGGTTGACGCCCACGATGGACTGGCGGCGCTGGTCGGCCAGCTGGTAGCGCTTGGCGGCGGTGGCGTTTACACTCTTCTGGATGGAACCGGCCTTGAGGGCCTTGATGATGCCGCCTTCCTTTTCAATTCCCTGGAAGACGTCCCAGATTTTCCGGGAGACTTCGTCCGTCAGGTTTTCCAGGTACCAGGAACCGCCGGCGGGGTCCACCACCTTGTCCAGATTGCATTCGCCCAGCAGGATCAGCGGGCAGTTGCGGGCAATGCGGCGGGAGAATTCGTCCGGCATGCGCACGGCGGCGTCAAAGGGGAGCACGTCAATGCTGTCCACGCCGCCCATGATGGCGGAGAAGGCCTGCGCGGAGCCGCGCAGCAGGTTGACCCAGGGGTCCACTTTGGAGAGGGTCCAGAAGGAGGTGCGGGCATGAAGCCTGATCTTGGCGGCTTCTTCACTGCCGCCGCATTCCTTCACGATGATGGCCCAGAGTTCGCGCAGGGCGCGGATCTTGGCGACTTCCAGGAACAGGTTGGCGCCGATGGAAACCGTAAAGCGCATGTGCGCGGCGGCTTCATCCACGGAGATGCCGCGTTCCTCCATGGCGCGCAGGTAGGCCACGGCGGTCGCCAGCATGGCACCCACTTCTTCAAAGGCGGAAGCGCCGGAGTCCGCATAAGGCAGTCCGCTGACGCCGATGGTCTGGAAGGCGGGAGCGTTGGCAACGGCCCATTTGGTCATTACGGCCATCTGGTCATAGTAGGCGCAGATGCCCTTCCCCCCGCAGAGGGAGCCCTTCATCACGGCCTTGCCCACCGGATCGTACAGAACGCCGCCCTTCAGATCCGCCGTATTGAAGCCGGCGGCCTTGTACGTGTTCAGGAACATGGAGAGCGTGCCCAGGCCGCAGGAGCCGGGGGTGATGTAGACGGGCTGCTTGTCAAGCTGGACGCCCTTGAGGGCGGTATCCCAGTCGGCCTGCTTGCGCAGCTTCAGGCCGCACTTGCAGTTAAGCTGGACGTTCACGGCAGTCAGGCCGCGGGCCAGGTCATGGAGCAGCTTGCTGTTGAAATCTTCCGGGGTGGAGGCGGGAATGCTCTGGGCAATCTCGCAGGGCTTTTCCATGTACCCCAGCGCACGCGTGCCGCGGCGGTACGGGAACTGCCCGGCAGGCATCACCGGAGCGTGTTCATCCCACTTGTTATAGATGGGGTGCAGGGTAATTCCCTCCACAAGCTTGGTGAAAAGCTTTTTATCAAAGTCAGCCCCTTTCAAGGCAGCGACGGCTGCCTCACGCCATTCGGCGTATGTGGCTGGTGCGAATTCTCCGAAGTCAACCTCCGGAGCCGTTGTTTCGTTTCCCTGTTGCATGGCGAAGTCAATGGGTAAGGCCTAATATGTTGGTTTTTAGTCATGCGCAAACCAGGCCAGATTTAAAGCGCAGCGTTATTTTAGGAAATCAAACTATAAAGTCCAGCGAGAAAAACACTTCAAGCCCCATGAATGCGAATTTGCTCCATCACGCGCGACGAGCTTGCAAAAACGATGTAATTAGCGTAGATACCGGGATTAAGCATGCCCTCCTCAACTACCGTCAAACTCCCTGACCAGCTGGTCAGGCAGCTTCACTCCTTCCGGCGCCGCCTCAGAACGGTTAAGATGCTGGAAGCCGTATGCCTTGCAGGCATTGCCGTGATTCTCTCCTATATTTTCCTGTACCTCTCCGACAGGTTGTGGGAAACGCCCTCCGCCGTGGGCTGGATTCTTTTTTTCACCGCCGTGGCCGGCCTGGCGGTTTTCATCCCGCTGTGGAGTTTCCGGTGGGTATGGCAGCGGCGCAAGGAGGCCCAGCTGGCGCGCCTGATTTCCCGGACGGATCCGGCCCTGGGGGACCGGCTCCTGGGCGTCATTGAACTGGATTCCGAAAAGTACGGCCGCCAGTACAGTTCTGAAAAGCTGAAGGCGGCCGCCATGGAACAGGTGGCCCGTGAAGTTTCCGCGCGGGACCTGACGGTGAACATCCCCCGGCCCAGCCATAAAAAGCTGTTTATCCTGCTGGCCGTTCTGGCTTTATGCACGGCAGGCGTATGCCTGGTTACTCCGGAAGCGGCGGGGAACGCCCTGGAACGCTGGCTGCGCCCGTTCAATCCTCCGGAACGCTACACGTTCACCCAGCTGGACCCCACGCCGGATTCCCTGGTCATCCCCCTGGGGGAGAGCAGCCTGTATGAACTCCGGCTGGCGGAAACCACCAAATCCCGCCCGCAGACGGGAGAATATTTCTTCCATAACAGGGTGCGCCAGCAAGCCCCCCTGGCGGATGGCGCTTATAAAATCCATATTCCGCCCATGCAGCAGCCGGACAGGCTGGAGTTTTTCGCGGGGGACATCGCCCGCCGCCTGAAAATCATCCCGAAGGCGCGCCCCTCCCTGCTGGGCGCCACGGCCACGGTGGCCTACCCCGCCTATATGGCGCGCCCCGACGGGCACGAGGCCATGCGCGCCGGGGTCATTTCCGCCCCGGCAGGCTCCACGCTGACGCTGGAGGTAACCGCCTCCCAGAATCTGCTGTCCGCGGCCACCGCGCAAGGAAAACCGCTCCGCGTGAAGGGGAGCAGCGTCATCATCCCGGATATCCGCCTGGAGAAGGATCCGCAGGAAATAGAGCTGACCTGGACGGACCGCGACGGCCTGGCGGCGTCACAGCCCGTCCGGATACGCCTGGAACCCATTGAGGACAAGCAGCCGTCCATTTACTTGCGAGGCGGGGAGAATGACCGCTATGTGCTGGAAGACACCAGCATTGAACTGGAAGTGGAAGCGGCGGACGACTTCGGCCTCCGGGAAATGGGGGTAGAATGGCAGGGGGAAAAGTCCTTTTACGATGACGAGGAGGAAAACGGTTCCGCAGCACCGGACCCGGCGAAGGCGGGCAAGCCCGTCCCCGGCCTGCGCGGGGAAAAGGTGCTGGCGGACGGCCATCCCACGCAGACCAGCCTGAAAGGCACGTACCTGTTCCAGGCCCGGGCGCTGAAACTGTCCCCCCAGCGCGTCGTCGTGCGCGGCTTTACGCAGGACTACAAGCCGGGAGGCAACCGCGTTTATTCGGAGCCCATGATCATCTTCGTCCTTTCCAAGTCGGAGCATGCCCAGATGATCCGCAATGAACTGGAGCGCATCACCAGCGAGCTTGAAGGCATGATCCGGCGCATGGACGCCATGACGGACGAGGCCAGGCGCATGAAGGGAATGGAGGGCAGTGAATTGAAGAATTCGGAGACCCAGGAGCGCCTGCACGCCCTGGCTGACGAGGAACAGGCCAACAGGCGCGAATTGGGCGACCTGCTCAACCGCTCGGAAGACCTGTTCAAGGAGGCCTCCCGCAATTCCCAGATAGACCCCTCCGGCATGAAGGAGTTCATGAAGGGCATCTCCATGCTGAAACCCATCCCCAACGGCCCCATGAAGAAGGCGCAGAACCAGTTCCGGTCCTCCGCGTCCGAGAACCGCTCCGCGCAGGACAGCCGGAAGGACCTGGACGACGGGGAGAGCTCCCATTCCGACGCCACCCAGGCCCTGAAAGACGCCATGAACCAGCTTTCCAAGTCCGCTCAGGACATGGAGGCCAGCACCTTTGTGGCACGGCTCAAGCAGGCCGCGGCCAAGGAGGATTCCATCGCGAACGCCCTGGTTGGCCAGATCAACATCATTGTGGGCATGACCATGGATGAGCTGGACCCCTCCACCAAGCGGGAGATGGAAACCATCGCCACCCTTCAAAACGCCTCCACCCAGGACATAAGCTGGATTCTGGAAGACCTCAGTTACTATAAGTCCCGCACGGAGGAACGCATTTACAGTGACCTGTACAACCAGATGAACGCCTTCTCCCTCCGGGAAAAGCTGGACCTGGTGCACGGCAACATCCTGAACGCGATCACGGCGCGCTCCATTGACGAGTCCCGCCTGTACGCCTCCACCCTGCGCCACTGGGCCAAGCTGATAGACGACTATAAGAAGAACCGCGGCGGCGGTGGTGGCGGAGGAGGAGACCAGAATTCCATTTCCGACGCCGAGTTTGAGTTCATGCTGAAGGTCATCCGCATGATTCAGCAGGAACAGGACATCCGCATGCGCACCCGCGCCGCCGAACAGGAACACCGCAAAGCCCCCACCCCTCCCACCGCATGAATACCATCAACCTTCCAGCCATGATTCTGGCGCTTTCCCTGCCCTGCGCCGCCGCGGATTCCACTCCGGAATATTCCGCCAAGCACAAGGAAACGGCCTCCAAGCTGGCCGGACAACAGGATGAGCTCCAGGCGGACACGTCCGACCTTATCATGGGAGAAACCAACGAGGAAGTGGTGGAGCTGCTGAAAAAGTGCCGCCACGCCATGAATGACGCCGTGGATCTGCTGGAGGTTTACCATACTGGGGGCCAGACGCTGGCTGCCCAGTCGGAAGTGATTGAGCTGATTTACCAGGCCGCCAAGGCCAAGATGACCAACGCCGGGGGCGAACCCAAGCCGGGCGGCGAGGCGCTGATGGACATGCTGCGCCAGCTCCTGGGCATGGACAGCGATTCCCAGTCCATGGCACAGCAGGAGGGCGAGGGGGAAGGACAGGGTGAAGGAGAGGGCGGCTCCCAGAAGGGCAAAGGGACCACCCCCGGACATGGCGCGGACGGGAAATCCAACATGCCCTCCGCCCAGGAAAAGGGCGTCTCCAACCCGGACATGGCTGCGGAATCGCGCTCCGTCCCCAAATCCACCGGCATGTCCGCGGAGGATATGCCCGCCGAATTCCGCAAGGCGCTGGACGCCTACAACAAGACCCTTCAAAAATAGCCGCCGTGAACATGGCGCGCCCCTGCCGGGCGCTCCGCCCATGAAAAACCATTAATCCATTTCCCCGATGAAAAAAATCTCCATCCTCCTGATCCCCCTCCTCGCCTGCTGCATGGCGGCTGTCCCGCAGAACGCCGCCGCCCAGTCCCCCGTGAGGATGTCCTCCCCCGTGCCGCCCCAGGTGGAGCTGATGTACGTGAAAGGGCTCCGGTACCTCCAGAACGCCCAGAAAACGGACGGAACCTATGAAGGCACCTACGGCCAGGAACCCGGAATCATCGGCTTCTGCCTCATGTCCGTGCTGGCCCACGGGGATGACCCGAACACAGGCCCGTACGCCACCATGGTGCGCCGCTGCGTGAATTACATCCTGTCCAAGCAGAACAAGGGGTCCGGCTACATCGGGGATTCCATGTACAACCACGGCTTCGCCACCCTGGCGCTGTCCGAAGCTTACGGCATGGTGCGGGACGACCGCATCGGCCCCGCCCTGCGGAAAGCCGTGGCCCTGACGCTGACCGCCCAGAAGAAGAACAAGACGGGCGGCTGGCGTTATTCCCCGGAATCCACGGATGCGGACAGCACGGTGACCGGCTGCCAGATCGTCTCCCTGTTTGCCGCGCGCAACGCGGGCATTCCCGTTCCGGACGAGGCCTTTGAACGCGGCCTCAAGTACATGGCTTCCTGCCGTGACAAGAAGGGAGCCTACGGGTACACCAGCCCGGCGGGCCCCCGCGTCACCCTCACGGCCATCGGCTCCCTGACGCTGTCCCTGGCGCGCCGCAAGGCGGACCCCTCTTTCAAGGATTCCCTGGCCTACCTGAAAAAGAACCTGAATTACCGGGATTCTTCCTACCCGTTCTACTTTGAATATTACATGTCCCAGGCCCTGTTCCATGCGGACCAGGAGGTATGGAAGGAATGGAATTATAAAAACATGCGCTACCTGGGAGCCTCCCAGACCCCTAACGGTTCCTGGCTTTCCGACCATTCCGCGGCCTATTCCACCTCCGCGGCCCTGCTCTCCCTGGCGCTCAATTACAGATTTCTACCCATTTATGAACAATAGCATCCGCCTTTCCCTCCTGCTGGCTCCGGCGTTCCTGCTGACCGCCTGGGGCAATTCCGTCGTGGATGTGGTCACGGAGAGCAACTACCGCCTCCGCGGGGAGATTGTCTCCTACGGCAAACAGGGCATCGTCATCAGGCACCCGGCCATGCGCCAGAACGCGGTCATCCTCCCGTCGGAAATCCGGGCGCTTTATTTCACCGGAACCTCCTCTCCGGACCTCCGTTCCAGAGACAAGATTTTCATGGCTACCGGGCACCGGGACATCATCCCCTGCAATATCATCTCCATCACGCCGGACAAGGTGCAGTACCGGGACATGCTGGGCACGGAACGCTCCATCCCCCGCAGCCAGGTGGCCGGATTCCGGCTGGACACCATCCAGGAAAAAGGCTTCTGGCAGGAACCCCTGATTTTTGACAACAGCTGGGTTTATTCCAGCAGCAGGGGGGATGATGATTACCGCACCCAGGCCGGAAGAAAACTGATGAACGCCCTGAAACCGAAAATCCAGGGTGACAAGTACCAGTACCGGCTGGGCAACAGCGACTACCCCACCTGGACGCCCCTGTACAAGAACATCGGCCTGGACCCCTCTTCCTTCACCTTCCGCACCACCATGACGATGGACGGCAACAATGACCGCGCCGGCATTGTCTTCTGCTTCGGGGGGAATGAGAACATCGCCTTCCGGTCCAATTCCGGCAGCAGCCTGAACAGGCTCATGCTGAGCATCGCCCCCGGCAAATGCACCCTGCTCCGGGAACAGAAATCCGGCATTATTGTCCTGGGGGAAGTGGACATCCCCACGCCCACCCTGACGGAAGGCGTGGACATCAGGCTGACGGCCTCCCGGCAGGGAGACCATGAACAGGTTTACGAGCTGCTGGTGGGAGACCTGCCCCCCAAGCTGATGACGGACCCCAGCCCTCCGGAACAGCCGCTGCAGGGGGGCGCCTTCGGCCTTCAGATGGAGGGGCACGTCTCCCTGACCATCAGCAGGCTGGCCCTTTCCTCCATCACCCTGAGCGCCAAGTCCGTCACCAAGAACGGGAACATGGATACGGACCTTGTCCTGACCAGGGAGGAGGACGCCATTCCCGGCTCCGTCAGCAGCTACAACAGCAGGAACAAGGTACTGACGCTTTCCACGGACAAGGAGTATCCGGACATCCCCCGGGAGCTCTCCATCCCGGCCAGGTATCTGGATACGGTCTTTTTTGCGGAACCCAAAAAGAAGGATGATTCCCGCACTCCCGTGGGCCACAGCATCCTGATGAAGGACGGCTCCCGCCTGCATGGCGACATCCTGAGCATGGACTCCGGAAAAATCATCCTGAGGCATTCCCAGCTCGGCCAGATTTCACTGCCCCTGAAAAATATCACCCGCGTGGAATTCCTGAATTCCGCACAACCCACCCGTTCCACCCCCTGATGCCCTCCACCATATGAAACAAGCAACAACGCTTTTCCTGGGCGCCTGCGCCCTGCTGGCCGCCGCCCACCTGCCCGGCGTACGGGCGGAAGGGGTCATTACGCTTAAATCCGGGGAAAAACTGCCGGGCAGCCTGGACACGCTGGACAGCCCGTACCTGAAAGTCCGGTCCAGCATTCTTTCCAAACCCGTGGACGTAAAGGTGGAGGAACTGGACGAGCTGGTTTCTTCCCGCCCGCTGGACATTCCGGCGCAGTTTTCCGTCATCCGCCTTGCCAACGGGGATGAATTTTACGGCACCCTGAAGGCGCTGGATACGGAAAGCCTTCAACTGCAAACCGCGTGGGGAGGCCTGATTCCCGTCAACAGGAAGTACGTGCAGCACATCGGATTCGATTCCCAGAAAGCCTACATCCGCAACGCCACGGAATCCCTTCAGGGCTGGAAGTCCTCCTCCAACAACATGCTGCCGGAATGCCGCAACGGCTACTGGATCATGCGGGGCTCCAACAATACGGACCTGCAAACCACCTTCCCCACGCCGTCCCGGCTTCATGTGCAGTTTTCCCTTTACCATACCAATACGTTCCGGATCGCTCTCTCCCTCTGGCAGGACACTGATTCCGGAAGCAGCATTGACCTGGCCCTCTCCCTGGAAAAGGCGGAACTTGCCAAGAACAGCTCCGGCCAGTACCGGACGCTCGGCAGGGTCAAGCGGGATACGGCGCGGAACTGGTATGCGGACAAGACCATCAAACGTTCCGACGTTCATTTTTACGCGGATCCGGAAAAGGGAAATTACTACCTGTACATCAACGGCGAGCAGGTGGCCCGGTGGGAAGAGGTCAAGGATATGGACAATATCTTTGAGAATGAAAACGGGGACGAGGAAGAAGAGAAGGAGGCCTCCAAAAAACATGAATTCAAACCGGGCAACACGTTTGTGGTGAGCGGATATGACGGCTTGAACATGGCCATGTTCAACCTGAACGTGTTTGACTGGAACGGCGCCCTCCCCCACCTGGCGGACGAACAGGACATCATTTCCAAATATGACGGGGACGCCCCCGGGGACAAGGCCCTGCTGGTGAACGGGGACGTGCTCAGAGGCGCCATCTCCCTCCAGGAAAACGGCACCATCCGCATTAAGTCGGACCACTATGACGTTACCTTACCCACCGTCAAGGTGCGTGCCCTGGACCAGAAAAACCAGGAGGAGAAGAAGCTGCCGGAAGAGGCATCGGATACCCGCGTTTTCCTGACGGACCAGAGCATCCTTTCCCTGAATCTGGAGACCCTCAAGGACGGCTTTATGGAGGGGCATGCCGCCGCAATCGGAAAGGTCAGAATCCCTCTGCAATCCATCAGAAAGGTCCAGTTCAACCTGCAAAATCCGGAACTCCGGAAGCAGAGGGAAACGCCGTTCCGGAGCAAATAGAGGCAGGTTTTCCCTTCCTTCCCGGGAAAACCGTCCACAGGGGCACGTCAGTGTTCCTCCATCTCCTCCGCCCGCCGCACGGCGCTTTTCACAGCCTGTATCCAGGCATTGCGGAAGCCGCATTCATCCAGCGCGTTCAGGGCGGCGATGGTGGTGCCGCCGGGTGAGGTGACCTCATCCCGCAGCGCCATGGGATGCTTCCCCGTCTGCTCCAGCATGCGGGCGGAACCCAGCATGGTTCCCACGGCCAGTTCCAGGGCGGTTTTCCGGGGCAGCCCCATGGCTACGCCCGCGTCTGAAAGGGCATCCAGCACTGTGAACATGTAGGCGGGGCCACAGCCGGAAATGGCGGAAACGGCGTTCATCCGGGATTCCTGCACCTTGTAAACGGAGCCGCAGCCGGAAAGCAGCCGCCGGGCGGCGTCCTCATCTTCATCCGTCACGCCGGCTCCCGTACTGTAGGCGATGACGCCGGCCAGCACCATGCACGGGGTATTGGGCATGGCGCGTACAATGCGCGTTCCATCGCTGGCGCAGGCTTCCATATCATCCAGGGAAACGGCGGCGGCTATGGAGATCAGGAGCGGCAGCTCTGCGCCGCGCTCGGAGAGGGAGGAGACAAGAGGCAGAATTCCATGCGGTTTCACGGCCAGAATAAGAACTTCCACCGCATCCGCCACGGCTGCCTCCGTGGGCGCTTCATGCACGCCGGGGTATTCTTCCTGAAGGGCCTGCACGTTTTCATGGTGGTGGTCGTACACCCAGACTTCTTCCGGAACCACCGCTCCGGCTTTCAGCATGCCCCTCAGCAGGGCTCCGCCCATTTTTCCCAGCCCAATGATACCTGTTTTCATAATTGAAGATTTTTTGAGGTCAAAAACACAAGAGATTTATAGAAAATAAAAATACTAGTTACGATCGTGAAAATGAAAGGTAATGATGATTAATTCTCTCTGCAGAAACAGCCTTCCATATGGTCATTCACAAAGCCCGCCGCCTGGAAAAAAGCGTAGCACATCGTTGAACCGAAGAATTTGAACCCCCGTTTTTTCATGTCCCTGCTCATGGCATCCGACTCGGGAGATGTGGCGGGGATTTGGCCCAGGGTCTTGAAATTGTTAACAACAGGCTGCCGGCCGGGGAAGAATGACAAGGCATACTCGTAGAAACTGCCGAACTCTTTCTGGATAGCCATAAACAGTTTGGCATTATTAATGGTGCTATTGATTTTCAGCCGGTTTCTGACGATTCCGTCAAATTGCATCAACCGGTCGACGTCTTCTGGCGTCATCTGCGCTACTTTCTCCACATCAAAGCCGTGAAAGGCTTCGCGGTATCCTTCGCGTTTCCGGAGGATGGTAATCCAGGCTAACCCCGCCTGGGCGCTTTCAAGTACCAGAAACTCAAACAGGGTCTTGTCATCCGTAACGGGTTTCCCCCATTCTTCATCATGGTATTTTATATATAGCGGGTCTGTTCCGGCCCAGCCGCAACGTGCATTGATGATATCTTCCATACTAAAATTCCTTTTTCCTGAACAGCCACGCGGCCAGCGTCATGTGAAAGACAAAATACCCCAGCGTCATCAACGCCAGCGTGCCGAACAGGGAAAGGGGGATCATCTGCCCGTTCAAGGCGGAATCCGTTACGGAATAAATCTGGAAGTTCGGGAAAACCAGGGAGAAGAGCCGGCTGCCCGCCAGCTCCCACCAGGAGAAGCCCCCGGTTCCGGAGCCCACCCACAGGGAAAGCGCCTGCGTCTGGAACAGCCCGGCCAGATAAACCATGAACGTCAGCAGCGCGCTGATGATGGTTCCGTTGGTAATGCAGGACATCAGCAAGGTCAGGGAGGAAAGCACCACGAACTCGCACATCATCACCCCCAGCCCCGTCTGCACGTTCCAGGTAGCTCCCTGGAGGCGTATCCGGTCCAGGTACGGCTGCATTTCCTCCACGGTATAACGCCCTTTCAGGGAGGCGATCTGCTCCGCCACCACCGTATCCGTCCGCAGCCACAGCACCAGCGTCATCACGGCGTCCATCAGCAGCACGGCGATCAGGGTGAGGGCCAGCACTCCCAGCACCTTCCCCATCAGGTAGTCGATGCGGGGCACGGGTTTGCACAGGATGGTGTACAGGATGCGGTCCTCCGCATCCTTCGGGATAATCAGGGCCGTGGCCGCCACGCAGAAAAACAGGCCGAACACCCGCATGGCGCCGTAAGCGGAGTTCTTCAGCAGCACCAGTTCATTGATTCCCCCGGTCTCCGGCCCCAGCACCGCGCTCAGGCGGAAGGAACTCAGGGCCAGCAGCGCTACGGCAAAGAGGCCCAGAAAAAGAAACACCTTCATGCGCACCAGCTGCGTGAAGGTGGTACCGGCGATTACGGCCATGCGCCTGGGCGAAGGTATATAACCGGAGGTAATCCATGCCATGCGGACCATCTTGCCGTATTCCGGAACAAATAAAAGAGCTTTTTATTTCATGTGCTGAACTCCTTCCGCCTTGAAGAAGCCCCCCTCGCGTGTTCTCATGTGGCGCGTATGAGTTTAAGATCCCAACTGGAAGAATTGCTCCCGGAACTTTTGCCTTCCGATCCGGCCCAGGCCATCAAGGGGACCGAACTCATCCGCCTGGTGCGCCTGAGGCTGGGGGAGGAATATTCAGACGCCTCCCTGCGCTACCATTTCTCCTTCATGGCGTCCGAGCCGGACTCTGAAATCGCCAAGGTGGAGCGCGGCCAGGGTTATTACAAGCGCGTGCGGGACCGGGAGGGCAAGCCGGCGGCCAGGGGGCTGTTGCCCCTGTTCCTGGGGGAAAACGAACCGGACGGCCTGAACTGCCGCGCCAAGGCGCTGGCCCTGGCGGTACGCCAGTATGACACCACGGGCCGCGGCGTCTTCGTATTCAGCACCAGTGAAACGGGAGCCTCCTGGGTAAAGCCGGACCTGGCCGTGGTGGAATGGCCGGAAGGGGAATGGGAGGGAAACGCGCTGGTGTTTGACCAAAGCGCGCTGCAGCGCCGCCGCATGATCGGCGCGCCCATGATGGGCATCCGCGGCGTCTGCGTGGCCCGCATGCCGGGCGGCGAAGACGGCAGGCGGGAATTTTTCCGGACCCTGGCCACGTCCCGCTGGGCGCAGTGCGGGGAGCTCGTCATCGTGGGGGAACTCCCGGATGATTCCGAATGCGCCGCCCTGCGCGGCCTGGCCGCGGAATTCGGCGTAGGAGTCCTCTGCCTGGAAATTGCGGATGAACGGCTGTGCGAACTGCCGGGAGCGGAGGAGATTTTCAAGGCCGGGGACGAGGAATGCGCCGCCCTGCTGGCGGAGCTCACGCCCGTGCGCCTGGCTTCCGGCCGGGTGAAGGCGCTGGAAGCGGATACCGGGGAAACCCTGGGCGGGGAATTCGGCGCCCTGTTTGACTGGCTGGCCGCCTGCCTGGAACGCGGCAGCGTGGAGGAATACGAATTCCGGGTTTCCTGTTATTGACCGCCAATGGACAGATTCTTGACAGAACCTGCGTATTGAATTAAAGATTTCCCCGGCCCCAACCTGCCCCCAACCCTGACATGGAACAAGAAACCCTGGTTTACCCGCTTGCGAACAATACCGTTCTGCAAGACAAGTATACAATATTAAACGTCCTGAACGCCGGAGGCTTCGGCATCACTTACCTGGCTCTGGACAATCCCAACTCCCGGTACGTCGTCATCAAGGAATGCATGCCTGACGCCTATGCCTACCGGGACATGGAAACCGGGTTCGTCCACCCGCGGGACGAGCAGACCGCCGTCAACTTCGCCCAGAGCATTTCCAACTCCCGGCAGGAGGCATCCGTGCTGGCCCAGCTCAGCCACCCCGGCGTGGTGCAGGTGTTTGACATGTTTGACGCCAACGGCACCTGCTACTACGTCATGGAAAACATCCAGGGGCAGACCCTGTTTGACCTGATGACCACCATGCACGCCACCGGGCAGAGCATGGAGCCGGCCCGGGCCACGGACCTGCTGTTCCGCCTGCTGGACATCCTGCATTACCTTCATGCCATGGGGGTGTACCATTGCGACATCAAGCCGGGCAACATCTTCATCCAGCCGGACGGCACGCCCAAGCTGATCGACTTCGGCGCCGTGCGCACCAAGACCCTCCAGCACCAGGGCCTTGTCCAGATCACTCCCGGCTACACTCCGCCGGAATTCTATCCGGGCCGCCGCAGTGAAATCGGCCCCTGGTGCGACATGTATGAGCTGGGAGCCACGTTCTACGAACTGCTCACCGGCCAAGTTCCCCAGCCCGCGGACCAGCGTTCCGTGGTGGACCGCAACCCGAAGGTGACCAGTTACGCCGCCCTCCGGCAGACGTACCCCATGAACTTCCTTTCCGGGATTGACAAGGCCCTGTCTCCGGATGAACGCAACCGCTTCCATTCCGCCAAAGCCTGGAACGACTACATCAACGCCATGGCGGCTGCGGGCACCCTGCAGGCCGGAGGAGTAGCGCGGAAGGCGCTGCCCAAGGCCAGGAAAAAGTCCTCCGCCGGCACCGCCTTCTTCATCATCCTTCTCATTGCGGCGGCAGCCGCGTGGATATGCTGGAAGCAGGGCCTGATCAACTTCTGATCCCGGCTCCCGCCCATGATTGACCTGACGGAAGAACTGAAGGCCATGGCCGCGCCGGGGATGCAGTTGCCGCCCCTGCGCGTGGACCCGGCGGCCATCCGGACCGTGATGATCAATGAGGTGGTTCCGGAATGCCCGGAGAATGACTTTTACGGGAACGCGCCCGCGCCGCTGTACCTGTCCACCGCCCTGCCCCTGTTCCGCCAGGCCGGGTTTCCGGCCTCTTCCATCCATGACGTGACGGATGCCGGCATTTACATCACCAACGCCGTCAAGACGCCCAAAAGGGAAACCACGGTTCCGCAGGCCATGATAGAAGAGAGCCTCCCGGTGCTGGAACGGGAATTGTCCCTTTTCCCGAATCTCCGCGCCGTCATGCTGATGGGTGACGTAGCCAAAAAGGCATTCAACATGATCGCCCGCGGAAGGACCGGGAAAAACGCCATTCCCTCCGGCTCCACCTATAAGCTCCGCAGGACTCCCTTCCATGCCATGGGACTCCGCATCTTTCCCTCTTATATCATGACGGGCCGCAATATCCTGATTGAAAAGTCAAAGATGACCATGGCCGCGGAGGACATCCGCGCCATGCTTGAGTTCATCCGCGGCCAGGCGCAGCCCGCTGCTTCCTCCGGCAAAGGGCAGTAGTAAAACAGGATGAACCTTTGACATTTCAGCAGGCCCCTGCTCCAATGATTCTTGCCGCAGACGGGAGAGAACATGAACATCATTAAGATTGAAGACAGAACCCCCATACTGGTGGAACAGCTGGTGAAGGTCTGGAAAAGCTCCGTGACAGAAACCCATACGTTCCTGTCAGATGAGGAGATAAGCCATATTCAGGAATATGTTCCACGGGCGTTGACGGATATTGCCCATCTGATCATCGCAGAGAACGGGAACGGCATTCCGCAGGCCTTCATGGGCATTGATGAACAAAAACTTGAAATGCTGTTCATCGCGCCTGAAGAACGCGGACGCGGCCTGGGAAAAAAGTTAATTGAATACGGCATGAAGGAATATTCCATTAACGAATTGGTGGTAAATGAACAGAATCCCCAGGCCAAAGGATTTTACGAGCACATGGGCTTTCAGGTTTACAAAAGAACGGAGACTGATGAACAAGGCAGACCATACCCTGTGCTGTACATGAGATTATCACCATCCGTCCCATCCTAGCCGGGATTAAAAGGAGCGCCTCACCCTTGCGGTTAACGGTCCGCAGAGTCCCGCAAGGCGTCAGCGCAACAAGGGCTGAACCGGAACGGCCCAGCCCTTGAACATGCGGTTGTGCCCGGGAATCCGCGCTTTACAGGCTTTCCCCGAAGTCCTGGCGGTACTTGGCAGCCAGTTTTTCAGGCCAGTCGCTCTTGGCGCGGAGCTTGCCCATGAAGAAGCGCAGGACGGGCGGTTCCTCCACGAATTCCAGGCCGCCGATCAAGTCCCGGTTGTCGTAGAGCCACTTCATGCGGTCCGCCACGTATTTGACCTGGGAGAGCGTGAAGACGCGGCGCGGGAAGGCCAGGCGGAGCAGTTCCACATCCGCCAGAATGTCGTTGCCGTTTTCATCCCGGACGCTGGAGAGCGTGCCGCGTTCCATGCCGCGCACGCCGGAGGCGATGAAGAAGGCCGCCGCCAGAGCCCCGGCGGGATAGTCCTCCTGCGGAATGTGGGGCAGGAAGCGCCCGGCGTCAATGTGGGCGCCCAGGCCGCCGGCGGGCGTCACGCAGGGAATGCCCATGTCCACCATCTGGCCGATGAAGTATTCAATGAAGGAGGGGCTCTGGGAAATGACGGTCAGGTCCGTGGTTTCATACAGGCCCACGGCCATGGCTTCAATTTCGCGCACGGAAATGCCGCCATAGGTCAGGAAGCCTTCAAACAGGGGCACGAGGTGCTCCATCTTCTTGGCGATGGCCCGGTCATTCGTGCAGATGCCGCCGCCGCGGGAGGAGGAGACCTTGCGGGCGGAGAAGTACACCAGGTCCGCCAGGCCGCACATGGTTTTCAGGATGTCCGCACAGGTGGAGTCCTTGAACTCGTCTTCACGCATCTTGATGAAGTACGCGTTTTCGCCGATCAGGGAGGCGTCCAGCACCAGCATGATGCCGAATTCGTCGCAAATGCCGCGGATTTCCCGCATGTTGGCAATGGAGAAGGGCTGTCCGCCGATGAGATTGGTGGAGGCCTCCATGCGGACGAAGGGGATCTTGTCCGCGCCGTGCCGCGCGATGCAGTCCCGCAGTTTGGCCGGGTCCAGGTTTCCCTTGAACGGGTTGGTGCTGACCGGGTTGATGGCTTCATCCGCCACCAGTTCCTCAATCTTGCCGCCATTCAGGTCAATGTGGGCGTGCGTGGTGGTGAAATGGTAGTTCATGGGCACCACGTCCCCGGGCTTCACAAAAGTGCGGGCGATGATGTTTTCACAGGCGCGGCCCTGGTGGGCTGGAAGCAGGTATTCCTTGCCGAAGACGTCCTGCACGGCCTGCTTCAAACGGTCAAAGCTCTGGGAACCGGCATAGGCGTCATCCGCCCGGAACATGGCGGCAATCTGGTTGTCGCTCATGGCGTTGACGCCGGAATCCGTCAGCATGTCCAGATAAACGTCATTCGTGCTCAACTGGAAGGTGTTGAACCCGGCTTCCTGCGCGGCTTCCAGGCGGCGTTCCACGGGAACGAGGTGCAGTTTCTGCACCACGCGGACTTTGTGCAGTTCCAGGGGAATCTGCTCCCCATTGTAAAATTTGACAACGTTGGATGGTTCTGAATTCATAAAATAAAAGATGAGGGAAAGTGTAGCAGAATGAGCCCTTTCCGCAACATAAAAGGAATGCCCGCGTCTTTTTGCGCCCTCCGGAAAGGCAGGTATGCCGCTGAAAGGAAAAATGTGGAACTTCCCGGCGGAAGCCCCTAGCGTGAACCCCTATGAGAGAACACTGGAAACTGATTCAGCAGCATCTGGGGCTGGATGCGGACGGCATCCCCGGCCCCCGGACAGCCCGGGCACTGATGGAAAAACTGGAGATCCGCCAGCCGGAGCATTCCTGGCCCAGCCAGGAGGAAGTGCGTTCCGGGAAATCCATCTTCGGACGGGCGGGGGATGAAAGCAACCTGACCAGCGTCAGGCTGCCCTACATCATGAGACTGGCGTGGGATACGGACACCACCGTTTCCACCATGCGCTGCCACAAGCTGGTGGCGGAACCGCTCACCCGCATTTTCCAGGCCACCCTGGACCATTACGGCATGGAGAAGATCAGGGAACTGGGCCTGGACCTGTACGGAGGCTGCTTCAACAACCGCTCCATCATCGGCGGAAAGGCCACGTCCATGCATGCCTGGGGCATCGCCGTGGATATGGACCCGGACAGGAACGGCCTGAACATCCCGGCACCAAAGGCGGTGCTGTCCGGACCGGAGTATGCGGCCTTCTGGCAGTTCGTGGAGGCGGAGGGGGCCGTGTCCCTGGGACGCGCACGGGATTACGACTGGATGCACTTCCAGTTCGCTACTCTTTAACCGGGGCGGACGCGTCCGTGCGCCAGCCCTCCTCCCACCGGCGGCGGAGGGCTGCCCAGTCCGTCCCGTTCCCGCCATGCCCCAGAAAGGAGCGCTTTTTCAATTCCCGGAAATTTTCTCCGGGCAGATGAAGCAGCTCGCCCCGGTCATAGGCGTCCTGGTCGCACATGCCGTTAAAGAGGGGCGTCCACTGCCAGCGGCGCACGCCCAGATAATCCTTGAAGGTATCCACCAGCTCCGTCGTGCAGTTGGCGGTGACGGTGTTGTAATAGCGCGGGCGTTCGTGGAGGCTGTTGATTTTCTCCGCAAAACCCAGGAAGGCTTTTTTCAGGTTCTCCCTGCCGATGTTGATGCGGTACAGGTACATGTCCTCCTTCCGGTAGGTGGTGCGCAGGCCGAAGAGGTCTTCCTCGTCCGCCAGAATGTAAATCACATTGAATTGCTTGTAGAGGCCCGGAATGGTCCCCTGCTCCACCCTTTCCGGCAGACGCGTTTCCACGGAGAGCGCCAGATGCTTTCCATCCTCAAAGCCGAAGGAAAGCATGGTATGGGCCACAGATTCCATCCCATCCCAGTGGCTTACGGCAAAGTCCAGCGTGGCCAGCTTGTCCAGGTCAAAGCGGCGCGTGACGTAGCGGACGTCAAAGTCATGCTCCGTCCGGTAAACAAAGCTGCGCACGTCCTTCACCACGATTTCATTCCCGTCAATTTCCACGACGGGCAAGCGGCTCCAGGAAGGCTGCCATTCCTTGCCGTTCGTCGCGGGAATGCACAGATAATAAACCAGAAGCAGGGCGAGCACGCCCCAGGAGGCGCGCCAGAATACGGGCCGCTTTCCGCGGAAAACGAAGGCGCAGACCATGGCTGCCGCGTAAAGCCACACCAGCACGGCGCCGCCCCATACATTGTAAAACACCACCCCGGCCGCCCAGAGGGAGAGGCCGAACCATGCCGCAAACATCAGGACCCGGGCGGTTATCAGGCCCGCATGGCGCAGGGAAGGCAGGTGCATGGGAGATTAAAAAGAGGCCGCGCGTTCCGGTTTGGTGAAACGCGCGGCCCGTTGACGGGGAATTATCTGAAGGAAAGGCCCTTTACCTTGTCTGTCAGGGCTTTCAGCACGCGCTGGTGCGCGGCGTCCACCTCCGCGGCCGTGAGGGTCTTGGCCGGGTCCCTGTACAGGAAGGTGTAGGCGATGGATTTGCGGTCCGCCGGGAGCTTTTCACCGGAGGGGTCCGTAAACACGTCAAAGCAGGAGTAGCTGGCGAGCAGTTTTTCCCGGGCGGCTTCAATGGCCTTCACGATGTCCGCATTGGGCGTGGAAAGGGGCAGTTCCATGGCCGCGTCACGGGAGGAGCCGGGGAACTGGGGCAGTTCCGCAGCCTTCACGGGAGCGGTGAGGACTTCCTGCATTTTGCGCAGGTCCAGTTCCACCACATACACGGGCTGGTCCAGGCCCAGCTCCCGGCAGCGCGCCAGGGACAGGCGGGCGAAGTAGCCGCAGGCCTTCCCGTCCAGCTGCACGTCCGCCCCCAGGGCGGCCTGTTCGCGCGGTTTCGCGGGCGTCAGCGTAAAGCGGTGGCCCGGAGCCAGCGCTTCCATCACGGCCAGCAGGTCTTCAAAGGAGGACTGTTCCGGCCTGGGGTCCGCCCAGGAGCGCGCCGTGCGGTCCCCGGAAAGCAGGATGCCCAGCGTATCCGTTTCAATGTCCTTGCCCTTGCCGCCGCCCGTATTGCGGAAGACGCGGCCAAGTTCAAAGAAGCGCAGGCCGGAGACTCCCTGGTTGCTGTTGCGCACGGCGGCGGCAATCAGGCCGGGAGTGTGCGCGGGGCGCAGCACGGAGTGATCCTCGCTGAGCGGCAGGGACACGCGGATGAGGTCGCCTTCCTGAAGGGGGCGCAGGGGCAGCGCGTCCTTCACCTGGGCGATGGCGGCGTCTGCGGACTCGGAGGCGATGAGCTTGATGGTCTGGGTTTCATAGAATCCCAGAGCCGCCAGCTTGCGGCGCAATTCCATCTGGAAGTTATAGGCCACGTCCACCGGGGATTCCGTGACGAATGGGCCGGAAAAGCGGGACGGAATGCCGTCCAGGCCGAAGACGCGGACGATTTCCTCCAGCAGGTCGCAGGGGCGCGTGAGGTCCAGGCGGTGGGGGGGGATCAGCCAGCATTCCGGGGAATCCGGAACCTGCACCAGGCCCAGCGCCGTCAGGATGCGCGCGCCTTCCTCATGGGAAATGGAACCGCCGGACATCTGGTCCAAGGCCTTCCAGGGAAGGTTCACGAAGCCCAGTTCATTGACCACCGTGGCGCCCTTCCCCTGTTTGAGGGAAGCGAACGCGGAAACGGGAGCATCCGGATTTCCGCAGAAAGGCATGGAAACATGCGCCGGATTGGGCACGGGAGCCCCGGCCACATACGTTTTGGAGGCCGTGCCGCCCGCCAGCTGGAGGATCAGCTCCACGGCGCGCACGGAACCGCGCAGAACGTTCCAGGCGGACGTGCCGCGTTCAAAGCGGTAGGAGGAGTCGGAAGACAGGGCCAGCCTGCGGGACGTGGCGCGCACGGAGGAGGGCTTGAACCAGGCGGATTCCAGAATAATGTCCGTAGTGGCGTCCGTTACGCCGCTTTCCTCCCCGCCCATCACGCCGCCGATGGCGAGCGCCTTGCCGGACTGGTCCGCGACGACCAGGTCCGTGCAGTTGAGCGTGTATTCCTGGCCGTCCAGGGCCTTGAAGGCTTCCCCCTCATAGGCGGTGCGGGTGACGATGCCGCCCTGCACCTTTGCCGCGTCAAACGCGTGGAGGGGCGTGCCCAGTTCATGCAGGACAAAGTTGGTGACGTCCACAATGTTGTTAATGGGGCGCAGGCCAATGGCTACCAGGCGTTCCTTCAGCCATTCCGGGCTTTCCTGCACCTTCACGCCGCTGATTTTCACGGCGGTGTAGTACGGGTTCAGGTCCGGCTGGTCCAGGCGCACGAAGTCTCCGGCAGGTTCCAGCTCCACCCCGGCGTCATCAATGGACACAGGCCTGTACTCCCGTCCGGAGATGGCGGCCAGTTCATACGCCATGCCGTTGTGGGAAAGCAGGTCCGGACGGTTGGGCGTCACTTCCACTTCCACCATGGTATCCGCCTTCACGACCTGGGAGATGGGCGTGCCGATTTCCAGTTCCTGCGGAAGAATCCAGAGGCCGTGCTCCTTGTCCGGCAGGCCCAGCTCGGAGGCGGAACAGAGCATGCCGCGGGATTCCACGCCGCGCAGCTTGCCCACCTTGATTTCAAAGTTGCCGGGCAGCACCGCTCCCGGCAGGGCGCAGGGCACCTTGTCCCCCACCTTGTAGTTCTGCGCGCCGCATACGATCTGGTGCAGCGCGCCGTCTCCCACGTCCACCTGGCAGACCTTCAAGCGGTCCGCCTGGGGGTGTTGTTCCGCGGAGGCCACGCGGGCCACTACCACGTACGGGGAGTCCACGCCCTGCTGGCGGATGTCTTCCACTTCAATGCCGGCAAAGGTCAGCATATCCGACATTTCATCCACGCTCAGGCCGGCCAGGTCAATATATTGGGAAAGCCAGTTAAGGGAAATTTTCATATCTGGGTAAAGTAAGAATTATTGGAATTGGGCAAGGAAGCGCACGTCGTTCTCAATCAGGGCGCGGATATCCCGGATGCCCCAGCGGATCATGGCCAGGCGGTCCAGGCCGATGCCGAAGGCAAAGCCGGTCAGCCCCGTGTAGCGGGCCTGCACGCCGGGTTCCAGCCCCAGCTCGCGGTCCACGGCTTCAAAGACATTCGGGTCCACCATGCCGCATCCGGCAATCTCCACCCAGCGCGGTTCCTGGCCGTCCACCTTCAGCTTCACGTCAATTTCAAAGCTGGGCTCCGTGAACGGGAAGAAATGGGGGCGGAAGCGCACCTCCGTATCAGAGCCGAAGAGGGCGCGCAGGAAGTACTCCAGCGTCCCTTTCAGGTCGCCCACGGAAACGTCCGTATCCACATACAGGCCTTCCAGCTGGTTGAAGGCGGAAAGGTGCGTGGCGTCAATCTCGTCCCGGCGGTAGGCGGAACCGGGGGAAATCACGCGGACGGGGGGCGTCTGCTTCTCCATGGAGCGGATCTGCACGGTGGAGGTGTGCGTGCGCAGCAGCTTGCCGGAATCAAAGTAAAACGTATCCTTCTCATTGCGGGCCGGATGGTCCTCCGGCGTATTCAGCGCGTCAAAGCAGTGGAACTCGTCCTCAATCTCCGGGCCGTCCGCCAGGGCAAACCCCATGTGGCGCAGAATGCGGATGGCTTCATCCCGCACGATCGTGAGGGGATGCAGGCCGCCCTGCGGCAGGGAGCGGGCCGGAAGCGTCAGATCAACGCCGGCCACGGCGGCCTTGTCCGCCTGGGCCTGCACTTCCTCCAGCTTGGCGTCCAGGGCCTCCGTGATGGCCTTGCGGGCCTCGTTGAGCAACTGGCCGACGGCAGGCTTTTCCTCCCTGGGAACGTCCTTCATGCCCGTCTGGGCCATGGTCAGTTCCCCTTTTTTGCCGAGGATGGCTACGCGCGCGTCTTCCACGCCGCGCCTGTCAGACACCTGGGCAATGCGCGCCAGAGCGTCCCGTTGAATGCGTACAATCTCTTCCTTCATAAAATTTGACGGGCAAGAGCTTACCCGTCCCCCCCGCCAGCGTCAAGCCCTTCGGGCGATGCGGACTTTCTGTAAAAGCAAATAAAACAGGCGGAAAAGTTTCTGAAACAGAAACCGCCTCCACAATTAACCGCTAACCCTTAATCATTATCACCTTCCCCCCAGGTCACACATATCCCGGCTGAGCGGACATGCGGCCGGAAATCATGCCGAGCACGCAGAAAAAGGTGTATACCAGGCCGAAAGTCAGGAAGGAGCCGCCCGGGTGCAGGAAGGAGGTGAACAGCAGGCTCAGGGCGGCGCCCATGGTAAAGCCAATGCCCTGGGCCATGCCGGAAAGCCTGATGGATTCCGAAGGGGTCCGGGCGCGTTCCACCATCAGCGCCATCCCGCGGCTGAACACGGTTCCCGTCGCCAGGCCGAACAAAATGGCCATCCAGAGGGCCCAGTCCAGCGGAAGGTACAGGATGCCCCAGCAGGAAAGCGCCGCCAGCGCCATGGCCATCACGATGAGCAGGCCCCTGCCCCCCGTGGCTTTTTCCAGGGCATGCGCGGCGAGCGTGGCGGGAAGCTGGGCGAACATGGCTACGGACAGGATGAAGCCGGCGTCCACGTAGCTCATGCCGCGCTGCCTCAGGAAGATGGGAATCCAGGTATAAAAGAAGTAAGCGGCTCCCACGCGGCTTAAATAAAAGATGGTGACCTGCCATGCCTTGCTGCTGTGCAGCAGATTGTTTCCGGAAGCCGACGGATCGCGCTGAAGCACGCCGACGGGATGCTTGAGAAAGTAGGCGCCCCATACCAGCATGCCCAGCAGGATGGGAATAATCCAAATCCCCAGGCCAAAGCGCCAGCCGCCCAGCATGTTGGAGATGGGAACGGAAAGACCGGAAGCCACCGCGCTGCCTACCCCGATCATGGCGCTGTAAACGCCCATCATGGCGGAGGCGTGGTCCGGGAACTGGTGCTTGATCAGTCCGGGAATGGCCGCTCCGGCAATCCCCATGCCCAGCCCCATCAGAACCATGCCGCCGTACAAGCCGGCCACGCCGTCCCAGCTACGCCAGAAAATGCCGGCCACGGCCAGAAGCTGGAACCAGAAAATGATCTTCCACGGCGTCATCCAGCGAGCCACGCGCGGGGAAATGGGAGCCGCCACGCCCAGCACAAACACGGGCAGCAGGGCGAACAGCCCTGAATTTTCCAGGGAAAGGCCCATATCCTTTTCAATCGTCCCCAACAACGGATCCGGAGAATCAAACCCGGTGCGCAGATTGAAACAAACGATTAAAAAGGCCACGAACAGCAGCATCTTTCCCTTCATGCTTCCGGAAATTCCTGCCTTATCCATCCCATGTTATACAGTCCCGCACCCGCGCCCGTTCAAAAGTAAACCACTTTTCCGGGAAACAGCTTGTCACGTTGAAGGGAGAGCGGACATAAAACCGCCAGGCAGGGAACACCCCTGGTTTTCTTACAAGGGCCGGGAAACCGCGTTGCGGCTGGACGGAATGCGGACATGAACCGCGCATGGAGAAGGAGCCCGCAAGCTTCCTTCCAGTCTCCGCAAAGACTTTCCGCATTCCTTCCTGTTCAAGACAAGGATCAGTCATGAAAGTAAAAACGGGAGGCGCCAGTCCATTTTTCTCCCTTCTTTTCCATTTTCCCTCATTCATAGCGAAAAAACACCATCAGTCTAAAAAAGAATATCTTACGCCTTTTTTGCTTTTTATATCCCTATAGGAATAAAAGGAATTAAACTAAATTCCCTTGACGGTGAATCCTTTCAGTATTACAAGCGGATATGTTTACCACATGCTCGTCCCCTGAAAAATGCCTTCAGTATGCCGATAAACTCCAACGCTTCGGCATCAATTTTCTGAGGGTAGCCGTCTTCATCGTCTTCGCCTGGATTGGCGGCCTCAAGGCCTTCCAGTATGAAGCGGACGGCATCGTTCCCTTTGTGGCCAACAGTCCGATGATGAGTTTCTTCTACAACAAGGAGGCTCCAGAATACAAGCAGCACATGAACAAGGAGGGGGCTGTGGTTCCGGCCAACATTGCCTGGCATAAGGAAAACAACACCTACGGTTTCTCCTACGGCCTGGGAACCCTGATCGTCACCATCGGAACGCTTGTACTGCTGGGCATCTTTTTCCCGAAGGTGGGCGTCATCGGCAATTGCCTGCTCATCATCATGACCGCAGGCACCCTGTCCTTCCTGATTACCACGCCGGAGACGTGGGTGCCTGACCTGGGAGGCCCCAACCACGGCTTCCCCTACCTGTCCGGAGCGGGCCGCCTGGTCATCAAGGACATTGCGATGATGGCCGGAGGCGTCATCCTGCTGGGCACGGACTTCAAGCGCATCCTGAAAGCGCGCCTTGGCCGGGCCAGGACCGGGGAATCCTGCTGCAACAAATAACAGTTCTTTCCGCCCATAATCTCGTCCCTCACCGCCCCTGCCGAAAGCAGGGGCGGTTTTTTACGCAGTAAAGATTCCCCCCGGCAATGATAGCCGGGCCGGTTTTTCCGGAAAGAGGCACATGCTGAAAAGATCATCCTTCAAGCCGCCGTGCACAATTTTACGGTGAACCGGAAATACACGGTGTCTTGATTACGTACCATCCCGACGGGAGCGGAAGGTTGATTCGCGCCTCTCTGCGGTTAACCCACCCTGCGGGCTTCATTGCTGAATCCAACCCCGGGGAAGCGGAGGGACTATTCTTTACAAGGGCCGGGAAACCACCCGGGGGAGGACGGAAAGCTCAACTTGAAACCCGGAGGTGAAGAAGCCTGAAAGACGGATGAATCAACCCCTTGTTCCCAAGCAGCGCGGCCATGAAAAATACACCGGAGCGGAACATGCCGCGCGGCCTGCGAAGCCTCCCATGAAAAAGCGCCGCCGTTCCGGAGAACGGCGGCGCCCGAACACGCTAACCTCTTAAGTTGTTATTTGGCGGGACGCTTGCCGTATGCCAGCGTACGCTTGCCATCCCAGGAAACGGCTTCAATCCGCGTGGAGCCCTCCGGATAGGGAACCGTGGTGGAGGAATTATCCTTGGAATCCGTTCCCACCATGGTGATGCGGACCATTTCCTTATCCTTGTAGGTTTCAAAGACGGCGGCGTTTTTCCACACGTCATGGGAGATGATGCGCCGGTCTCCCTTTTCCGTGATGCCCTGGTTGTAAGCGCCCCGGACGGGAAGGCGGTTTTTGTATGCTTCCACGCTGTTGACGGAAATGTAGTAAATGACGGGGCTTTCCGGCTTCTTGTATTTCCTGGCGTAGGCAACCAGGTTCTTGCAGTCGGATTCCGTGATGGTCATGCGGGCGCAGGTATAGTCGTCCAGCTCCTGGTCAATGGGCTTGAGCATGCCGGTTTTCTGGAAGAAGTCCGTCAGGTCCTGCCTGGAGACGTCACAGGCGTTCTTCATGAAAGCGAGCTGAAGCTCTCCATCTTTCTTGCCCTTGGTATCCATCTTGATGGCTTTGTAGAAAATGTCCGGATAAAAGTCCGGGTTGCCCTTTCCGGCTACCTTGAAATACAGCTCAAGCTGCCACAGCGGAGCCAGCTTGACAAAGTGGTCATGCACCATGGGGCGGTTGTCCCCGCCGGAACGCTTGTCCGGGCCGGCCTGGATGAGCCAGTTTTCCCCCTTCAGGACGCCGTTGTTCAGGTAGGCGTTGAAGCGGCCGCCGATCATGTTGCCGTCTCCGCCGTTGATGCGTTCATGCTCCAGGCGCATGCTGCCGGGGTTCAGCATGTAGTTCACGTAGGCGGAGTAAATGTTGTTGGTCACTTCCCCGGTGGATACCCATTTCATGGCGGGGCGCACCTGGTTCACGTGGCCGAATTCATGGGCAATGCCCCAGGCGCTGCCGGGAATCTTGTCCGGGTTGCCCACTTCCCCCATGGTGCCGTTGTGGAAGGCGGCGCCCGTGCCGTCCGCGTGCATGAAGCCGTTCCAGATCACGCGGCCGAACATCCGGTTTTTAGGCAGCATTTTGTACTTGTACAGCCCCATGATCTGCTGCTCCATGCCGATAATCTTGTCGTACAGGGCGATGAGTTCCTCTCCTTTGTCCGGGCAGAATTTTTTGAGTTCCTCCACCGGGTACACCAGATGGACGCGGCTGCCCACGATGTCCACGACTTCCGTGGGGGAATTTTCCAGCATCTTCTTCCAGTCGCTGTTCTTGCTCACGCCGCCCACGAACACGCCGTTCACCTTGCCGGACGGAATGGACAGGTGCACCTTGGGTGCCTTTTTGTAGTTGGGCGTGAAGTACTCAATGTAGCCCAGTCCCTTGTTCTTCGCCTTGATGATATTGATTCCCTCCTTCAGGGGATAGGAGCTGCGCCCCCCGTCGCGCCCGAAGTTATGGATGACCAGGTTCAGCTTTTCGCCCTTGGGGTCTCCCATTATCAGCAGCACGTCCTCCCCTTCCTCAAAAAAGATGCCGGTGGGGTTTTCAAACTTGCTGTACTGGCTGGTGCGCAGACGGTCCGCCAGGTCCTTCACCGGTTCATACGGTTCCGCCGTGATGGCGCGCGCCTTGCGGTCATATTTTTTATCCGCCATCTGCTGCGCGAGCCCGCGCACGAAGGGATCCTTGATTTTGGCAATGCGGTCACGCGTGACATTGGGCTTCAACGCCAGCATGAAGTCATTGGTGAAGACGTTGGAATCCAGCGCCTTCAGGCCCGCTTCCGTAATCGGAACGGGCCCGGTTTCCTGGGCGGAAAGCACGCCGCCGCCCAGCATGCCGCAGAGGGCCAGTAAAAGGGCCCCCTTTTTCAAAAAGGGTGAAAGGATCATGTTTATAAAACTATACTGATTAGTTTCCAGAATTGTTTCAAGGAAAAATCCTCCGGCGTGAACATGGCCGGAAAAAGACCGTTTTTGTGACATGGGGTATTCCTGCCACCGCTTAAAAACTGTCCATCCCCTTGACGAGGTCCCTATAATGGCACCCGCAACACATTTTTCCACATGAATACAGAAACACATCCATTTCAGGCGGAAGTCCGGCAGTTGCTGGACATTGTCATCAACGCCCTTTACAGCGACCGTGAAATCTTCGTCCGGGAACTCGTTTCCAACGCTTCCGACGCCTTGGAGAAGCTGCGCTTGAAACAACTGACGGATTCCAACATCTACCAGCCGGACAAGCCCCTGGAAATCACCATCACCACGGACAAGGAGAACAAGACCATCACCATCGCGGATACCGGGATCGGCATGACGGAGGCGGACCTGGTGGAAAACCTGGGGACCATCGCCCATTCCGGCACCAAGAAATTCATGGAGGCCCTCAAGCAGAAGCAGGAAGGCGGCGCGGACCTGATCGGCCAGTTCGGCGTGGGGTTCTACAGCTCCTTCATGGTGGCGGACCAGGTGGAGGTTTTCACCCATTCCTATGAACCGGAGGCGGCCTCCCTGCGCTGGACCTCCAACGGGAGGGAAGGCTACAGCATTGAAACGCTGGACGAACCGCTGGACCGCGGCACCCGCATCGTCATCCACCTGAAGGATGAATATGAGGAGTTCTCCCAGGAATACCGCGTGAAGGAACTTCTGCGCCGTTATTCCAACTTCGTGGGCTTCCCGATCAATTTCAACGGGGAGCACATCAACACCGTCCAGGCCATCTGGTCCAAGTCCAAGTCCGATGTAAAGCCGGAGGAATATGACGAGTTCTACCAGTTCATCTCCCACACGGATGAAAAGCCCATGTCCTACATGCATTTCAGCGCGGACGCTCCCATTGTGCTGAATGCCCTGCTCTTCATCCCCAGAAGGAACCCGGAGATGTTCGGCTTCGGCCGCGTGGACGCCAACGTGTCCCTGTACTGCAAGCGCGTGCTGATTGACGCCAAGCCGGAAGGCCTGCTGCCGGAATGGCTGCGCTTCCTGAACGGCGTGGTGGACAGCGAGGACCTTCCCCTGAACATTTCCCGTGAAATGCTCCAGGACAATTCCCTGGTGCGCAAGATCAGCGATATCATCACCAAGCGCTTCATCAAGCACCTGGACAAACTTGCCAAAGACGAGAAGGAGACGTACAAGGAATTCTACGGTCAGTTTTCCCGCTACCTGAAGGAAGGGGTGGTCACCTCCTGGCCGAACAAGGAATCCCTGGGCAAGCTGCTCCGGTTTGAGTCCACCGCTACGGATGCGGGGGAAACGACCTCCTTTGAGGAATACATCACCCGCATGAAGGAAGGGCAGACCGCCATTTACGCGCTCACCGGCCCCTCCCGCTCCCACCTGGAGAACAGCCCGTATCTGGAAGCCTTCAAGGCCCGCGGATATGAGGTGGCCTTTTTCACGGACCACGGGGATGAGTTCGTGCTGGATTCCCTGTCCAGCGTGGACGGCAAGCCCGTCACGATGATTGACCGCGCGGACGTGGAACTTCCGGAACTGGAAGAAGAGCGGAAGGACGCCCTTCCACAGGAAGAGGCCACCGCCCTGGAAGAATGGATGAAGGAACTGTATCCGGAAAAATTCTCCAAGGTGACGCTGGGCAAGCGCCTGGTCAGCGGTCCCGCCGTGGCCCTCCAGACCGGCAATGACATGGGCCCGGAAATGAGGGCGTACATGAAAGCCATGGGGCAGGAAATTCCTGAAAGCCATCCCCAGCTGGAACTGAACCCCTCCAACCCGCTGGTGAAAAAACTCTCCGTCCTGAGGACGGAAAATCCGGAACTGGCCCAGATGGTGGCGGACCAGATCGCGAATACCGCCCTGCTCCGCGCCGGCATGCTGGATGATCCCGCCGTGCTGGCCCAGTCCTCCCAGGCCCTGATGGAGCAGCTTCTGCTGAAGTAGGCTCCGGCAGAAAACGGCCTCCTTTTAAAAGCCGCTCCCTGCCGGGGGCGGCTTTTCCTTTTACCTCCCCCATCATGAACGCATTCCACCGCACGCCCCGGCATTTCCTCTTCCTGAAACTGGCCTACCAGTCCGGCATGTGCCTGCTGGCCCTGGTGGCCGTAACGCTGGCCGCCATTGACCTGACTTCCGAGGCCGCCGAATGGGAAGTCACGGCGGACCGGGTGATTTACTGGATTTTCGTTCTGGATTACGCCGTCCGTTTCTCCTTCAGCCCGCATAAATGGACCTTCATGAAGGAGCACGTGTGGGACCTGCTGGCCATCATCCCCTTTGACGTCCTGTTCCGGCTGTTCCGGTTCGCCTCGCTTGGGGAAATCCTGCGGCTCGCCCGGTATCTGGACCTGTTCTCCTACGCCATGAGGTTCACCACGCGCATCAGGCGTTTTTTCAACACGAACGGGTTCAAGTATATCTGCATCGCCGCCCTGGTCATCATCCTGCTGGGCGCCGTGGGCATCCACCTGGCGGAGGGAATGAGCCTGCCCAACGGCATCTGGTGGTCCTTCGTCACGGCCACCACCGTGGGCTACGGGGACACTTACCCGGTCACCACCCCCGGAAAGTTCCTGGCCGTATTCCTGATGCTCACGGGCATCGGCTTCGTGGGGACGCTCACCAGCACCATCACCTCCTTCTTCCTGCATCCCCATGCAGGAGAACCGCTGCCGTACAGGGAGGAGGAGATTGAAGCCATCAAGAAGAAGCTGGACGGCCTGTCCTCCATGACGGACGAGGACATAGACACCATGGCGGCCCTGCTGAAAACCCTGCGGGACGCCCCGCACGCACCTTCCCCTCCAGGGCAGGAGCCTCCCGCTGCCAGTCCCGGCGCCGTAGCGCAAAAACCGGAATGACCCGGATGCCGGACGGAGTCCGCACGCCTCCTGCGGCCATCCCTTCTTTTTGCCGCAAGACTGACAAAAATCCGTCTGGCATTGCACGGGCAAAGGCGGACAATCCCTCCGTACCGGGGCCGCATGCCGTCCCTCTCCTTTTCCAACCTCTCCGCCTTTCTCCACCATGCCAGTTACCAGCCCCCCCCGCGCCTGGGCCGAAATCGACCTCGGGGCCATCCGCCATAACCTGAACGTCGTCAAGCAGGCGGCCAAAGGCGAGTTTTACATGCCCATAGTAAAGGCCGGGGCCTACGGCCACGGGCTGGAACAGGTCTGCCGCGCGCTGGATTCGGAAGGCATCGCCTTCTTCGGAGTGGCCAATGTGGGAGAGGCGCGGCGCATCAGCCAGGCGGGGTGCCGTACCAGGCCCTACATCCTGGGCCCCTCCTTTCCAGAGGAACGGGAGGAAATCGTGCTGAACGGCTGGCGTTCCTTCATCTCTACCATGGAGGAGGCCGTGCATTACAATTCCCTGGCAAGGCTGTACGGAAAGACGCTCCCCATCCATATTTCCGTGGATACGGGCATGGGCCGCGGCGGCTTCCTGCCGGACCAGCTTGAGGAACTGCTCTCCCGCCTGGGGGAACTGGACAGCCTGTACATGGAAGGGCTGGGCGCGCACCTGCCCTGCGCGGACGAGGACCGGGAGCTGACGCTGAAGCAGATCGCCCGCTTTGAACGGATGGCCGCCCGCATCCGGGAAAAACTGCCCCTGAAGTACTGCCACCTGGCCAACAGCGCCGCTTCCCTGGATTATGAGATTCCCTCCAACAACCTGTGCCGTCCCGGCCTGGTGCTGTACGGCTTTTCCCCCATTCCCTCCCCATGGGCCGCGCAGTTGAAGCCGGCCATGGCCCTGTTCTCCCGCCTGACGGTGGCGCGCACGCTGCCGGAAGGGCACGGCATTTCCTACGGAGGCACCTTTATAACGGATCATCCCACCCAGGTGGCTACCGTGGGCATAGGCTATGCGGACGGCTACCTGCGCTCCCTGGCCCACAAGGGCGCCCGCGTGATGGTGGACGGCGTCTCCTGCCCGCTGCTGGGGCGCGTGACGATGGACCAGATCATGGTGGACGTAAGCGGCGTTCCCCATCCGGAACCGGGCATGGCCGTGGAGATCATGGGACCGAACATTCCCGTGACGGAACTGGCGGAAAAAGCCGGCACCATTTCCTGGGAAATCTTCACCGGAATAGGCCCCCGCGTGCCGCGCCATTACAGCTGATGGGGCGCCTGGCGGAGAAGCGGTTCACGCTGTCCGTTTATTCCGCGCGGTGCCTTCATTCCCGATTGACGCGCAGCCTGAAATATCGTTTAGTTAGCACGTATGATGAAGGTTTCCACCAGAGGACGTTACGCACTGCGCCTGATGATCGACCTTGCCCGGCACCGCGACGACGGCTACGTCTCCCTGAAGGAGATTTCCTCCAGGCAGGACATCACCGTGCGGTATCTGGAACAAATTATCGCCATCCTGCTGAAAGCGGGCTTCGTCCAGAGCTTCCGGGGCAAGTCCGGCGGCTACCGCCTGTCCCGGCATCCGCGGGAATACACCACGGAAGAGATTCTGAAACTGACGGAAGGCTCCCTTCTCCCCATCTCCTGCACGGCGACTCCGGAAAGCCCGTGCCCGCGTGCGGCAGGCTGCGCCACACTGCCCTTCTGGCGGGGGCTCCAGCAGGTCATTGAGAATTACCTTCACCGCGTCACGCTGGAAGACCTGATGGAACAGCAGAAGGAGATAGGCTGCGATTACGGCGCAGGCATTTAACCCGCGCCCGGCGGGCCGGAACGCTTTTTCAACTCACCCGGTTTCAGCCGCATGTCCCACTTTCCCCACCCGGCGCTTGACATCTTCCCCTCCTTTAACTATCTATTCCCTACTTTCCCGATAGGAATATAGAAAATATGAATAAGAATTATCGTTTTGAAACGCGCCAGATCCACGTGGGCCAGGAAAATCCGGACCCGGCCACGGATGCACGCGCCGTGCCTATTTACGCCACCGCTTCCTATGTCTTCAAGGATTCCGAACAGGCGGCAGCCCGTTTTGCCCTGGCGGAACCGGGAAACATCTACAACCGCCTGATGAACCCCACGGCAGACGTGCTTGAAAAGCGCATCGCCGCCCTGGAAGGGGGCATAGGCGCGCTGGCCGTAGCCACCGGAGCGGCCGCCGTCACTTACGCCGTCCAGAACATCGCGCGCGCCGGGGACCACATCGTTTCCGCCGCCAACGTGTACGGAGGCACCTATAACCTGTTTGCCCATACGCTTGCCGAATCCGGCATTGAAACCACCTTCGTGGACGGCAGCGACCCGGACAACTTTGCCAGGGCCATCCGGGAAAACACCAAGCTCCTGTATGTGGAGAGCCTGGACAACCCGAATTCCAACGTCGCGGACATTGAGGCTCTGGCGGAAGTGGCGCACGCCCACGGAATCCCGCTCCTTGTGGACAACACCTTCGCCTCCCCCTTCCTGTTCCGCCCGCTGGAACACGGCGCGGACGTGGTGGTGCATTCCGCCACCAAATTCATCGGCGGCCATGGTACGGCCATGGGCGGCGTGATTGTGGACGGCGGCAAGTTCGACTGGACGCAGAACGATAAATTCCCGGGCATCACCCAGCCCAACCCGAACTGCCACGGAGCCGTGCTGGCGGACATCTGCGGCCCTGCGGCCTACATCACGAAAATCCGCATCACCCTGCTGCGGGATACGGGAGCCACCATCAGCCCGTTCAACTCCTTCCTGCTGCTCCAGGGACTGGAAACCCTCTCACTGCGGGTGGAACGCCATGTACAGAACGCCCTGCGCGTGGTGGATTACCTGGCCGCGCATCCCCAGGTGGAGAAGGTGAACCACCCCTCCCTCCCGGACCATCCAAACCACGAACTTTACCGGAAATACTACCCGAACGGCGGCGGCTCCATCTTCACCGTGGAAATCAAGGGCGGCGCGGAAAAAGCTCGCCAGTTCTGCGAAAGCCTGGAATTATTTTCCCTGCTCGCGAACGTGGCGGACGTGAAGTCCCTGGTGATCCACCCGGCCTCCACCACCCACTCCCAGATGACGGAAGAGGAGCTCAGGGGAGCCGGCATCACGCCCTCCACGGTGCGGCTTTCCATCGGCACGGAACATATTGACGACATCCTTGAGGATCTGGAACACGGGTTCCGCTCCATTCTCTAACACTTTAACGGCAACAACGCTCTTATTTTTAAAAGTCATGAAAATTTACGGCAACATTACGGAACTGATCGGCGGCACTCCGCTGCTTGAACTGGCCAATTACGAACGCAAAAACGGCCTGAACGCCACCATCCTGGCCAAGCTGGAATACTTCAATCCCGCCGGCAGCGTGAAAGACCGCATTGCCCGGGCCATGATTGACGCCGCGGAAGCTTCCGGAGCCCTGAAGCCGGATTCCGTCATCATTGAGCCCACCAGCGGGAACACGGGCATCGGCCTGGCGGCGGTGGCCGCCTCCCGCGGGTACCGCATCATCCTGACCATGCCGGAAACGATGAGCGTGGAACGCCGCAACCTGCTGAAGGCCTATGGAGCGGAACTGGTGCTGACGGACGGCGCGCTGGGCATGAAAGGCGCCATCGCCAAGGCGGAGGAACTGGCCGCAGAACTGCCCGGCAGTTTCATCCCCGGCCAGTTCGTCAACCCGGCCAACCCGGAAGTCCATTTCCGCACCACCGGACCGGAAATCTGGAACGACACGGACGGCAAGGTGGACATCTTCGTGGCGGGCATCGGCACCGGAGGTACAATCACGGGCGTGGGCAAGTACCTCAAATCCCGCAATCCGGAAATCCGGATCGTGGCCGTGGAGCCGTCCGCATCCCCCGTGCTGACCCAGGGAACCGCCGGCCCCCACAAAATCCAGGGCATCGGCGCGGGCTTCGTGCCGGACACGCTGGACACCTCCGTGTATGATGAAGTCATCACCGTCACGAATGAAGACGCCTTTGCCACCGGCAAGGAGCTGGCGCGCACGGACGGCGTGCTGACGGGCATTTCCTCCGGAGCGGCGCTCTGGGCCGCCACGAAGCTGGCGGAACGCCCGGAAAACGCGGGCAAGACCATTGTGGTCCTGCTGCCGGACACGGGGGACCGCTACCTCTCCACCCCCCTGTTCACAGACTGACCCCTCCCATTCCGTTACCATGAAAGAATTCAACCTCCATCTCTACCTGGTCACTGATGAAGCGGCCAAATGCCGCCACAGCCTTCTGGAAACCGTCCAAAGGGCGGTGGACGGCGGCGTCACCATCGTGCAATACCGCTCCACCAATCCGGACGCGGGCACCTGCTACCGGGAAGCCCTGCCCATCCGGGACTTCCTGGCGTCCCGCGGCGTTCCCTTCATCGTTAACAACCGCGTTGACCTGGCGCTGGCGCTGGACGCGGACGGCATCCACATCGGCCAGCGGGACCTGCCGGTGCCGTCCGTCCGGGCCATGATCGGGCCGGATAAAATCCTGGGGCTTTCCGTCTCCAACGCGGACCAGCTCCGCGCGGTGGACGCCGCCCTGGTGGACTACCTGGGCATGGGGCCCGTATTCCCCACCATCTCCAAGCTGAACGCCCCGCCCGTGCTGGGCGTGGAGGGCTTCGCCGCGCTGGCGTCACAGTCTCCCCTGCCCGTCGTAGCCATCGGCGGACTGGATGCGGAACGCGCCCGGCAGGTGCGCGCCACGGGAACCGCCGCGGGAATTGCCGTGGTCTCCGCCATTTGCGGAGTGGAAGACCCGGAAGCCGCCGCACGGACGCTGGCCTGATTGGCGCACTTCCGGAAATACGGGGACAACAAGCACTCCTTCCAGCTCCATGCCTTCATCAACCGATCTTGTCAGCGCCGTCTCCTCCGATCTGGAAAAGATCAGGGAAACGGCCCCGCTGGTCCTCTCTCTGACCAACTCCGTGGTACAGCCCCTGACCGCCAACCTGCTGCTGGCCGCGGGAGCCGTTCCCGCCATGCTTAATGACGCGGAGGAAACGGTGGAAATGCTCCGTGGCGGAACTGCCGCCCTGCTGGTCAACCTGGGCACCGTCACGCGCGGACAGGGCGCCGTCATGCAGACGGCGGTGCAGGAAGCCAACCGGCTGAACATCCCCTGGGTCCTGGACCCGGTGGCCGTGGGCGCTCTCTCCCTGCGCACGCGCCTGGCGGAGCAATTGAAAGAACAGACTCCCCGCATCATCCGCGGGAACGCCTCTGAAATCATGGCCCTGGCTGGCTATTCCGCCGTCACGAAAGGGCCGGAAAGCACCAGCTCCAGCGCGGACGCCCTGCAAGCGGCCAGAGAACTGGCCCTGCACACGGGGGCGGCTGTCCTCGTCACGGGCCGCACGGACTATTCCACGGACGGCCGCCAGGTCATTGCCACGGAAAACGGTCATGCCATGATGTCCCGCGTCACGGGCGTGGGCTGTTCCATGGGGGCGCTGGCCGCCGCCTGCGCCGCCGTCTCCCCTTCCCCGCTTCAGGCGGCCGTATCCACCGCCGTATTAATGGGCATAGCGGGGGAAATGGCCTTTGAACAAAGCCCCGTTCCGGGGTCTTTTGCCGTCTCCCTGCTGGACAGCCTGTACACCCTTTCTCCGGAAGAAATTGCCCGGAGAGCGCGCATCCTGTCTCTTTAACCCCTTACGCCTTCTTCCCATAACCGGGAGGAACAGCAGCGCGCCGCACTCCTTCCGGAATGCGGCGCGCTGAATTCACAGGCCCTTTTTATTCATTCCGCGGAGCGGAACAGCGCAGGAACACCATTCCCAGCGCCGCCATCAACAGCATGCAGGAGGAAGGTTCCGGGACGGGAACAGGCGCCGTTGCCGTTAACGCCGCTGTCATTGAAGCTTCCGGCGCCGCATTCGGCGTCCATACCATGCTCATATCCTTGGAATCCTCACTCTTCTGGAGGCTCCACTGCCCGTAAGAGGCGTAATCCCCCGCCGCGGACGTATCCAATGTAAAATTGCCCGTCAGCGTTGCGTCCGCCCCGCCCTCAATGAAGTTCAGGATATGGGAAGTCCCCCAGAAATCAGAGGAATAGTCGATGGACACCCCCGCCAGCTTCAACATGGCCCCTGCGTCAATCTGGAAAACTCCGGACTGGAGCATCAGGCTGTTGCATGCCAGCTCATTCCCGGCGGAACCGCCCATGGAAAACGTCAGTTCAAAGATAGCTCCGGATTCCAGCGTCACATTGCCGGACAGGGTGGCGGAACCGGAGAGGATGCCTCCATCCTTCACCAGAATATTGTTTCCCAGGCTGACTGGAGCGGCATCCGCATCCAGGCCGCCCAGAAGAAGGCAGCCGCCGGAATTGACCGTCGCGCGTCCCGTCCCGAGAGCCTGGCTGGAAGCCGCAACCAGCGTTCCTCCGTCAATATACGTACCTCCCGAATAGGTATTTCTGCCGGAAAGAACCATGATCCCGGCTCCTTCCTTGCGGAAAGAGCCCTTCACGTTGCCGGAGTTGACAATGTTGGAAGAGACATTCAAATCAGACGCCGCCGTTCCACGCTCTACCGTGAACACAGTGGGACTGGCGCTCCGCAACTGGACGTTTACGTTGTTGATTTCAGAGGCTTTGCCGGAGGCATTTACATGAAAGGAGGCATTCGTCCAGATATCCATGCGGCCTCCGGAAACGCCGTCCACCGTGGCCCCTGTCAGATTGAACACCGTATTCTGGAAGGTCTGGTTGACTTTATCCCCAAAATAGAGGGTTCCACCTGTGATATTCACTTCCCAGACGGAAGTATTCCCTCCGGAGTAACCGAAGCTGTCTCCCCCTTTCAGCGTCACCTGTGCTCCCTCCCGGATGGCCAGGGGACCGCGGATGATGCCGTTGGCGCCCCCGGCGCCCAGGAGCAATGTTCCTTCATTAACCGTAGTTCCACCCGTATAGGAAAGGCGCTTCTGGATGGTGAGGGTGCCGGAACCGTTTTTCACGAGAGCTCCGCGGCCGGATACATCAATATTCACGGCAAAGGCATCAGAGCGGTTGAAGACCAGTACGCCGTTGTTGACGACAGCCCCGGTTCCCAGCGAACCGCTGGTGCCGCCGTCGCCCACGGTGAGTGTTCCCGCGGCAATCGTCGTGCCTCCGCTATAGGAATTATTTCCCGCCAGCACCAGATTGCCGCTTCCATTCTGGATCAACGCCCCCGTTCCGGAAATGGCGTTTTCCGCCGTCACACGGTCCGTCCTGTTGAATGCCAGCGTGCCGTCATTGGCAACGGCTCCCGTTCCCAGGGTGCCGGACGTTCCTCCATTGCCAACCGTCAGGGAAACTCCGGACAGGATGCGCGTTTCACCTGAATAAGTATTGTCCGCGGCCAGGATGACGCCGCCGGACGTTCCCATTCCCTGCGTATCCACCGTCAGGGCATGAGCCCCGCCCAGGGAAGAGGCCACGGTCAGCGTTCCGCCACCGCCGAACAGGTATCCCTGCGTTCCGGCCGTTACGGAGCCGGACAGGACAGCCTGCCCGTCGGCGCCGATATAAGCGGAATCCAGCCCCATGCCGCCCAGGTCCAGGTTCCCCGCATGATTTCCCGTCAGCAGCAGCACGCCACTGGAAGCACGGGATACATGCGCCAGCGCCGCGTCCGCTTCCGTTCCCAAAATGAAGGACGTTCCGTATTTGACCAGGAGATTTCCGGTTTCAGTCCCGAAGGAACGTATATCCGTATAAGCAAGGCGAACTCCCCCATTCAGTTCAATGGCTCCGGAGAAGGCGGCTCCCCCTTCCGAATCACTGTTATGCGCGTTGGCGAGCACTACAGTACCCGTATTGGAACCGTTGCCGATGGACAAGGTGCCGGAACCGCTGAGTTTCAAATTCACCGTCAGCGTTCCGCCCCCGCCCCCTAGGGCCCAGCCGCCGTCCGCGGTCCACCCGGATAAAAGTTCCGTGGTTCCGTGCGTTCCCAAATTCACTTCTCCCACCGCGCCGAGGGACAAGTTTCTGAATCCTTCCAGCCCGGAAATTGACGCCCGGTCTTCCAGCAGCGCGAACGTGCCGGAAGACGCCCGGTCCAGCTTTCCGGCAATGGAGGAAAAACCAGATCCGTCCACGGCCACGGCGCCTCCCGCATCCAGCGTCCAGACAGTTTTTCCAAGAGACCCTGCGGAAGAAGCATGCACCAGGCCGCCTTCCACACGGGCAGTTCCGGAAAAATCGTTATTCCCGTTTTTCAGAAGCAGGGCACCGTCCCCGGACTTGATCAGAGAACCGCTGCCGGATATTTTTCCGGATTCTACGGCCGTGCCGCTATCCACCTCCGCCCGCATCATGGAGCCGGGGCCGGACAGCGTAACATCCCCTCTGTGGCTGCCGCCGGAGAGGATGCCGTACGTCCCGCCGTTTGCCACAATGACGGAAGAAGCAACTTCCGCATGCCCTCCGGTGGAGAACCGGGCGCCCTTATTCACATTCACCACCCCGGTGGAAAAGACGGCCGTCTGCCAGTCGTTCTCATCCACATAGCCGCCCGCGTGCAGGGTGTGCACCCCGGCTACTTTCACTTCACCTCCCTGCAATGTCCACGTTCCGGAATTAATAATGGCTCCGGACAGGTTCCAGACGGACCCTTCCCCCGTGCCGGGCGCGTACACCACATGAAGCTGGCCGTTTCGCATGGACCCGCTGTCCATGAAGCCTCCAAGGTAGTCCTGAGCCCCGCTCCCCGTAAAAGTGAATGTCACGGCGGTATTGGAGCGGAAATTGCCAAAGCAGGCTCCGTAATCCAGATGCGTGATGGCGGACAGGGACAGGTTGTGCCCATACAGGTCAACGGTGCCCCCGCGATGGCCGAAGATGAACTCCCCGGACAGCTGGTTTTCCCCCGCCAGGCGCACCATGGCCCCTCCCCCGTTCAGCTTTACGTTACGGGCCGCATAACCGTCCCGGTCCAGGATCAGCAGGCCGCCTCCGCCCACGTTGATGTCCGCCGCGTTGTTCCCGTGGCCGCTGACCACCAGAGTTCCCTCACCTATCTTTCGCCACTCGTCCCCGGAAGCTCCGGTCAGCAGGGTAGTCACGGTTGCATTCTTTGCAACCACAAAACCGGCCGTATTCAGGCGGTAGGAGGCATTGCCCCCGTCGCTCAGCACGTAATCACGATTGAAGGTCAGGGAACCCGCCCCGGTATCCACGGAACCCTGAAGCACGATGGTTCCGCCGGAGCCGTCAAAAATCAGGTTGGAACACGCGCCTATCTGCGCGTCCGTGGCCCGCTTCCCTTGCGTGGAGGTATCCCCGCGCACTCCGGAAGCCAAACCGATGTAATCCGTGCTGATGCCTCCCTGGACGAACGTTCCGTTTCCGTCGGCATCCGTCACGTTCCAGAGCACGTCCCCACTCGCCGCAACGCTGATGGTACGGTTGAAGCTGTCCACATAATCGCTGGCCCACTGGTTGCCGGAACGCATCTGGCTGTACGTGCCGTAACCGCCCCCGCCATGGGACTGCGTGGCGCCCACCCACTCCCACTTGCCGGAATTCTCATTGAATACATAACAGGGACTTCCGCTGTCCCCGGACTGAGAACCGGACGGCAGGGGACTGGATTCCGAAGGCTTACTGAAATTGTACCAGAAACGGTAGGCCGGGTAGGTCTTGGCATTCTCCGGATCCGGCTCTCCCGTTCCGGGAACGCTGGCCTGACCCTCAAAAACCACCGTCCCTCCGGTCAGGTAACTATAGGCCCGTCCTACTATTTCCTGCCTTCCCTCCCCGGTGGCAATAGCCTGCGTTCCGGCCCCCACCCGCACCGCCAGGCGTCCTTTCATGTTGTCCAGGTATTCCGGATCCGTCAGGTAGGGAGCGTATTCCGCCTCCGTCACGATCTTGCTCAGACGCTGCACGCGGTAATCATAAGCGTAATTCTGCGTATCCCCCCACGCATTCTTCGCAAGCACACACCGGTAGGAATCATAAAACGGCGTCCCCTGGGTGGCGCCGAAGCGTTTGGTGAACGTAATGGACTGTTTATCATAATCATGAGACACGGTGGCAATGAAGCCGGGGCCGCCCACCAGCGCTGCTTCTCCATGATGGGCATCCGCCACTCCGTCAAAATTCATCATTTTGGGGATGGTTCCCACATAATCGCCATTCTTGTCATAGATGGCGACGTCCCTGGCATTGACGTCGAAAATGCCGCGGTTTTCCGCGAAATCACGGTAAGTCTGGAGATCAATGGAATCAGCCATGAGGCCGCCATAGGAGGGGGTAAGGAAGCAGGCTGCACCCAGCAGCCCGGAATAATAGTGAACATTCATGATGAATTAAAGTGAAGTATGATTGGATGAGGAAACAGGAAAAGATGCCGCACTTCCCGCCTCCCGGACCGGGACCGTTTTTAAGAATATCCGGAAGGTCCTCAGGAAGTGCGGCAGGCTCTTCATCAGGCGCGCCGTACACGGCGGCGGAAAATACATGTTCCCAGGCCCGCCAGCACCAGCAGTGCGGAGGAGGGTTCCGGAACCGGCGCAGGAGACGGGGCCGCCAGTAGTGCGGCGGTTTCCGTATGAGCCACCGCAGCCTCGGCATTGGGCGTCCAGACCATGTTCACGGTCTTGGAATCCTCATCGCTCTGGAGGGTCCATGAACCATAGGAGCCGTAATTCCCGGCGCCGGACAGGTCCAGCGTGAACGTTCCCGCCAGGCTGGCGTTTGCGCCGCCTTCTATCAGGTTCAGGATATGGGAGGTCCCCCAGAAGTCCGTGGAATAATCCAGGGACACCGCCGCCAGCTTCAGCTTGGCCCCCGCGTCAATCTGGAAGACTCCGGACTGGAGCATCAGGCTGTTGTACGCCAGTTCATTACCCGCGGAACCGCCCATGGACAAGGTGAACTCCAGTATGGACCCGGCATTCAGGGTAGTGTTCCCGGACAGGGTGGCGGAACCGGAAAGAATGCCGCCGCTCTTCACCAGAATATCATTTCCAAGAGAAACGGAAGCCAGGTCCGTTCCCAGGCCCCCAAGCGCCAGGCGCGCGCCGGAGTTGACGGCCGCCGCGCCGGTTCCCAGAGCCTGGTTGGAGGCCGCTACCAGCGTCCCCCAGTTGACCGTGGTCCCTCCGGAATAGGTATTTCTGCCGGAAAGCACCATGATTCCAGCCCCTTTCTTGATGAAGGACCCCTTCACCCCGGAGGAGTTGACAATGTTGGAGGATACGTTCAGGTCCGTTGCCCCGGTGCCGCGTTCCACCATGAACACCGTCGGGTTGGCGTCCCGCAACTGCACGTTGACGTGTCTGATTTCCGAGGCCTTGTTCGCGGCTTTCACGTTAACCACAGCCTTCGTCCAGATATCCATGCGGCCTCCCGTGACGCCATCCACTACAGCGCCCGTCAGGTTGAACACCGTATTCTGGAATGTCTGGTTGCCATTGTCCCCAAAATACAGGGTACCTCCAGTGATGTTCACGTTCTTCACGGAGGCGTTCCCCCCGGAGTAACCGAAGCTGTCGCCGCCTTTCAGCGTCACCTGAGCGCCCTCCCGGATGGCAAGGTCACCGCGGATCATTCCGTTGGCTCCGCCGTAGCCCAGCACAAGCGTGCCTTCATTCACGGTGGTTCCTCCCGTATAGGAAAGCATCTTCTGGATGGTGAGCGTGCCGGAGCCGTTCTTCACCAGGGAACCTGTTCCGGACATGGCCGCATTAAAGGCCACGGCGTCAGAGCGGTTGAAGGCAAGGACGCCGTTGTTGACCACAGCCCCGGTTCCCAGGGAACCGCTGGTGCCGCCGTCCCCAACGGTGAGCGTTCCCGCGGCAATCGTAGTAGTTCCTGTATAGGAATTATTGCCCGTCAGCACCAGTTCCCCGGAGCCTTTCTGAATCAGCGTCCCCGTTCCGGAAATAGCATTCCCCGCCGTCACTTTGTCCGTCCTGTTGAACGCCAGCGCGCCTTCATTGGCAACGGCTCCCGTTCCCAGGGTGCCGGACGTTCCTCCATTGCCAACCGTCAGGGAAACTCCGGACAGGATGCGCGTTTCACCTGAATAAGTATTGTCCGCGGCCAGGATGACGCCGCCGGACGTTCCCATTCCCTGCGTATCCACCGTCAGGGCATGAGCCCCGCCCAGGGAAGAGGCCACGGTCAGCGTTCCGCCACCGCCGAACAGGTATCCCTGCGTTCCGGCCGTTACGGAGCCGGACAGGACAGCCTGCCCGTCGGCGCCGATATAAGCGGAATTCAGCCCCATGCCCGCCATATCCAAATCCGCCGTACGGTCGCCGGACAGCAGCAGCACGCCGCCGGAAGCGCTGGACACGTGCGCCAGGGCTGCATCCTCTTCCACACCAAGGGCAAACGAGGCTCCGTATTTGACAAGCACATTCTTGTTTTCCAGGCCGAGGGAGCGCACGTCCGTATAAATGAGGTTGACTCCCCCATTCAGCTCAATGGCGCCGGAGAAGGCGGCTCCCTCTTCCGAATCACTGTTATGCGCGTTGGCAAGCACTACGGTACCCGCATTGGAACCGTTGCCGACGGACAAGGTGCCGGAACCGCTGAGTTTCAAATTCACCGTCAGCGTTCCGCCCCCGCCCCCCAGGGCCCAGCCGCCGTCCGCGGTCCAGCCGGATAAAAGTTCCGTGGTTCCGTGCGTTCCCAAATTCACCTCTCCCAGCGCGCCGATGGACAAGTTCCTGAACCCGTTCAGCCCGGAAATTGACGCCTGGTCTTCCAGCAGAACGAACGTGCCGGAGGACGCCTGGTCCAGTTTTCCGGCAATAGCGGAAAAACCGGCGCCTTCCACAGAGAGGGCTCCGGCGGCATCCAGCGTCCAGACGGCCTGCCCGAAGGCTCCGGCGGAAGAAGCGCGCACCATCCCGCCTTCTACCCTGGCAGTTCCGGAAAAACTGTTCTTTCCGTTTTTCAAAAGCAGGGTTCCTTCCCCGGTTTTCACGAGGGAACCGGAGCCTGAAATCACGCCGGACTCCGTTGCGGAACCGGAATCCACCTCCGCACGCAGCATGGATGCGGCACCGGACAACACGACGTCTCCGCTGTGGTTCCCCCCGGCCAGCACGCCATACGTGCCCCCGTCATCCACCTGCACGGCGGAAACTACCAGGGAATGTCCGCCGGTGGTAAACCGGGCCCCGCTGTTCACCTTCACTGTTCCGGTGGAGAAGGCGGCCGTCTGCCAGTCGTTCTCATCCACATAACCGCCCGCGTGCAGGGTGTGCACTCCCGCCACCTTCACTTCCCCTCCCTGCACCGTCCAGGTTCCGGAGTTGAGAATGGCTCCGGACAGGTTCCACACGGAACCTTCTCCCGCGCCGGGGACATACACCACATTCAGCAATCCGTTCTTCAGGGAACCTCCATCCAGCAGGGATCCCAGGAACTTCTGTTCTCCGGAACCGGTAAAGGTGAGCGTTACGTTGGAACCGCCAAGGTAATTGGCAAAAAAAGCCCCGGAATCCAGGTGGGTGATGGCGTTCAGCGTCAAGTCATGGCCGTACATATCCACCACGCCGCCCCGGTGGCCGAAGATGAACTCCCCGGACAACTGGTTTTCTCCCGCCAAACGAACTATCACTCCGCCGCCGTTCAATTTAACGTTATGCGCGGCATAGCCGTCACGGTCCAGAACCACCAGGCCACTTCCCCCCACGTTGATGTCCGCCGCGTTGTTTCCGTGGCCGCTTACGATCAAGTCCCCTTCGCCGATCTTCCGCCACTCGTCCCCGGAGGTTCCGGTCAGCAACGTGGTGACCGTAGCTCCCTTGTTGACCACAAAACCCGCCGTGTTCAGACGCCGGGAAGAATCGCCCCCGTCGCTCAGCACGTAATCACGGTTGAAGGTTAAAGAACCCGCTCCCGTATCCACGGAACCCTGGAGCACAATCGTGCCGCCGGAGCCGTCAAAAATCAGGTTGGAACATGCGCCTATCTGCGCGTCCGTGGCCCGCGTTCCCTGCGTGGAGGTATCCCCCCGCACTCCGGATGCCAGCCCGATGTAATCTGTAGTCACGTCTCCCTGCACGAACGTTCCGTTGCCTTCGGCATCCGTCACGTTCCAGAGCATGTCCCCGCTCGCCGCAACACTGATGGTGCGGTTGAAGCTGTCCACGTAATCGCTGGCCCACTGGTTGCCGGAACGCATCTGGCTGAACTCTCCGTAACCGCTCCCACCCTGGGATTGGCCAGCCCCCACCCATTCCCATTTGCCGGAATTTTCATTGAATACATAGCTGGGGCTTCCGCTGTCCCCGGCCAGGACGCCGATAGGCAACGGATTGGATTCCGAAGGCTTCTTGAAATTGTACCAGAAACGGTAGGCCGGGTAAGTCTTGGCATTCTCCGGGTCCGGTTCTCCCGTTCCCGGAACGCTGGCCTGGCCCTCAAAAACCAGGGTACCCCCGGTCAAATAGGAATAGCCTCCGCTGACCGTGTCCTGTTTGCCGTTGCCCGTGGCAATAGCCTGGGTTCCGGAGCCGGCCCGCAGCACCAGGCGCCCCTGCATATTATCCAGGTATTCCGGGTCCGTCAGGTAGGGGGCGTATTCCGCCTCCGTCACGATCTTGCTCAGACGCTGCACGCGGTAATCATACGTGTAATTCGTCTGGTTTCCCCAGGCGTTCTTGATCACTACGCTCCGGTATTCGTCATAAAATGGCGTCCCCTGCGTAGCGCCGAAGCGCTTGGTGAACGTGATGGTCTGGTTATTGTAATCATGTGATACGGTGGCAATGAAACCGGGACCGCCCACCAGGGCGGCTTCCCCGGCATGGGCATCCGCCAACCCGTCAAAATTCATCATTTTGGGGATGGTTCCCACATAATTGCCCTCCTTGTCATAGATGGCTATATCCTTGGCATTAATTCCAAAGATGCCCCGGTTTTCCGCGAAATCGCGGTAGGTCTGAACATCAAAGGAGTCAGACATCAGGCCGCCATAGGCGGGAGTGAGGAGGCAAGCCGCCCCCAACAGGCTGGAATGATATAAATAATGCAGATGCATGGCAGAACGAGCTTGAGGTTTGAATAATTCAAATCACAAAAAACACAGGTATTCAAAATGTATTTTAAAAGCTCCTCCCGGAATTTAAAAAGGAAGCACATTCTTAAAAATTTTAATTATTCTTTATTTTGTTAGAGTTCCAAAACACTCTTTGTTTTCAACAAACAACTTTACATTCCATTTACAAGAAGATTGGGAAAGATTCCTCTTTTTGTATGACACAGAATATTTCTTCTTTTTCCTTGCTTCAAATCAACAAACCTGAAATTCCCGTCTTTTCACCCTTCCGGTTCAGCCCTTTTCCATACCGCGGAACATGAAATCCGTTTAGTATTGTGAAATACCCCCGCCCCTTTATAATTAAAGGCAACCCATTTCAATATGGCAAACCACACTACCACTCAAAAACTCTGCAACTGGTTCATTCAGCAGTCAAATGCAAAAGGGCGCCCGCTCACGCCCGTCAAACTGAACCACCTGGTGATTCTGGCGGACTGGTGGCACCTGCACCGGAACGGCGGCTTCCTGATCAATGAAAGGGCGGAGGCATGGGCATCAGGCCCCGTGCTCCCCTCCATTTATCACGAATACAAGGACCAGCCGCCCTGCTCCGCCATTGAACATCCCAGCCGCCGCCAGCCTCCCCTGGATGAGGAAACGGACGTCATCCCCTTCCTGGAACACATCTGGAACGTGTACGGCAAATACACGGCCCAGCAGCTTGGCCGCATCAACACCGCGCCGGACTCTCCCTGGCATCAGGCGCAGGGCAGGCACGGCGAAGCGGAACACCAGCAGATCACCAGGGAACATGTGGAAGCCTACTTCCAGACCCTGACCGACTGACCCGGCGGAAAAGGCGCACGAATCCTTTTCCTTCCGCATTATTTTTTTCCGGTCAACCACACATTTGAGTGAAAAAAAACTTGCAAAGAATGGCCGCTTCCGCTTTAATTCGCCCGCACCGGAAAGGTGCCCGTTACATAGCCCTATAGTGTAATCGGTAACACAGCGGATTCTGGTTCCGTATTTTGGGGTTCGAGTCCTCATAGGGCTACCATTTTAATAAAAATCCCGTCTCCAAGGAGGCGGGATTTTTTCTTCTCCTGCCCCTGGCGGGAGCTCGGTTGGAGGGCTTGTATCAGACTCCGGCAATAGTCGCAATAAATGCGCAAATGGCATCCTGCCCATCAGTTACGATGAGCCGCAGCAAGGAATCCTCCTCCGTCCCGGAGGGGGCAAGATGCACCTTAGTAGTACCCGGCAACCCGCTGGCGGGAGTAACCGTAAATCCCGGCATGGCACCCGTTAATAGATGCCACTCATGGTCACACTTGACCTCCAGCTCACACTCTCCGCCTTCCGCAGGTACGTTGATCACAGCCGGGTTGATGGAGCCATTGGCCTCCTTCCCGTGCTGATGCCAGGTGACTTTGCCCAGGCTGAAGTACTGTTCCGCTTCCGGCTCACAGGCATAGAGTTCAAAATTAAGCCCAATCCGTTTAATGGAGGGATTGGGCTCCACGTAAAAAACAAGGCGGTCCGGTTTTTCTTCAACGAGAGCGGCATGGGGAGGAATACAGGCGCCTGTGGGATCAGAGCCTTCCCTCACAAGCCTGCGGCCGGATAAGGGAATGTTGGTATCAATGGCAAATTCCACCCTGCCGCCCTCAGCCGGAATTTCCACAGTCTCCGGAGAAATGCGTTTGATCACGACGCCTGCATCATACAGTCTTTTGTCAACGACGGCTTGAACTTTACCTTCCGCCAGCTCCCCGGACGGGCCGCCCCGGCCCGGCATTCCATCGTTCACGTTCCTCCTGTGTAATATGCTCCGTCGCATTCCCGCTGTGCCCGGTCAATTCATTCCGGGATGCCAGAAGAGCTCCATTGATGATATTAATTTTACTCATGGTTTTTAAACCATGCGGCCGCCCGGGAAAAAAATCATTCATTCCGGGACGTTAAAACCGCGTTCTTTTCATCGGTAATTCCCGGAAAACCGGAAATGCGGCCCGGCATGAACGGGAACAGGCGATATTTCTTGACAGATTTTCACCCGTAATGGCGTTATATTAAACCATGACAAGGCTCTTTTCCCTATTGGCCGGAGTACTTCTGGCTCCCTCCCTTGCTGTGGCGGCTGCGGACAAATACAGCATCATCCCGGAACCCGCCGGGACCGACCTCACCCAGGGAACGGCCAAGACGCTCAAGCTCCTTTCCGACAAGGCCACCCCCTCCCTGGGCAGGGATGCCTACCAGCTCACCGTAACCCCGCAGGGCGCGCACCTCTCTTCCGGCGGCAGGGAGGGCCGGATTTACGGACTCGTCACGCTCCAGCAGCTCCGGGACCAGCTTGCCGCACACCCGGAGGGCATCCCCTGCGGCGTCATCAGGGACAAGCCCCGCTACCCGTGGCGCGGCCTGATGGTGGACCCGGCCCGCCACTTCATCCCCATGAAGGACCTGAAGAAATTCGTGGACCTGATGGCCTACTATAAATTCAACAAGCTGCACGTGCACCTGACAGACAACCAGGGCTGGCGGCTGCCCGTGCCCGGCTACCCCAAGTTGCAGAGCATTGCCTCCAAGCGGGCGGAAAGCTTTGGAGACGGCACGCCCCACGAAGGGATGTACACCAAGCAGGAACTGAAAGACCTGGTGGCCTACTGCGCGGCGCGCGGCATTGAAGTCTTTCCTGAAATAGACGTGCCGGGACACAACCAGGCGCTGGCCGCCGCCTACCCTGAATTGTTCTGCTTCCCCCAGAAAGACATGAAAGTGCGGACCATCGCCGGCAACACCAAGGAGCTGGTCTGTCCGCAAAAGCCGGAAGTCTGGAAATTCTATGCCGCCGTCTTCAAGGAGGTCAAGGACATCTTTCCGTCCAACACCGTTCATCTGGGCGGTGACGAAGCCCCCACGGAACTATGGAAAAAATGCCCCCTGTGCCGGGAAGCCCGCGCCAAGGCAGGCCTGAAGGACGAGCAGGAACAAATGAAGGCCTTCTTTGCCAAAATGACCTCCCTTCTCGCCAAAAACGGACAGACGCCGCAATTCTGGTATGAGGGCAACGCCGGCATCTACCACCCCGGGGAAACGGTGTATGCATGGAGGGCGGACCAGGCGCGCAGCGCCGTGGAAAAGACGAAACAGGCCGGGCTGAAGCTGGTCATGGCTTCCAATGAATACTGCTACTTGGACTTCCCGCAGTTGCAGGGCCAGTACAACTGGGGCTGGATGAGGACAACCACGCTGGAAAAAAGCTATGAACTGGACCCCGCCTTCGGCAAAACCGGACGGGAAGCGGACCACATCCAGGGCGTGCACGGGGCGATATGGGGGGAACACCTCCCCAGCCTGAACCACATCCTTTACCGCACTTACCCGCGCGCGATGGCCCTTGCGGAAGCGGGCTGGTCACCCATGGAGGCCCGCTCCTGGGGAAACTTCCAGCGGAAGGTGAAGGACCACGGCGTCTTTGTCCTCAAACGCTTCAACTACGATCTGGAGCGCACGAAGGAAAACGAACCTTCCTTCCCCTGGGAAAACAAAAAGTAATTCCGCTATTTTTCCTTACCACAGGAACCTTGCCATGATAAGCTATTTTTCGAAAAAGACGCCCCCGATGCTTAAACTGCTCAACATTCTGGCCTGCGCGGCGCTCTCCGTACACCTGGCAGCCGCCCGGCAGGCGGCATACAGCGTGATTCCGGAACCCGCCGGGACCGACCTCGCCCAGGGAACGGCCAGGACGCTCAAGCTCCTTTCCGACAAGGCCGCCCCCTCCCTGGGCAGGGACGCCTACCAGCTCACCGTCACCCCGCAGGGCGCGCACCTCTCTTCCGGCGGCAGGGAGGGCCGGATTTACGGACTCGTCACACTCCAGCAGCTCCGGGACCAGCTTGCCGCACACCCGGAGGGCATCCCCTGCGGCGTCATCAGGGACAAGCCCCGCTACCCGTGGCGCGGCCTGATGGTGGACCCGGCCCGCCATTTCATTCCCATAAAGGACCTGAAGAAATTCGTGGACCTGATGGCCTACTACAAATTCAACAAGCTCCAGCTCCACCTGACGGATGACCAGGGCTGGCGGCTGCCCGTGCCCGGCTACCCCAAGCTGAAAAGTATCTCCTCCAAGCGGGCGGAAAGCTTCGGCAACGGCACTCCCCATGAAGGGATGTACACCAAGCAGGAGCTGAAAGACCTGGTGGCCTACTGCGCGGCACGCGGCATTGAAGTGATTCCTGAAATAGACATGCCGGGACACAACCAGGCGCTGGCCGCCGCGTATCCGGAATTCTTCTGCTTCCCGGACCCGGACACCAAGGTCCGCACCACGGGAGGGGTTACCCTGTACCTGGTGTGCCCTCATAAACCGGAAATCTGGAAATTCTACGCCGCCGTCTTTGACGAGCTCAAGGACATCTTCCCCTCCCCCATCGTCCACCTGGGCGGCGATGAAGCCCCTCTGGAAAAAACCTGGGAAAAATGCCCCCTCAGCGTCAAATACCGCCAGCAGAAGGGAATGAAGGACGTCCACGAGGAACTGAAGGAATTTGAAGCGAAAATGGCCTCCATGCTGGCCGCCAGGGGCAAACGCGTGCAGCTATGGTATGAAAAGCCGTGGGCGCAGGCCAACATCTACCGCAAGGGAGACACCGTCTTCACCTGGCGCATGGGCCTGACCCCCTCCACCATTACGGAAACGAAGAAGCAGGGCCTTCCCCTCATCATCGCCGCCGGGGAGCACTGCTACCTGGACTATCCGCAAATTCCCGGTCAGGACAACCGGGGGTGGATGCCCACCACCACGCTGGAACAAAGCTACAAGCTGGACCCCGCCTACGGCAGGCCGGAAAAGGAAGTGGACCACGTCATCGGCGTTCAGGCCACCATGTGGGCGGAGCAGCTCCCCACCCTGAACCACCTGCTTTACCGCACCTACCCGCGCGCCTGCGCCATTGCGGAAGCGGGCTGGTCACCGATGAACGTGCGGTCCTGGGAAAACTTCCAGCGCAAGCTGGAGGACCACCGCCAGTTCATCCTCAAACGCTTCAACTACGACATGGAGCGCACGAAGGAAAACGAACCCCCTTTCAAATAATCCGCATTCTCTATTCATGAGCAGCACTAAATTGATACGTCCGCACCGCCCCTCTGTAGAAGAACTGGCCCAGGGAGTCCTGGCCGGAAACCGCGCCCTGCTGGGGAGGGCCATCACCCTGATAGAAAGCAATGCAGCCCGGGACCAGGAAGCGTCCCGGCAGCTCATCTCCAAACTGCTGCCCCACTCCGGCAAAGCCGTCCGCATCGGCATCACGGGCGTTCCGGGCGCGGGCAAATCCTCCTTCATTGAAGCCTTCGGCACCTACCTGTGCAAAAAAGGCTTCAAGGTGGCCGTGCTGGCCATTGACCCGTCCTCTTCCGTCTCCCGGGGCTCCATTATGGGGGACAAAACCCGCATGGAGGAACTCTCCGGGGAGGAAAACGCCTTCATCCGCCCTTCCCCCTCCGGCGGCTCCCTGGGCGGCGTAGCCCGGAAAACGCGTGAAACCATGATCGCGTGCGAGGCCGCGGGCTTTGACATCATCCTCATTGAAACCGTCGGCGTCGGACAGTCGGAAACCACGGTGCGCTCCATGGTTGACATCTTCATGCTCCTGCTCATCACCGGCGCCGGAGACGACCTGCAGGGCATCAAGCGCGGCATCATGGAGCTGGCGGACATCCTGGTGGTCACCAAGGATGACGGCGACAACCGCCAGCGGGCGGCCGCCCACTGCCAGGAACTGAAAATGGTGCTCCACTACCTGCAAAGCCCCACCCCCGGCTGGACGCCCTCCGTCCTCACCTGCTCCTCCCTGGAAGGGCGCGGACTGGATACCATTGAAGAAACGCTCTTCCGCTTCCGGGACAGCATGAAGGAATCCGGATTCTGGTACAACCGCCGCCGGAACCAGTCCCTCTCATGGGTTCAGGCCCTGGTGCATGAAGCCCTGCTCACCGCCTTTGAACAGCATCCTGCCGTGGCGTCACGCATGCCCGTGCTGGAAAACATGGTGGCGGGAGACAAGATGGACCCCGTCTCCGCCGCGCACGACCTGTTGAGCCACTTCACCTATCCTGTGCCCGGACATTGAAGAAATCCGCCAGCACCCTGGCGTACACCTCCTTCTTGAACTCCGGCAGCCACTCCAGCTTGAACTCGGCGGGAGCTATCCACCTGTAAGCGCAAAACTCGCGGTGGTCCAGGCTGGGCTCCGGAGCGTCCGCATGCAGACGGCACAGGAAATACTCCTGCTCCTGGCCCACAAAAGGCTGCTGCCGCTTCTCGCGGACGTAATCCAGCACCTCCGGCGGATAATCGTAACGATACCCTCCCCGGGACTCTGCAATATCATACTGGGACGGCAGAAACCCCACCTCCTCCCGTACTTCCCTCTTTACGGCCTCCAAGGCAGTTTCCCCCGGATCAATTCCCCCCTGCGGAAACTGCCAGGCCCCTTTCTGCCTGGACCGTTCGCAAACCAGCAGCTTTCCGTCCTTCCGGACCATCAACCCCGCCACATTGGGACGATACAATCTTTCCATGGCTTCTTACCTAGCACAACTTCCCCGGCATTTCCAGCCATGTTCCCCCATCAATTTGCATGCAGGGATGTAAAAAGCCACGAATGCAGACACTTTATTCTCTCCTCCTAATGGCTCCGGGTGTAAATCCCGACCCGTCAGGAGGATAAAACAAAAACTGCCCCACGAATGGTGGCATTTCCTGTTATCCACCCGGAAAACTCTGGTAGTCAAAATAGTAACATACTGCCATTTTCCGAACACTGCTCTTTAGCATCAAGTCTATTGTTCTCACAAAGTGTGAATCAGCGGACTCGCCGCTTTTTTACTTTTCACGTCCCGTTAATAAAATCTGATCATGAAAACAACAATAAATTATTTTCCGTCCATATTGCTGGCAATGCTTGTATGGGGAGGTCCGGGCGCCAATGGCGCAGAGGAGCCCAAAAAGGCGACAAGCCACACTATTGAATATAACAAGAACTTTCTCCGCGCCCATGGCCTGGATGAACATGACCAACAGGACTTTCAGAATGCGGAAAAGGGATTTATAGCAACCCTCAAGGATCCGGAAATTAAAAACAAGGAAGGGAGGACGGTCTTTGACATCTCTTCCTTTGACTTTACCAAGGATAAACCGGCCCCTGACACGGTGAACCCGAGTTTATGGCGCGTCTCCCAGCTCAATGCCAAAAGCGGGCTGTTCAAGGTCATGGACGGCGTATACCAGATTCGCGGGTTCGATCTTTCAAACATGACTATTATTGAAGGGAAGGAAGGCCTCATTATCATTGATCCTCTCATTTCAGAAGAAACCGCAAAAGCGGGACTTGACCTCTACTATCAGGAAGTGGAGCAGCCGAAGGCAGGAAAACGCCCGGTCAAGGCAGTTGTATATTCGCACTCCCATGTGGACCACTTTGGAGGAGTCAAGGGAGTGGCATCCGAGCAGGACGTCAAATCCGGTAAAACGCAGATACTGGCGCCGGAAGGATTCCTGAAAGAAGCCGTTTCCGAAAACGTTTATGCGGGCAACGCCATGGGGAGGCGCTCTACGTACATGTATGCGGCGCCCTTTAATAAAGGGCCGGAAGGTACCGTAGGCTCCGGCCTGGGAACCGCCAGCTCCAGCGGAACCGTTACAGTCATTCCGCCCACTGATACCATCACCAAAACAGGTGAAACACGCACCATAGACGGAGTGGAAATGGAATTCATGATGGCTCCCGGGACGGAAGCTCCCTCTGAAATGCTGATGTACCTCCCTCAATTCAAGGCGCTTTGCAGCGCGGAGGACGCTACCCATACCATGCATAACCTTTACACTCTGAGAGGAGCCAAGGTGCGGGACGCAAGCAACTGGTGGAAGGCGCTTGATGAAGCCATTCAGCGTTACGGAGACAAAACGGAAGTTTTGTTTGCGCAGCACCACTGGCCCAGATGGGGAAAAGAACGCATCAACCAGTTCCTGGCCAAGGAACGCAACGGCTACAAATACATGCACGACCAGACGTTGAATCTGATTAATAAAGGGTACACGCCTGTAGAAATTGCGGAAATGATCAAGCTGCCGCCGGAAATAGACAAGCAATGGTACTTCCGGGGCTATTACGGCACGCTGAACCACAACGCCAAAGCCATCTACCAACGGTACATGGGCTGGTATGACGGCAATCCGGCAAACCTGTATGCCCTGCCGCCCGTGGAAGCGGCCAGGCGCTATGTGGAACTGGCGGGAGGGGCCGACAAGATGATAGACAACGCCCAAAAAGCCTTTGACAAGGGAGACTACCGCTGGACGGCCGAGGTGTTAAAGCACGTGGTTTTTGCCGATCCGCAAAACAGCAAGGCAAGAAATCTGGCGGCGGACGCTCTTGAACAGCTTGGCTATCAGGCTGAATCGGGGCCCTGGCGCAATGAATTTCTCGTAGGTGCCTACGAACTGAGAAACGGACTGCTTAAAAACCCCCTGAACCTGGTATCGACGGACATTCTGTCCAACCTGACGCCGGAAATGCTGTTTGACTACATGGGCATCAGCATGAACAGCGAGAAATCCAAAGGGAAGAAACTGGCATTCAACTGGATAGATCAAAACGGAAAACCATACGGCTTCTGGCTTGAGGATGAAGTATTAATGTACCGCGAAGGAAAACCGGTGGAGCACCCTGACGCAGTGATTACCGGAGACAAGCTCAACTTCACCCTCGTTGCCATGCAGGCCGTGCCCTTGAAGGAAGCCCTGGACAAAGGCATGATCAAGATCGAAGGCAATGCGGACAAATTCCAGGAGCTGATCGGATGCATGGACAAGTTCAATGGGAACTTCAACATCATAGAACCGTAACCTTCCACTATCTTTTTTAATGAAACCGCTTTTCCCGGCATTTGGAAAAAGCGGTTTTCTTATGTCTCAACAATGCTCTTCTAAGTTTTAGTGCCAGCTCCCATGATTGCAGCTTTAGTAAATATACTTCAATCGTTACATCTCTATCCCATGATTATTACCCTTTAAGTACATCAATGGATGAATCATTATTCAAAAAATTCATTAAAGGAATACTATTTTTTCCTTTTCTTTAATCTGGAAATTAAAGAAATTCTCTAACATTCCTATCACATATTTCCTTCTTGAATTTCAGCAGCCAATCCAGTTTAAAATTGCCAGGAAACTATCCACCTATAAGTACAAACTCCGGTGCTCCAGACTGGATTCTAGATGGTCCGTATCGTACTGGGGCAGCCAAAAACCGATTTCCTCCTCATACAGCTCCAAACCCTTTTCTCTGGATTATCCTCCCACTACATTAGAACGATACATATTTTTTATAATTCTCATATCATCTATCTCTGATCTTTGCTTTCAAACCTAGCCATATTTCTATACCATTATAGAAAATATTAGAAATGGTAAAAATTAGATATGGGCAACTTCCACTATCTTTGAATATATAATAGCGACTACATAAATTTTTGAAATATATTAATATTTATTTTCAAATATTTCACCTTCATTTAATCTATTTTAAGTATTGGGGTACCTAAATTAGGTAGAGAATTCCATTTCCTTATTCTTGAACAAATTCTTTCCATCTCGTCAAACCAATCAAAACGACCTGACATATTATCTTGACTCATTAATTCAATAACTTTTTCTGCAAGATCAATTTTATCAAAATCATTTTTTTCAGCAAACCCTTTCACATGCTTTTGCAAATAACCTATAACTCTGTTTCGTGATGTCTTAACTTTTGAAAACGGTTCATTTTTACTTGGGCTCGGAAGACCATCTTTTCTAAAAATTTTAGAGAGAATTGAACCAGGAATATAATTTTCAATTTCTTTCGCCTCTGTAACCCAAACTATACCTCCCATAGATTCCAATTCTTCCTTAGCTTTCAACAATCTATTTTTAATAATTTGGGGACCACCTTTAAATCTATCGCCATCTCCTACCAGAATGGCATTATAATTTATTTTTAACATTTTTACTCTTTCATCATCTTTTATATTAGGATCATTAAAATTACTATGAGATAAAAGAGCTCCTCCATAAAATGCACATTGATAATGTCTCGATTCTTTAAGTTCTCCATCACTCATTAATTCTATCCATTTATTAATATAAATTCTATCAGATGGTCCTTCCAACCATATAATACCATTTGCTTGTAATAAATCTGATGGCTTTGCTCCTAAATTATTAATGACTTCAATATTATCCATATATTTAGAAACCGTTCGTACTGTAGATTGTTTACCGTCATTCCAAACATGGATAATTTGAGCTGAATCGTTTCCATTAAAAATATCTAAAACAATACTAGAATGAGTAGTTAAGAAAAAAGTAGCGTTTTTAGATAAAGCCATCTTCTCTATGTATACCAACAAACTTCTTAATAAAGTAGGATGTAAATTATTTTCCAATTCTTCAAAAGCAAATGTATACGAAGAAAGATCTTTCTCTAAATTTTGTTCTAAACAAGGAATTGCAATTAAATTTAATAAAACCAATAAAATAGTTTTAATTCCACTTCCAGAATCGGATAAAGGAATTAAATTTTTATCTTTTTGGCCAAGGTAAATTTCCCAATAATTGTCTTTGTCGAGCTGAGGATAAATTTCTGTAAACTGCAACCCTGTAGGTCGAAATATTTCATTTACAGCATCTAATAAGTAATCTGTTATTATAAATCTTGGATACTTTTCATCCGAAAGATGCAAAAATCTATGAATTATATCAGTAGCCCCGGTTCCATTACTTAACAACTTGGGAGGAATTATTGAGCCATCTTCACAAATACCCGACCTTTCTCTTTTTATATCTCTCTCAGCATCTATCCTTTTAAAAAAATTATCACTGGGCCATAAATCTCTTCGATTTGGAAAAAAATCGGAAGATTCACTCAATTTTTTTTTCACTTCTAAAACAGCTTTATCTATTTCCTCTTCTTTCCAAGAATATCTTCTGGCCAGAGTATCCTTTATTAATTCTTCTGTTCCATCAAAACTTATTATTCTCCCTTCATGTGAATAAATTGCCTCATAAGTCTGAGGTAAAAGTTGTCTACAATAATCTACCCATCCTCCGGACCAACCAGGAAAAAGATGGTCTATATCATTTTTCCCCCTATAAAATTTCCTATAAATTTTCAAATTTTTTAATTTTTTATCACTGCCATTTTTATGTAGAGATTCAATGAAATCTATAAGTCTAGATTTTCCTGAATTATTCGCTCCAATAATAATATTGATAGATTTTATAATTTCAAATCCTTCTGCATATCCATCATCACCTGAAAAACACTTGTATCCATTAAATTTTAAATACGTATTCATATTAAAGCGTGTTTACATTAATATTAAAAAATCTTCTCTAGAAAGTTTATATTTGTTATTCTGGTAGAGAATAGCCAACTATATTTTGCAGCTTATAAAGCATGAAAAAATTGTCCAGTTTTTTCTTCCCACAGGTTGACGATTAATATTAAATAGAACCATGAAACGTTTTTTACTTTCCGCTTTAGCGCTCTGCGTTTGTGCTACGGCTCCGCTTTCCGCCCAGTCCAAGACGGGGGGCCCTACTCAATCTACGGATGATTACAACCAGAGCCAGTTCTGGATTGGCAATTTTCCAGAAGGGCAATTTGTGGTACATCTCAGCCGGATTGTAGCGGTGGCCCAGCACAAGTATATTCTGGACAACGCTTGCATGGTGTATGAAGTGACGTTGATTACCCTGGGGAATACGCCCACCAAGTTTTATTATCTGGAGACGCTGGGGCAGAATTCAGGCATCAATGCCATCAAGAATGTGACCGACCGGGCGAAGGAGCTCGGTTCCGGCGCCGTCAACAGGGCGACGGGAGGAAGTATCGACCCGGATACCACCGTCGCGAAGGCTTACCCGAATACGAATACCGTCGAGTTCCGCGTGTCTTCCCTGGAACAGCTCAACAAGATGTACGCCTCCCTGCTCAAGGCGTGGCAGGACGGAAAAGGAAGGACGTTCAAGCCCTGAGGGGTTGAATCAGTGATGAGAGAGTAGAGATGAGAGTTTAGTGAAAAAATTCGGACTTGCAGTCCGCGAATTGAAATCTAATCTCTCATCTCTAAACTCTCATCACTGTTAAATGTATTTCCTCTCCATCATGTGGGCCTTCAAGGGGTCCGCAGAGTAGAGGTGGGTTAGGCCGATTGCCAGGGCATCGGCGGCATCGGATTCCGGCGTTTCCCGGAGTTCCAACAGGGCCCGCACCATGAAGGCGACCTGTGCTTTTTGAGCGGCCCCCCGCCCTACGACGGAGAGTTTCACGCTTTTAGGGGAGTATTCCATGATGCGCAGTCCGGCTTCCGCCGCGGCAATGACCACGGCCGCCTTGGCCGCTCCCATGGTGATGGCCGTCTGGTGGGACTGGACGTAGATGATGCGTTCCACCGCCATTTCATCCGGCTCCCATTTGTCAATGAGGTTGCCCAGATGCTGTTTGATGGCGAGCAGGCAACCTGATTGCGACACGCTACGGGGAATGGAGAGCGTGCCGTAGTCCAGCGCGCATGCCCGGCGATGGTCTCCCTCCACCACGGCATAACCCGTGTTGCGGATGGCCGGGTCTATGGCAAGGATGCGCATGGGATGATTGTCATTCCCGCAGAGAGACCTTGTCCGCCCCCTTTAGCGCCTGCGGCGTTTGGGGCTCGCGTGCTTGACTTTGCGGACGGATTTGACGGGCTCGTCTTCCAGCAGGGCGGTGTACGTGTAGTCGAAGCCGTCCAGTTTTTTGCGTTCAATGGGCTTCCCGATGAAGTTTTCCACAGCCGTGGCGAAGTCCACTTCATCCGCCGTCATGATGGTGAAGGCGTCCCCCGTGGCTTCGGCACGGCCGGTACGGCCGATGCGGTGCACGTAGTCTTCCGCATTTTCCGGAACACGGTAGTTGATGACATGGGTCACGCCGCTGATGTCAATGCCGCGCGCGGCCACGTCCGTGGCCACCAGAATGTCATATTTACCGCCCTTGAAGCCTTTGAGGGCTTCCATGCGTTCCTTCTGGGGAATGTCGGAGTGCATGACAGCCACTTCCCCGCGGTAGCCGTTGGTTTTCAGCATGCCGCATACGGAGTCCGCTTCCTTGCGGGTGCGGGTGAAGATCATGACGGAATGGAAGTCCGTTCCCTTGAGGAGGCCCAGCAGCAGTTCGTCCCGCTGGTCCAGGGCCACCGGATAAATGGCGTGGTTGATGGTAGCGGCCACTTCCCGGCGGGCGATGGCCACTTCCGCCGGGTCCGTGAGGCACCATTTGGCAAATCCGGCGATGACCGGAGGCATGGTGGCGGAGAAGAAGAGGGTCTGCCTGCCCTCCCACGGGCAGAGGTTGATGATTTTACGGACAATGGGGAGGAAGCCCATGTCCAGCATGCGGTCCACTTCATCCAGCACCAGGGCCTTGACTTCTCCGAAGCGCATGGTGCCGCGGTAGAAGTGGTCCACCAGGCGCCCGGGGGTAGCCACCACGATGTCCGCCCCGTTTTTCAGGTCTTCCGTCTGCTTGCCGTAGCCCACGCCGCCGTACAGCAGGGCCACTTTCAGGCCGGTGTATTCACCGTATTCGGCAAAGGCTTCCGCCACCTGGTCCGCCAGTTCGCGGGTTGGTTCCAGCACCAGAATCTGGGGCTGGCCCATGGGTTTCAGCTTGGTCAGCAGGGGGAGTGCAAAGGCTGCGGTTTTTCCCGTTCCCGTCTGGGAGGCTCCGATGAGGTCCCGGCCTTCCAGAATGATGGGGATGGCCTGCTCCTGAATGGGGGTGGGATGTTCATAACCGCATTTCTCCACCGCCTTCAAGACGGGTTCCGATAAACCTAATTCTGAAAATAACATTGATCTTGTATGCTTGCTAAAAATAAAGCACGGCCACCGCGCAACGGGCGCAGAAGCCGTGGTCAGGAGATGAACGGATTGGTCAGCAGTTCATTCTTCACGGTGGTGTACGGGCCGTGCCCCGGGAAAATCCTGGTGGTGGCGGGCTGGTTGAGCACTTTTGTTTCAATGCCCTGCTTCAGCAGCCGCAGGTTTCCGCCCGGAAGGTCCGTGCGCCCGATGGAACCGGCAAAGATGACGTCCCCCGCGAACATGATTCCTTCATCCGGGAGGTCGTAAACGATGCTGTCCGGAGAGTGCCCCGGCACCTGGTGCAGATGCCACAGCAGGCCGCCCCAGTCCGCCGTGTGAATGTTCTGCGTAAGCACTTCATCCACCACAAACGGCTGAACGTTGAGGGGAAGACCCCAGGCGTCCCGCGCCATTTTTTCCAGCGTCAGGTCTTCACTGTAAGGCTGTCCGGCATGAATGCGGCAGCCGAAGATCTGGCGCATGCGGCAGGCGTCCTCCACATGGTCAAAGTGCTGGTGGGTGATGAGCAGATCCGTAATGATGATATCGGGTTTCTTGGAGTATATCCAGTCCGCGAAGCCGGACGGAGCATCCACCGCCACGTAAGTGTTATCCTTCGTCTTGAAGAGATAACCATTACAGGAAGCTACTCCACCCGTGTAAACGCGAATCCGATCCATGAGCAGGGATTGTAGCCGGATCGTCCGGAATATCCAGTATAAAGACGGTTTCCTGAAAATGCGTTCTGTCATCTTCCGCCGGAAGAGCCCGTTACATCAGGCTCCAGGGAATGACGTCTCCGGCATCCATCGGCACCACTTTCTGGGCGTGCCCTTCATAGGCGTCTGGCACCAGCATTTCCTTCCGTTGCAGGCGCACCGTTTTGGCGGGCGGCGTCAGTCCGTACACGGCGCAGGCATGGCCGGAAACGAACCCCTGAAGCTTGTCCAGGGCATCATGCTTTTCAAAGAGGGCCGCCAGTTGCGGCAAAGCAATGGGGGCGGTGAACACGCCGGCGGCGCATCCACACGCTTCCTTGGCGTGGATGGGATGGGGGGCGGAGTCGCTGCCGAACATGAGGCGCGGGTGCCCGGAGAGAGCCGCTTTCAGCAGGGCTTCCCGGTCTTCCGGCCTTTTGGCGATGGGCTTGCAGAAGAGATGGGGGCGGAGCATGCCCCCGGCCACATCGTCCAGCGTGATGAGCAGGTGCTGGAGGGTTACCGTGGCCGTCAGGTTTTCAAATTCATCCAGCAGCTGCACGGCGGACGCGGTGGTGATGTGCTCCATGCAGATGGTCAGCCTGGGGAAGCGCGCGGCCAGGTCCCGGTAAACGTCCAGGAATTCGGCTTCCCGGTCCATCACGAATCCGTGGCTTTCACCGTGCACCAGCAGCGGAATGCCCATTTCCTGCATGATGGACATGGTGGCTTCCGCATCCTTCATGGCCTTCACGCCTCCATCACTGTTCGTGGTGGCTCCCGCCGGGTACAGCTTGATGCCGAAGACCAGTTCCCTGAGCCGGGCCAGCTCCCCTTCCGTGTAGGAGCGGAAGAAGGCCGTCATGTACGGCTGGAAGACGTCGCCTCCGCACGCGTCCACCACACGCCGGCGGTAGGCCTGCACCGCATCCGCGTCCGCCACGGGGGGAACCAGGTTGGGCATGATGACCGCCCCGGCAAAGGAGGCGGAACTCAGGGGAGCGACCAGTTTCAGCATATCGCCGTCCCTGAGGTGAAGGTGCATGTCCAGCGGGGAGTGCAGTTCCAAAATCATGCGGGCATCATGCAGGAAGGGAGTTGTGAAATCAAGCATGGTCCCCTGCTCCGCGGGAAGGAGTGATTTTTCCGAAAGGAAAAGAAAGGAGCATTTCACGCGAAGACCGGGAAACCGGGCACGCCCGGTTGGACGGAAAGCAAAGCTTGAAGCCTGCGGGGTGAGTGAATCTGAAAGAGGCGCTAACCAAACCTCCGCTCCCATCTGGATGCCTTTTATGCAAACCGCGGGTATTGTCCCCTCCCCGTGATTCCTGATGGCCGTGCTGCTGGAGCAAGGGCCCCTTGCTCCTTACAAATTCCTGACCGTAATGAAAAAGTGAACATGTCCTCTACATGCCGTGGATTGTTTTTCATGTGAAGATCGGGAAGGCCTTCACTCCCAGCCGGACGCGCTCTGGGAAAAAATGGTGGAACGGACAAATTCCAGTGAACCGGATAGCCCCGGGCACAAAAAAGCCGCCCGGAGGCGGCTATTCTCTTGAACAAGGTGGCGAAGCGGACGGGGCTCGAACCCGCGACCTCCAGCGTGACAGGCTGGCGCTCTAACCGAACTGAGCTACCGCTCCCTGACCTTGGATGCTGTCCGTGCCTTGCGGCGAGGACGGGGATGCTTATACATGCCTTTATCTCCAGTGACAAGAGAAAAAGACTTTTTTTGCAACTTTCGCAACTGCCGGCGGTTTGTATGGTAATGGAATAGGAGCTTTCATTTTCCCGATTATTAAAAAACAGTAACAAATCCTCAACATTATTTGTTTTAGTTTGACAACAGTTAACAAGTTTTGACATAACAGCCACATGCTTCAACCTGCCGTGGATATCACCACTTCCGTTCATAAATTTGAAACCATTCTCTATCAGTTTAAAAGGGATAATTTGAATGAAGTGGACCAGAACCACTACCAGAAGATCATGGGGCTTTCCGTCCGCCAGATGGAAGCCCTAGGAGCCCTGAACCGGCTGATGACGGACCGCCATGAAGGCATTCCCCTGAAAACGCTGGCCCACCATCTCCGCATGAGCGTCCCCTCCACCTCCCTGCTGGTGGACAGCATGGTGAAGAAAGGCCTGTTTGACCGCAAGGAGAATCCGCGGGACAGGCGCTCCCTGTGCATCCGCCTTTCCGAGGAAGGGGAATCCAAGTTCCACCAGCTCCGCAACGGCATGAAGAAACGGCTGGAGTCCCTGTTCAGCATCCTGACGGAGGAGGACAGGGAAAATTTCTGCCGCACGCTGAATACCCTTTACAACCACGTTTACCATCAATAACGCCATATGAAAAAATACACGCATGAACGGAAGGTTCCCCTCCGCCTGCTGGCCGCCTCCGGCCTGCTTTTTTCCCTCCTGACGCCGGGTTACTCCCAGGGCGCCCCGGGAAAAGTTGCCAAGCCGAGCACCGTACTTGTCGAGAAAGCGACCGCCATCGACAGCGCGGTGAACAAAAAGTACATCGGCCAGGTGGAGTCCATTGACCGGGTGACCGTACAGCCCCGCGTTTCCGGCAACATCGTCGCCACCCGTTTCCGGGAAGGCAAGGTGGTGAAGAAGGGAGACCTCCTTTTCGAGATAGAAGACACGCGCTACAAGGCGGCCGTGGAGGAAGCGGTAGCCAAGAAGGCCCAGCTGGAAGCCAAGCTGCTTTACGCCAGGAACAGCTTTGAACGCTATAACAAGTTGCTGGCCTCCAAGTCCGTTTCCATGGATACGGTGGAAAACGCCAAGAGCACCATGCACGCCCTGGAAGCGGAGATACAGTCCGCAGACGCCGCCATCACGGTAGCGAAGGACGACCTTAATTACACCAAGCTCACGGCTCCCATCACAGGCCGCACGGGCCGCGTCACTTTTTCCACGGGCAACTACATCACTCCCACCTCCGGTTCCCTGGTGACCATCACGGGCATTGACGAGGTGTACGTGAAGTTCCCCATCAGCGAACGCGATTTCCTTTCCCTGTTCGGCACCCAGGAGAAGATGAAGAAGGAGGCCCTGGTGTCCGTCAACCTTGCCAACGGCAAGGCGTACGACCAGCCGGGCACCGTTTTCATGACGGACAATACCGTCCAGCCGACTACGGACACCCTGAACGTCTGGGCCAAGTTCCCCAATCCGGAAGACGTGCTGACGCCCGGCGGCGTGGTCACGGTGAATCTTTCCAAGAAGAATGTGGACCGCTTCCCGGCGGCCAACATTTCCTCCGTGATGCATGACGCCTACAAGAGCTACGTTTACGTGGTGAATGACCAGGGCGTGGTGGAACGCCGCGACGTCACGCTGGGCAATACGGTCAATAATGAACAGTGCTTCAGCTCCGGCGTGAAGGAAGGGGAAGTCATCATCATCGACGGCATGCACAAGGTGCGCCCCGGCGCCAAGGTGAATCCGGTGTATTCCGCTCAAAACTGATTCTTCCATGATTGCGGACCTGTTTATCAAACGCCCCAAATTCGCCATCGTCATCGCCATCCTGATGATTCTGGCGGGCGGCATCTGCCTGAAGCAGCTGCCCATTGCGGAGTATCCGGAAATCGCCCCCACCAGCATCAACGTGCAGGCCACCTACACGGGTGCGAGCGCCCAGGTGGTGATGGAGACGCTGGCCTCCCCCATTGAGGAAGAACTCAACGGGCTGGAGAACCTGCTTTATTTCTCCTCCAAGTCTGACAACACCGGCGGTTATTCCCTTTCCCTGACGTTCAAGAGCGGCACGGACTCGGACATCAACATGGTGAACGTCCAGAACGCCTTGAAGCGGGTGGAGTACAAGCTGCCCAAGGAGGTAACGGACCAGGGCATCAAGATACGGAAGCGCTCCTCGGACATCCTGGGGTTCTTCGCCTTCCGGTCCACCAGCATGAGCTCCCTGGAGCTGAACAACTTCGTCAAGTCCAGGGTGAAGGATGAGATTGCCCGCGTGCCGGGCATCTCCGCCGTCAACCTGATGCCGGAAAAGAATTACAGCATGCGCATCTGGCTGGACGCCCTGCGCATGTCCGCCCTGAACATTACGCCGGAGGACGTATCCAACGCCATCAAGGCGCAGAACGTGCAGGCCGCCGCCGGGTCCATCGGCTCGGAAGGGGAAAACAATTTCATCCAGTATAAGGTGAACGTCACCGGACGGCTTCAAACCGTGGAGGAGTTCAGCAAGATCATCGTCCGCACCGGGCAGGACGGCCACGTCACCCGGCTGGACGACATCGCCCGCATTGAGCTGGGAGCGGAAACCTACACGGGCAGCAGCCGCAACAACGGGGAGGATTCCGTGAACATGGCCGTATACCGCCTGGACGACGCCAATGCCCTGGAAGCCATGAACGGCGTGAAGGATACCTTGGTGAAGTTGCAGGAACGCTTCCCGGACGGCGTGAGCTACGTCGTCAGCTACGACCCCACGCAGTATATCTCCGCCACCATGGCGGAAATCGTGGAAACGCTCATCATCGCCCTGATCCTGGTGGTGGGCATCACGTACGTGTTCCTTCAGGACTGGCGCGCCACCCTTATTCCGGCGCTCGCCATTCCCGTCTCCCTGATCGGCACCTTCGCCATCCTGCTGCCTCTGGGCTTTTCCATCAACGTGCTGACCATGTTCGGCCTGATTCTGGTGATCGGCTCCCTGGTGGACGACGGCATCATTGTGGTGGAGAATACCATGCGCATTCTGGAGACGGAGGACCTGTCCCCGGAGGAGGCTACGAAGAAGAGCATGCACCAGATCACGGGGGCCATCATCGCCACCACGCTGGTGACAGTGGCCATTTACGTGCCCATCGCCTTCTTCGGCGGCATGGTGGGGAACATTTACATGCAGTTCTCCGTGACCATGTGCGTGGCCCTGTGCCTTTCCGCCATCAATTCCCTGACGCTCAGCCCCGCCCTGTGCGTGCTGCTGCTGAAGAAGAAAAAGAAGAAGCAGAGCAGGTTCAGCCCCTTCCGCCCCTTCAACGCCACGCTGGAATGGGCGCGCAAGAGCTATATCAAATGCGCCGGCATCATGGTGCGCCGCGCCTGGCTCACGCTGATTCTGCTGGCCGCCGTCCTGGTCGGCAACTGGAAGCTGTTTGAGACCGTTCCCAAGTCCTTCCTCCCCCCGGAAGACAAAGGCACCGTTTTCTGCGACATCCAGCTGGCGCCGGGCGCCACGCTGGGCCGCACGGAACAGGCCATGCGCAGCGCGGAACAGAAGCTCATGAGCATTCCCGGCGTGCGCCAGGTTTCCTCCACTTCCGGGTTCAGCTTCATGGGCGGCAACGGGGAGAACCTGGGCATGTGCATCGCCCAGCTTGACCCCTGGGACAAACGCAAGACTCCGGAGCTTTCCCTGGATTCCATCATGCAGAAGGCCTCCATCCTGTGCGATGAGATTCCGGCGGCCAAGGCCACCGTGTTCAGCCCCCCCGCCATCATGGGGCTGGGCCTGACGGGCGGCGTCTCCTTCATGCTCCAGGCCAGCGGGGAGGAAACGCCCAAGGACCTGGAACGCGTGACGAACGACCTGCTGGACAAGATCAACAAGCTCCCCGGCACCATGTTCGCCCGCAGCGCGTATGAGGCGAACACGCCCCAGCTTTTCCTGAACATTGACCGTGAAAAAGCGCAGAGCATGCACGTGCCCGTGAACCGCATTTTCACGACGCTTCAGAGCAAGCTGGCCTCCATGTACATTAATGATTTCAACCTGATCGGCTACACGTTCAAGGTGAAGATGCAGTCCGCGGCGGAGGACCGCACCAGCATCAACGACATCATGAACACCTACATCCAGAACGACCAGGGCCAGATGGTGCCGATCAGCTCCGTAGCCACCTTGTCCTACATGGTCGGACCGCGGCAGATATCCCGCTTCAACCAGCTCATGTCTGCGGAAGTGACCGCCCAGGCCAGGCCCGGCGTCAGCAGCGGAGAGCTGATGAACCAGATTGAGGCCCTTCCGCTGCCGGAGAATTATTCCATCACCTGGACGGACATGAGCTATCAGGAACGCCAGAATGACGGCAAGATCGTGCTGCTGATGGGCATGGCCCTGCTCTTCGGCTACCTGTTCCTGGTGGCGCAGTATGAGAGCTGGACGGTGCCCATTTCCGTCATCGTCTCCGTCTCCGTGGCCTTGCTGGGCGCCCTGCTCGGCCTGATCATCTGCAACACGCCCCTGAGCATTTACGCCCAGCTTGGGCTGGTGATGCTGGTGGGCCTGGCCGGGAAGAACGCCATCCTGATGGTGGAGTTCTCCAAGATGGAGCGGGAGCGCGGCGTGCCTATCCAGGAGGCGGCCCTGGAAGGGGCCCGGCAGCGTTTCCGCGCCGTGATGATGACGGCCATTTCCTTCATCATCGGGGTGTTCCCCATGGTCATTGCCTCCGGAGCGGGCGCGGCCAGCCGCAAGGCCATCGGCATCTCCACCTTCTACGGCATGATTCTCGCCACGCTGGTGGGCATCCTGTTCATTCCGGCGCTGTACGCCATGTTCCAGCGCTACCGTGAATGGGTGAAGGCCCTGTTCACCCGTAAAGCGGATTGACGGAACCGCAGGAATTTCTCATCCGGGGACGGAGCGGCCAGCCCGCTCCGTCCCTTTTTTTCCGGTAGTTATGCCCGCATGAACTACCGTTTCCATGACACCACGCATAAAATCAGCAGGATTGCCCCGCATCCGGAGAAGGAATGCCGGTCTTATTATCTTGCCTGCCTGTCTTTCAGAATTAATATGTTTAACCATGAAATGGATTCTGTCCAGCCTGATCGCCCTGGTTCCAACAGCCATCCAGGTCTCCGCCGCCCCGGCCCCCATGGAAGTCACGGCCCGGGAACCCGCGAAAATATGGACGCAGGGCTACGGCGTGGGCAACGGCAGGCTGGGAGCCCTCTCCTATGGAGAGTTTCCCTCGGAAATTCTCGTCCTCAATGAAGAAAGCATTTTTGCCAAGCAGCCGGTCAAACCCAGGGAGGGAGCCGCAGAAGCCCTGAAGGAGGCCAGGGAATTATGCGCCCGGGGGGATTATAAAAAGGCGGAAGAAACCTTCCGTAAAAAAATACACATGAACCAGCCCGTCTCCGGCAGTTACCAGCAGGGAGGGCTGCTTGATGTCCATTGGCAGGATCTCCCGCCTTCCACCTCTTTTTCCAGAAAGCTGGATATGAAGCATGGAAAGGCCCGGATGGACGTCCGTTTTTCGGACGGAGCGCTGAAGACGGAACTGATTGCCGCCCCGCGCACGGACTGCATCGCCTACCGCGTGACCTGCTCCCGGCCCGGCGGCTGCACCCTTACCCTCACCTTGCGCCACCCGGATAAAAAATCCGTCATCACCCCCTCCAAAGACGGCTGGACGCTCCGGGGCCAGGGGCATAACGGGGGAACCCGTTTTGAGAATACCGTCCAGGTGCAGGTTCTGGACGGGAAAGGCTCCATGGATAACGGCGTTTTCAAGGCGGACCATTGCAGAGAATTACTCGTTCTCTCCTCCACCAAGACAGATTACAACAGCCGGAAGCCGGATACACCCCTGAAAAACGATCTCGAAGCCCTTAACCGGAACATCCTGGAGGCAGCCTCCAAGGCCGGCTGGAAGAAGCTTGAACAGGAAACGGCCAGCTATTTTTCAGAACGCATGATGCGCTGCCAGGTGGACATCGGGGACACTCCCGCAGGAATTGCAGGGAAAACCACTCCCGAACGCATCGAACTGGTCAAGCAAGGAGGCAAAGACCCGGACCTGGTTGAACAGCTCTTCCAGTTCGGCCGCTACTGCATCCTCGCCAACACACGCCCCGGAGCATTGCCCTGCGGCTTGCAGGGGCTGTGGAATCCAGAGCTCAACGCCGCCTGGAGGGGGTGTTTCTTTCTGAACATCAACTGCCAGATGAACCAGTGGCCTACGGACGTCACCGGACTCGGGGAGTACCACCGCCCTTTCCTTGATTTTGTGCTGAGCCTCCAGCCTTCCGGGGAACAATTCGCCCGCTTTCTGAAACTTGACGGTTTTTGCTTTGCGCACAATGTGGACTGCTGGAAGAACACCTACTTTTCCGGCAGCGCCCCGGAATCCGCTTCCAGCCTGATGAACGGCGCATGGGCCTGCGCCCACCTGATGGACAGCTACCGATTTACGGGAGACAGGGAATTCCTGAGAAAATGCCTTCCCCTTCTGGAGTCCAATGCCCGGTTCATCATGTCCTGGTTCCAGAAGGACAAGAAGGGCCGCTACATTTCCGGCCCCGCCACCTCTCCGGAAAACGTCTTCAGAGTCCAGGACGAAACCGGAAAAAAAGTTTCCCTTTCCATCTCCAACGGATGTTCCCATGACCTTCTGCTGGGCCGGGAATCCCTGCGCCATTACATCCTTGCGTGCCGGGAGCTGGGAGTCAGCACGCCCACGCTGGCCAGAGCACGCCAGTTCCTGCCCCGTATCCCCCAGCCGGCCATCGGAAAAGACGGCCGCATCATGGAATGGCAGGAACCTTTTGAGGAAGCCCAGAAGGGGCACCGCCATATCAGCCATCTTTACGGCCTCTTTCCCGGCAATGAATGGGACGTTCTCAACACCCCCAAATATGCCGCCGCCGTCAGGGCGTCAGCCGACTACCGCCGCCGCTTTGCCGGAAAAAGCGGCATACGCACCGGCTGGAGCACGGCGTGGCTGATCAACATGTACGCCACGCTCGGCTGCGGCAACGACGCGGAGGAACGCATCTACACGCTGCTGAAGCAATACATTAATCCCAACCTGTTCGACATGCATCCGCCCTACCAGATTGACGGAAACTTCGGCATGACATCCGGCCTGGCCCAGTGCCTGGTTCAGAGCCAGATTGAGCAGAACGGCTACCGCGTGATCCTGCTTGCTCCGGCCTTGGCGGACTCATGGGCGGAGGGTTCCGCTACGGGGCTCCGTACCCGCGGGGGCCTTACCGTTGACCTGTCATGGAAAAACGGCCGCATCACGGCCGCAGCAACGGCCTCGCGCCCGGGTAAATTCCGTTTCATGCATCAGGGCAAGAAGAAGGACATGGTCCTGAAAACGGGAGACAAGGTACATATAAGCTTTCAACCGCCTTACCCGAACACGGCAGGGAAATGAACAGTGCAGGCGCGGTTTTCCGCGCAGCTCCATTATTCCTCCGGCAAGGACGGCCCACGGCCGCCCTGTTGGTTAAACGCCGCAAACAGGCTCCTCACTCATAAAGAAACAGGTCAAAGCCTTCAAACCGTTCCTTCAGGGAACCGTGCTTCAGCTTGTCCTCAAACGGGGGGAGAAAGGTGTCCGCCGGATATTCCTCCTTCACTTTGGAAACCCACATGCGGGACATGAACGGCATCATCAGGGAAAAGATTTCCGCCCCGCCGATGACCATCACCTCCGGGTCCATCAGTTCCAGACGTTCCAGTTCCTCCACGGAATGGATCACCTGCACCCCTTCCGCCGTCCAGGCTGGGTCACGGGTCAGCACGATGTTCTGCCTGCCGGGGAGGGGCCTACCGATGCTCTCATAGGTCTTGCGGCCCATCAGCACGGGATGGCCCGTCGTGATGCGCTTGAAGGTCTTGAGATCGTCCGGCAGGTGCCAGGGCAAAGTTCCCCGGTAGCCGATGCCGCGGCCGGGAGCCATGGCGACCACTCCTGTGTAGGTGACGGGCTGGGACATGATGAATGAAAGGATGGAAGGTTAAACGGAAATGGGCGCCTTGATGTGCGGCAGGGGATCGTACCCCACGAGTTCAAAATCTTCATACCGGAACCCGTCAATGGTTTTCACCTCCGGGTTGAGTTTCATGACCGGCAGGGGGCGCGGCGTGCGGGAGAGCTGTTCCCGCGCCTGGTCCAGATGGTTCCGGTACAGGTGCAGGTCCCCGAAGGTATGGATGAATTCCCGCGCCTCATACCCGCATACCTGCGCCACCATGAGCAAAAGCAAAGCGTAGGAGGCTATGTTGAACGGCACCCCCAGGAAGAGGTCCGCGCTGCGCTGGTAAAGCTGGAGGGAAAGCCCGTGCTTCTCTTCCCCCGGCTGGGCGGGAATCACGCAAAACTGGAACAGGGAATGACACGGAGGGAGCGCCATGTCATTCACCAGGGCCACGTTCCACGCGCTGACGATGTGGCGCCGGGACCACGGATTGTTCTTAAGACCGTCAATCAGCCTGGCAATCTGGTCAATGGGCTTGCCGTCGTTCCCCGGCCAGCAGCGCCATTGCGCGCCGTATACGGGCCCCAGTTCCCCGTTCTCGTCAGCCCATTCATCCCAGATGCTGACGCCGTTGTCTTTCAGGAACTTGATGTTGGTCTCCCCTTTCAGGAACCAGAGCAGTTCGTAAATGATGGAGCGCAGGTGGAGCTTCTTGGTGGTCAGGCATGGGAATCCGTCGCGCAGGTCATACCTGCTCTGCCGCCCGAACACGCCGATGGTGCCCGTTCCGGTGCGGTCTTCCCGCCCCATCCCGTTGGTCAGAACATCCTCCAAAAGTGCCAAATACTGCTTCATCCCCTTAAATTACGCTTTTCTAATTACTGGACCCGTGATAATACGAGCATGCGCCACTTTAGTATCATCTCCAGCCTCAAAAGCCAGCCTTTTCACTGTTTCCTCCTTCCCTATTTTTTCCGGTTTCCTTTCCATGATCATCCCTGAAGAGCCATATTTGGGATTTGCCGCCCTCTGCCACATTGCAGGCGCCTTCTGCCTCATTCCGGCCCTGCTCCACACGCGCACGCCGCAGGGAACCATCGCGTGGCTCATCTCCCTGCTGGCCTTTCCGTACATAGCGGTTCCCTTTTACCTGATCCTGGGGCGCCGGAGGTTCAGCGGGTATGTGGAAACGCGGCGGAAACAGACGGACCCCGAATCCACATGGGGGGAACTGACGGACAAAATCACGAACTGCATGGCTCCGTATGCCGTCCATGCTTCCGATACGGCCGGAAAGATCATGCACACGCTTTCCAACATCGTGCGCCTGCCCGTCTGCCGCGGCAATTCCTGCCGCCTGCTTATTGACGCGGACCACGCCTTCCCGCGCATTTACGACGCTATTCTAAAGGCGGAGCATTACATTCTGATTGAATTCTTCATCATCAAGAATGATTCCGTAGGGCAGAACCTGAAAGACCTGCTGATTGAACGCGCCAGGGACGGCATCCGCATTTACGTGCTGTATGATGAAATCGGTTCCCACAAACTCCCCCCCGGCTACATTTCCGCCCTGCGCAGGGCAGGAGTGAATATTGAGCCTTTCAACGGGAAACGCCATTTCCTGAGCAACATCCTGCGGCTGAACTTCCGCAACCACCGCAAGCTGGTGGTGGTGGACGGGACCACCGCCTTCATCGGCGGCATGAACATCGGGCGGGAGTATCTGGGCAAGGGGGCTCTGGGCTACTGGCGGGACACGTTTGTCCAGCTTGAGGGGCCTTCCGTCCAGCAGACGCAGATCAGCTTTCTGGAAGACTGGAACTGGGCCATGCTGAAATGCGGCCCCTCCTCCCTTCCCCGCCTCTGCTGGGAGATCACTCCCCAGCGGGAGGATGAAACCGTGCTCATCCTGCCCTCCGGCCCCGCAGACGTCATTCCCGCCTGGAAAACCGCGATCATCGCCCTGGCGAACAGAGCCCGGGAAAGGCTCTGGATCTCCACCCCCTATTTCGTTCCGGACGAAGGGGTCATGGCCGCCCTCCAGGCCGCCGCCCTGCGGAATGTGGACGTGCGCATCCTGCGCCCGGAGCGGGCGGATCATATCCTGGTGAAGCTCTCCTCCTTCACCTTCCTGCGGGATCTGGATACGTACGGCATCCAGGTCTGGGCCTACCAGAAGGGGTTCCTGCACCAGAAGGTGATCCTGATGGACGACGACATAGCCACCGTGGGCACCGCCAACCTGGACAACCGTTCCCTGGCCCTGAATTTTGAAATCACGGCCGTCCTCCATTCCCCCTCCGCCTGCGCGGAGGTGAAAGCCATGCTGGAGAAGGATTTTTCCTCCTCCAAAAGAGAATCCCTGGAGGATTACAACAACAAATCCCTGGGCTTCAAGATGCTCTGCAACCTGGCGCGGCTCATGGCTCCGGTCCAGTAGTTCTTCCGGTGAATCCGCTGTTGTACGCTTGACCTGAAAGGGAGGCTGTGAGAAAATCAACCTCAAGAAGCCACCTCTTCAATTTTTAACAATAGTTAACTAAATAATGAATCCTGTTACATTCAATTGCACCGTTCTGCGCGACGGGCACCAGTCCCTGGCAGCTACCCGCATGAAGACGGAAGACATGCTGCCCATCGCCCCCATTCTGGACTCCATGGGCTTCAGCGCCCTGGAAACCTGGGGCGGCGCCACTATTGACGCCGGACTGCGCTTCCTGAAGGAGTGGCCCTTTGACCGCCTGGACGCCCTGAAGAAGGCCGCCCCCAAGACGCCGCACATGATGCTCCTGCGCGGCCAGAACATCGTGGGCTACACCAACTACGCGGACGACGTGGTGGAAGCCTTCGTGGCCATGAGCGCCAAGCACGGCATGAACATCTTCCGCATTTTCGACTGCGTGAACGATCCGCGCAACATGGAAACCTCCATCCGCGCCGCCAAGAAGGCCGGAGCCCAGGCCCACGGCACCATCTGCTACACCACCTCCCCCGTGCACACCACGCAGAGCTTCGTGGACATGGGCCGCGAACTGGCGGACATGGGGGCGGACGCCATCGTCATCAAGGACATGGCCGGCCTCATTCCCCCGTATGTCACCCATGAACTGGTGAGCGCCCTGAAGAAGGACCTGAACATCCCCGTCTGGATCCACACGCATGACACCGCGGGCCTCGGCGCCTCCACTTACCTCAGCGCCATTGACGCCGGGGTGGACGCCTGCGACGTTTCCATCTCCCCCTTCGCCAACGGCACGGGCCAGCCGGACTGCCTGCGCATGCTCGCCCTGCTGAACGGCAATCCCCGCAAGCCGGATTACGATACGGACAAGCTGATTGAAGTTTCCGAAATGCTCAAGCCCGTCTATGAAAGCCTGGGCAAGTTCACCTCCCACCGCAACGAGGTGGTGGACTCCGACACGCTCCGCTACCAGGTGCCCGGCGGTATGCTCTCCAACTTCCGCACCCAGCTCAAGGAACAGGGCATGGAAGACAAGTTTGAAGAAGTGTTCGCGGAAATCCCCGTGGTCCGCAAGGCCCTGGGCTGGATTCCGCTGGTCACCCCCACCTCCCAGATTGTGGGCGTGCAGTCCATGCTGAACGTCAAGTTCGGCCGCTGGAAGAACATCACGCCCCAGGCGGCGGACATCGCCCTGGGCTACTACGGCCGCACCCCGGCCCCGGTAGACCCGGAAGTGCAGAAGCTCTGCGCGGAAAAGATGGGCAAGGAACCGATCACCTGCCGCCCGGCGGACCTGATCAAGCCCGGCATGGAAGACCTGCGCAAGAAGCTTGCGGAAAAGGGACTTCCCACGGACGACGAACACTGCGTGATTTACGCCATGTTCCCGCAGCAGGTGGAAGACTTCTACAAGAAGCCGGAACCGAAGGAAGAAGCCCCCGTGCAGGTGAATACCGCTCCCGCCCCGGCACCCGCAACTGCGCCGTCCATGACCGTCATTGATAACGGCATCACCGCCCAGGTAAGCGGCCCCTCCGGCTCCCGTGACCTGACCATCGTCATCAACGGCCAGGCCCACTCCGTAAAGGTGGAACGCGTCGGCTAAAAATCTCCGGAACATCCGGATAAAACCACTTGCGGGCGGTCCCCTACATGAAAGGGACCGCCCGTTTTCCGTTTACGGATTCCTGAAAATCCATCCGCTGCGGCGCTAACCTACTTGGTAAAAACCAGCATCTGTCCAGCCAGCTTCTGGCTGAGGGCGGTTGCCGGAATTTTCTTGACGGAACCGGGCTTGAGCTGATGGGTTGCCCCTAGGGAATCAACGGCCGTCGTGCTCTGTTCCGAGTCACAGGAATAATACTCCAGGGCGGTGCTGTCCTTGTCTTTGCCCCACCAGGATTCCGGCACGTCCTGAATGGCGTTATTGCTGGTTTGCAAAACATCCAGGTCAAATAGGAATTTTGCGCCCCAATGGAAGGTGTCCGCCAATTTCATGGACGCATGGGCCACATTCTTCTGCACAACACACCAATGAGCGTGAATTCCTGAATTATCGGGGTTGCCGGAGGCGTCCACGCAGAAAGGAATCATGCAGAGGCCTCCGCCATTCAGCGTTTCAATGATGGCGGTGACGTCACATGGAACAGACTGGCAATTGATTTTGGCGGCCTCCAGAGTCTTGATATAATCCGCCATGGCCGGAGTAGCTTCATATAATTCTCCAATAACGGTTTTCCCGTCCTTTTTAAATCTGCTTCTCAGGGATTCCCTGGTTTTGTCCCCGTCTGCCGTGGCGGGGATTTTAATATCATAAAGATATTCCAGGACAAAGGAGAGGGCGTAAAGGCCGCAGGTCGGCCCCCGCTGGTCCTTGAATTCAACGTTCCGGCCTTCCGGAGTGGTAACTGTAATAGACATAATTCAATAATGATGGCGTGGGGATTCATTTCCCGCACGCCGTCATTACATCTCCGGAAGGCCCCGGATTCACGCTCCGCCATGCCTCCGGGCATGTTCACTTTCCGGGACGCCGTATCCATCCCGTGGAAAGAAAATGCCCTGAAAGATCAGTTTTCTCCGGGAGCCACCATCTTGATGTTGGGGATGATCAGGCTGAAGATGACGAATGCCGCCAGGTAGGCGCTTCCGCAGACCATGAAGATGATGTCGTACCCATGGGAGGCATTGCCCTGCGCGGCGAACCAGGACAGGGTCAGGCCCACCGCCGTCTGGAACAGCACGCTGCCGATCTGCCCCGCCATGCCGGAAAGGCCGGTGATGGACGCCACGTCCGACTTCGGGAACATATCGGAACCCAGCGTGTACACGCTGGCGGACCACGCCTGGTGCGCGCCTCCCGCCAGCCCCAATACGGCTACGATGGTCCACATGTCAAAGTACTGGACGAAGATCACGGGAACCACGCAGCAGGCAAAGATGAGCATGGAGATTTTCCTGACCTTGTTCAGGCTCCACCCGCGGTTTGCCAGGAATTTGGTCAGGGTGCCCCCCAGAATGCTCAGTACGGTCACCAGGGCGTAAATGACAATCAGCGGGAGGGCGGATTCCTTGATGTTATAGCCAAAGTGCTTGCTGAAGAAATCAGGCAGCCAGAAGAGGAAGAACCACCAGATGGGGTCCGTCAGGAAGCGCACGAGGATGAGGCTCCAGGATTGCCTGTAAGCCAGCAATTTCCTCCACGGGATGGAGGCCCTGGCTTCCTCCTTTTCCGCCTGCGCCAGGGCGGCGGATTCCTCCGCCAGCTTCACGCGCGGATTTTTAGGCATCCGGAGCCAGAACACCACCCAGATAAAGCCGAGCACGCCGGCGGCAATGAAAGCGGACTGCCACCCCCACGCGGCGGCAATGAACGGGATGGTGGCCGGAGCCACCAGCGCCCCCACGTTCGCGCCGGAATTGAACAGGGTGGTGGCGAACACGCGTTCCCCGGAGGAGAACCAGTTGGTCACCGTCTTGATGCTTGCCGGGAAGTTGCCGCCTTCCCCCAGGCCCAGAATAACGCGGCTGAGGCCCATGGATTTGACGCCTACGGCAAAGGCATGGGAAAGCGCGCCCACGCTCCACCAGATGATGGAAATGGCAAAGCCCATCCTCGCGCCGTATTTGTCGATAATCCACCCGAACATGGTCAGGCCCACCGCATAGGAAGCCTGGAAGATGGACATGATCATGCCGTACTGGGCGTCCGTCCAGCCCAGTTCATGATCCAGAATGGGTTTCAGGATGGAGAGAATCTGGCGGTCCAGGTAGTTGATTGTCGTCGCTGCAAAGAGCATGAAGAGAATCATCCACCGGAAGGAGTCCTGCCTGGGTTGTTCCTGGAGCATAGGTAAACGCAGTTGGTGGTTAGATGGAGCTGGTCTGCAAGGCCTTCAGGGCTTCCCGCGTGCGCCTGCCTATTTCCTCCCAGTCCCCGGCCTCAATGAGGGGAGATTCGCAAATCCAGGAACCGCCGCAGGCGGCCACTTCCGGGATTTCCAGCCAGGAGCCGATGTTGCCCGCGTTGATGCCCCCCGTGGGCATGATGCGCACGCCCGTATGGCGGAACGCGGCCAGCAGGGATTTAAGCATCCTGACGCCGCCCGCGGCCTCCGCCGGGAAAAACTTCTGGAACAGGCAGCCCAGGGAAAGGGCCTGGCTCATTTCCGAGGCGGTGGAGACGCCCGGGACAAACAGGAAATCCCTCCCCACGGCAGCCTTCACCACCTGGGGATCAAAGCCGGGAGCCACGCCGAAGGAAGCCCCGGCCCGGCGGGCGGCCTCCGCCTGTTCCGGCGTCAGCAGGGTTCCCGCGCCCACCAGCATTCCGGGAACTTCCCGGGAAATGCGGGCAATGGATTCCGCGGCGGCGGGCGTTCTGAACGTGATTTCCATGCAGCCGCAGCCGTTGTCCAGCAAGGCTTTGGCAAGGGGTACGGCCTTGTCCGCGTCATGGATGACGACGACGGGGACAAGCTTGATGGCGGATAATTTTTCCAGCAGTGTCTTCATGGTTTAAAAGTTGAAATATTGTTTGGCGTTGCGGTAGGAGATGTCCGCCACCATGGAGCCTATCATCTCCATATCGTCCGGAACCAGGCCCCGGGCCATGTCACGCCCAAGGATGCGGCACAGGATGCGGCGGAAGTATTCATGCCGCGTGTAGCTCAACAGGCTGCGGCTGTCCGTCAGCATGCCCACGAAGCGGGAGAGCATCCCGAGCTGGCTGAGGGTTTCCAGATGGAGGGTCATGCCGTCCATCTGGTCCAGGAACCACCAGGCGGCTCCGTACTGCATTTTTCCGGCCGTGACGCCGTCCTGGAAACTGCCGCAGAGCACGGCCAGGGCGGCGTTGTCCCGCGGATTGAGATTGTACAGGATGGTGCGCGGCAGGGTTCCCTTTTGAGCGGAACGGTCCAGCAGGCGCGCGAGCGGGGCGATGTAGGTGAAATCCGCAATGGCGTCAAATCCCGTATCCGGCCCCAGGTCCCGCAGGGCAGCTCCGTTCGGGTTCCTGAGGGCGCCCACATGAAGCTGGCGCACCCAGTTTTTACCGGAATCCAGCTCCGCGAAGAAGTCCATCAGGTAATTGGAGAAACGGGCGGCATCCCCGGAGGCGATGTCACCGCCCTGAAGGGCGGAGGCGAACAGGGCCGCGGCTTCTTCCCCGGACAGGCTTTCCCCGTCAAACGCTTCCAGGGAGTGGTCCGAGAGCTTGCAGCCGTGCTGCGCAAAAAAGTCATGCCTGGAGGCAAGCGCCTTCCGGAAACCGGCTAAATCACGTATTTCCATGCCGGAGGCCTGTTCCAGGCGGCCCACCCATTCCCGCCATGCGCTGCCCTGATGGACGGCGCGCGCCTTGTCCGGGCGGAAGGTGGGAAGCAACTTGACGGAATCCCCGGAAGCGGCATGCCTGCGGTGGGCGGAGAGATCGTCGCAGGGATCGTCCGTGGTGCAGACGGTTTCCACGTTCATCCTTTTCAGGATGTCCAGTGCGCCCATTTTTCCGGACTGAAGCATGGAGGAGGTTTTCTTCCACACCTCGTCCGCCGTCTCCGGACTGAACAGAATGCCGGAAATGCCGAACGGGCGCCGCAGTTCCAGATGCGTCCAGTGGTACAGGGGGTTGCGCAGCAGGCGCGGCACCGTAGCCGCCCAGGCGTCATACTTCTCCCGGTCCGGAGCGTCTCCGGAACAGAGGCGTTCCGGAATCCCGTTCGTCCTCATGGCGCGCCATTTGTAATGGTCCCCGTCCAGCCAGAGCTGGGCGATGTTGGAGAACTGGCGGTTGTCCGCAATGGCGGCGGGGTCCAGGTGGGAATGGTAGTCAATGATCGGCTGCCCCTCCGCGTACTCATGGAAAAGCGTCTTCGCCTGGGGGGTGTCCAGCAGGAAATCGTCGTTGATAAACATGGCGGCAAGCGTTGGCGGTTATACTCCGGAATAGGCCAGAAAGCCCCCGTCCACGGGAATGATGACGCCCGTTACGAAGGAGGCGGAGGGAGAGACCAGGAAGCGGAGCGCGCCGCAGAGATCCTCCGGCTCACCGAAACGGTGCATGGGCGTCTTGGCCAGCACCTTTTTCCCGCGCGCCGTGGGGGTTGCGCCGTCCTTCTCCATCATCAGGAAGCGGTTCTGCTCCGTGATGAAAAAGCCGGGCGCAATCGCGTTCACGCGGACGCCCAGCGGGGCCAGGTGCGTGGCGAGCCACTTGGTGAAGTTGTCCACCGCGGCCTTGGCGGCCCCGTACGCGCCTACCTTGGTCAGAGGCTGGAAGGCGGCCATGGAGGAGATGTTGACGATGCACCCGCCGGAAGCAGCCAGCAGTTCCCCGAAGACCTGGGAAGGCAGAATGGTGCCGATCATGTTGAGGCGGTTCACGTATTCAAAGCCCTCCATGTCCATGCCGAAGAAGCCTTGGTCCGCCGGAGTGTCCGGCGTGCACTGCTCCGCCGGACTGGTTCCGCGCGGATCGTTGCCTCCCGCGCCGTTCACCAGAATATCCAGCCTTCCCCACGCTTCTTTCACACGGGAACAGGCCTGTTCCAGAGCGGCCTTGTCCAGCACGTCCGCGGCCAGCACCAGCGTGCGGCCCAGCCCGTCCCCCGCCAGCGTCCGCTGGAGCTCTTCCAGTTTGGAACGGGTACGGCCCAGAAGCACCACACTGGCCCCGGCCTTCAGCAGGTCCCGGGCCATCACGGAGCAAAGCACGCCTGCGGCTCCCGTCACGACGGCGGTTTTTCCCGCCAAGGGGCGGAAGGATTGAAGCCCCATCGCCAGGCCGCGCAGTTCCGCCAGGCCGATCACGCGGCCACCGTAGGAATACCCGGCGTAGCAATTCTTCTCCAGGTCAATGTCCATCAGCTTGCCGTGGTCCGGGCGCACCGGAATGCGCCATTCCGGCCATCCCGCGGTCTTGCGCCGGGCTTCCTCGTCCAGCAGGCACTGCATGGCATAGGCCATGTCCGTATGGCCGCAAAGGTGGGAACCGGATTCCCGGAAGCTTTCATGGTCCGCGTCAAATACCGTATTGCGGAAATGGGCGAAATACACCCTGTCCGCAAACTCCTCCATCAGCAGGTGCGGCGCGTTGGAGTACAGGCCGCCCAGAGAGCCGGTGCAGAGCGTGAAGCCGGAATGCATGGAGGGAACCTCCCGCACCAGCCGGCGCATGTCCTCCTCATCGCTCATGATGCGGGGAAGGCCGAAGATGGGCCGCGGCGGATCGTCCGGGTGGATGGCCATGCGGATGCCCGTTTCTTCGCACACGGGCATGATTTCATTCAGAAAGAGGTACAGGTTCCGGCGCAATTGAGCATCGTCAATGCCTTCGTAGCGTTGGAGCATTTTCCGGAACTGCTCCGGCGTCAGGTCGTCCACCGTGCCAGGGAGCCCCAGCAGGATGGAATCCGCCAGCGCCTTGCGGGCGTCCCCGTCCATGGACTGGAAAAGTTCGCGGGCGTGCGCCACCGTTTCCGGCGGATAATCGTCCGCGGCCCCTGCCCTTTCCAGAATAAACAGGTCAAAGGCGGCCACGCGGACGGCGTCATACTTCAGCACGCTGCTGCCGTCCTCCAACGGAAAAGCCAGGTCGGAACGCGTCCAGTCCAGCACGGGCATGAAATTGTAGCACACCACCTTCACGCCTTCCGAGGCCAGGTTGCGGAGGCTTTGCTTGTAAACCTCCAGGTAATGCTTCCAGTTCCCGGAACGCGTCTTGATGTCTTCATGGACCGCGATGCTTTCCGCCACCACCCATTTCATCCCGGCCTCTTCAACCATCCGCGCGCGTTCGGCCACCGCCTCCCGCGTCCAGAGTTCACCGCACTTCACTTCATGCAGGGCCGTCACGATGCCCGCGGCTCCGGCCTGGCGAATGCCCCTCAACGTCACCGGGTCGCTTGGACCATACCATCTCCAGCTTTCAATCATGTCAGGAAGAATTGAAGGGTTAACGGTCCACGCGGGCGGTTCCGCCCTTCATCACTTTTTCCACTTCCGCAAGCGTGGCCGTGGAGGTATCCCCCGGAGTGGTCATGGCCAGCGCGCCGTGGGCGCAGCCGCAGTTCACGGCGTATTGCGGGCCCTTGCCGGACATCAGTCCGTAAATCAGGCCGGAGGCAAAGGAATCCCCGCCGCCCACGCGGTCCAGGATTTCCAGATTCGGGAAGGAGATGGAATCATAAAATTCGCCGTCGTAATACAACATGGCCGCCCAGTCGTTCAGCGTAGCCGTACGGGCCACGCGCAGCGTGGTAGCCGCGGCCTTGAAGCCGAACTCCTTCACGGCGCGGCGGATCATCTGCCGGTAGGAGTTCTGGTCAATATGGGAAAAATCCTCCGTGCTCCCTTCAATGGAGAGCCCCAGGGAAGCCTGGAAGTCTTCCTCATTGCCGATCATCACGTCCACAAAGGGCGCGATGGCCCGGTTCACCTCCTGCGCGCGGGCCTGCCCCCCGATGCTCTTCCACAAGGAGGGACGGTAATTCAAGTCGTAGGAAACGACGGTCCCGTGCCTGCGGGCGGCCTGCACGGCTTCCAGCACCACGGCGCTGGTCGTCTCCGAAAGGCCCGCGTAAATTCCGCCGGTATGGAACCAGCGCACGCCGTGCCTGCCGAACAGGGCGTCCCAGTCCACCTCTCCGGGCTTCATCTGGCAGGCGGCGCTCAGGCCTCGGTCGGAACAGCCCACGGCGGCGCGCACGCCATAGCCGCGCTCCGTAAAATTCAAGCCTACGCGGCAGTCGCGGCCAATGCCGTCAAACGGCTTCCAGGCTACGTAATCCAGGTCCAGGCCACCCTGGAGCATGCAGTCTTCCAGCAAACGCCCCACCGGGTTGTCGCAAATGGCGGTGACGATGGTCCCGCGCATCCTGAAGCAGCGCCTCAGCCCGCGGGCCACGTTGTATTCCCCTCCGCCCTCGCACACGCGGAAGGAACGGGTGGTATGGATGCGCCCCTCTCCGGGGTCCAGTCTCAACATTACTTCACCCAGGGAGGCGATGTCCCAGCGGCATTCCTGTTCTGATTTAATAATTAACGACATACAAAAATCTTAAACGGTACGGATTCCGTTCAGTATAAAAGAACTGTTTTTCTCCACAAGGGAAAACGGCAGAAAAAGACCAGATATGGGGCAGAATATTGTTATTGAAACCGTTCCAACCCGCGGAAAATGACTTTGCCGAACATCCCCGGAGAATATTCTTCATCCCGCCCAACGCTGCGCAACCTTTCACGTTCTCCCCGCTTCCCGGCCTTCAACCTTCAAAAAATGGAAATCACACCTTTCCACGGTTCTCCTCCGGCAGTTCCTTCCACGAATGAATCAATGCCTTAACTGACAGGCTGTTTGACGGCTCCTCCTCTTTCTGTATACAATCCTGCCGTGAGCCGCCATCCCCGCCCCATCCATTCCCCGGAAAAAATTCTGTCCAGCAAGCTTCAGCCGGGAGAGGAAATCTTGTGGATGGCACATCCGGAAGAACGCCTCTGGACCTGGACCGTCGTAAAACGGCTGCTGCAAGGCTGCATGCTACTGGCCGTGTTCATTACCGGAATAAGATGGGTATGGTCACACTCAGGCCTGGCGTTCCTGTTTCTGCTCCTGGTATCACTTCCCGTCTCCTATGTCCTCCTGATTTTCTTAATTAACTTTCTGGCGTCCCCGTGGCTGGAACGTCCGCGCAGAAGGAACAGCCTCTATGCCGTGACAAACCGGCGGCTGATCACCATCATCAAGCCCAACACTCTGTTCATCACGGAAACAGTGCGGACCTATCCCATCCATAAATTGAAATACGTGCACCAGAAATTGAACAGGGATGGCACAGGCCATCTCATTCTGGGATACAGCAGGCGCAGGAACTTCATTATTAATGACGTACCGCAACCAGGAGAAGTTGCAGACCTGCTGAAAAACAGAATCAGGAAGGGAATTACCCCTTCCTGATGGAACACTGTTTTCCTTCCCGGGCTATTCCCCTTCCTGCCTCATCAGGGCGAATTCCCGCCGGGTGGTGCGCCTTACGCGCCAGAGCAGGAGCACCGCCGCCACGGACAAGCCGATGATGAATCCCGTCCAGATGCCGCGCGCGCCCATGGCCGGGACAATCCAGTCCGTACGGGCCAGGATGTAACACACCGGGAAGCCGACAATCCAGTAGGAGAAGAAGGTGATAATGGTGATGGAAGCCGTGTCCCGGAATCCCCTGAGCACGCCGACGGAGAGCACTTGCAGGCAGTCCGGAAGCTGGTAGGCGGCCGCCAGAATCAGCAGGACGGAAGCCGTGCTGACAATCAGTTCCGAGTCATTATACAGGTGAACGATCTGCTCCCGGAACAGGGTGATGCCGCCAAACGTGCACAGGCAGATGGTCATCACCAGCACATAAGAGGACAGGACGGCGGATTTGGTGCCCGCCAGGTCCTTCCTGCCGTGGTGGTACGCTACGCGGATGGAGGCCGCCAGCCCTACGGAGAGCGGTAGCATGAAGACCAGGCCGCCCACGTTCCCGGCGATCTGGTGGCTCGCCACCTGCGTTTCTCCCAGGGGGGCCAGCACCAGCGCGGCCGCGCAGAAGAGCATCACCTCGCACAACTGGGAAACGCCGATCGGCACGCCGAGCCGCATCAGGTGGGTGATGACGGAAGGCGTGGGGCGCCGCCAGGAAACGATGTGCCTGCGGTACGGCCTGTGCTTGGGATTAAGGTAAACCAGCAAAAACATCAGCAGGAATTCAATATAGAAAATGACTGCCGTGGCCGCACCGCACCCCGCGCCGCCCATGCGGGGAAACCCGTACAGGCCGAAGACGAAGATGTAGTTCAGCGGAATGTTGAGCAGCAGGCCGCACAACCCCACGTACATGGCGGGCCGGGTCATGTTGGAGCCTTCATTCAGGCTCTTGAGGGCCACAAATCCCAGGTTGGCGGGAAGCCCCCACATGATGGCGAACATGTAGGCGGAAGCCATCTGGCACATGGCGACGTCATCGGAAATCCAGCCGAACACGTTTCTCAACACATAAATGACCGGCATGGAAACCAGGCTGAGCATCAGCGCCAGCCACAGGCCGTGGTTGGTCATGTAGCCCACGCGGCTTTCATGGCTTTTCCCCCGCATGTTGGCAATCACGGGGCCGATGATCATCAGCACGCCGCAGGCGAACAGCGCCACAGGCAGGTACACGGAAGACCCCAGCGCCACGGCGGCCATGTCCGTCACGCCGGCGCGCCCGGCTACAATGGCGTCCACCGCCCCCATGCCCACAATGGAGAGGTTGACCACCAGCACCGGGAGGGCCAGCGGTATCAGTTTCTTCATCTCCTTCAAATTCCACGTCTTATTCATTTCTTTCTTTCCTTCCATGCGTTCCTCCTTCAAGGAGCCGTAATATTCCGGCAAACAAGCCGGACCGGAGCGGCAGGCTCCAACCCGGCTTTAAGGTTAAGGGTGTCAACCGGACCGGGGCCTCCTGCCCCGTCCGGGCATTCAGCGGTCAAGCACCACGCGGGCGCATTGTTCAGCCACCTGGCGGAACGCGGCGGAAACCGGGTTCTTTTCAGGGTCTTCCAGGGCCACGGGACGGCCTTCGTCCCCCCCGGCGCGGGTGGAAATATCCAGCGGAATCTTGCCGAGCAGGGGAACGCCCAGCTTGGCCGCCTCCCGTTCGCCCCCGCCTTCGCCAAAGATGTGGTAAATCTTGCCGTCGGAGGGGCACTGGAAATAACTCATGTTTTCAATCACACCCAGAATGGGGGTCTTCACCCGTTCAAAGAGGCCTATGGCCTTGCGGGCGTCAATCAGCGCGACCTCCTGCGGGGTGGTTACCACCACCACGCCGTCCAGTTCGGCCGTCTGCACAATGGTCAACTGAATGTCCCCCGTACCGGGAGGCAGGTCCAGAATCAGGAAATCAACGCCGCCCCACTCCACATTGCGCAGGAACTGCTGCACGTAGCGGGTAGCCAGAGGGCCGCGCACGGCCACGGGATCAGCCTCATTGATCAGCAGCCCCATGGAGAGCAGTTTTACGCCATGCGCCGTGACGGGCAGGAACTCGTCATTCTCATTGGCTCCGGGCCGTTCCTTGGTGCCGAACATCAGGGACATGGAGGGGCCGTAAATATCCAGGTCCACCAGGCCCACGGAATAGCCCAGCTTGCTCAGGGCCACCGCCAGGTTTGCGGAAACGGTGGATTTGCCCACCCCGCCCTTGCCGGAGGCAACGGCGATCACGTGCCTGGCGCCGGGAACGGAGGATTTCCAGGTGGAGGGGTCGTCATTGACTCCCTTTTTAGTTTCCGGAGCTTTGTGTTCAATATTGACGTCACAATGCTTTACGCCGGGCAGATGCTTCATTACGCCGTGAACGCCTTCAAAAATGTAACGTGGGATATCCGCATTCTTGCTCTCAATCACCAAATCAATCGTGACGTTGTTTTCAGCGTCAATGTCGATCTTCTTCACCAGCCCGAAGGATACGATGTCGCGGCTGAAACCCGGGAATTTAACTGTGGTCAGCGCGGCCCGTATCAGCTCCGGAGTCAATTCCTGTTGTGTCGTCATGTGTCTGAAATACTAGTGGTTGCCATAAACATTCCGCCCCCGTGCCTCCGGAACGCAGCATGCGCCGGAATACAGAGATAGGGGGACGGCAAAACCGGGAAGCAAAAATACTCCCTTTTTTATTTTTGACAACGCCTAATTCAGACAATACGACTTTTTGCCTGCCGGATTCCCAGCCATCCGGATACCGCGAAAAAGCGGGACAACCACAGCCCCGCCAGCGTTAAAAAGAAGAAAAGACAGGGGGGATTATTCCCCCTGCTGCTTCAGCGTTTCCCGGATATCCTGGAGAGCGGCGATGAAATCATCCAGAATTTCCGCGGGAACCATGATCCGGTCCCGGTTGGAACTCACCTTTTCCGTAATACGCACCACTTTGCCGCGCGCATTCTGTTTAAGATCAAGAAAGAACGTCTTGCGTTCCGCAATGATTTTTTCTGTGCAAATAATATCGTCCTCCACGGCTGTAATCTTCCTCCGGTTGAATGAGGCTTTCAGGATAGAGCTTCCCTCCCGGCGGGTCAATGATTTATTGCCATGAAATCCCGGGTTTTCTCTTTCAACAAATTTTTATCTCCCTCTTTCATTCACCATGTTTCCTCATTTATACCTCTTTTCAAATATCCAAATTTCGATCGGAAGTGATTGAAAAAGAGTCAAATTTTCCCCCATAAACTTTAATATTTAGAGATAACGTTCGCGGCGTGTTTACACTGGTAGTTTTTGTTTCATGGTAGGGGCAACCATTGAACAAACACCATTTCATTACCATGAACAACACTTTCGATATCGGTGCCATGGACACCGTCTACCCCTTCATTCCCATGTACCCCAACGGACAGCCCCAGGGAAACTTCCTGGTCAACGGCCTCACCGCTCCCGTTCTCGTTCCCAAACGGACCGCTTCCTCCCCCTCCCGCCACGAATGGTTCGGATACCTTAAGGTCATGGCTCCCTCCACCTGTTTTCTCCACCTTCATGCCCGCTCCTCCATTTCCCTTTCCATCCCCGCCAAGGAGCTGGAACTTGCCACGGAGGCCGGCTCTTCCACCCCTCTCTGCCGCCAGCTTCATTTCGAACAGGGCTATTACTGGTGCCACATCGTCCATCAATACCAGCCTTCCTTGGGGTCGGAAGAAGAGTTCTGCATTGCCTTAATGTGCGACAAGGAAGGAGAGCCCGACCTGGACTATTACCTTTCAGAGGAGACGATGCCTCCCGGCAAGCAGGGAGAAACGGTGCTGACGCTGGTCAACCTGTACCAGGAAGAGGAGGAGGGGAACTCGTCTAGCAGTTCCTCGGCAGGGGGAGGAGATTCCTTTGAGTTTGACCCCAGGTCAAGTAGCAGCTCCAGTTCTTCTTCCAGCAGTTCCAGCTCTTCCTCCTCCAGCAGCTCGTCTTCCAGCTCCCAGCAGAGTTCCTGGGTTCCCGAGCTTCCGGATTCTTCTTCCAGTTCATCTCTATCCAGCAGCTCCAGCTCTTCTTCATCTTCCTCCAGCAGCGCTCCGTCTTCCAGCTCGTCGTCCTCCAGCAGTTCGAGTTCTTCAAACAGCTCCTCCTCGTCAAGCAGTTCTTCCTGGTCCTCGTCCAGTTCATCGAGTTCTTCGAGCTCCAGCTCCTCTTCCAGCAGCAGTTCCAGTTCTCTTTCCTCCTCTTCCAGTGCCCCGGAAGAGGAGGGATGTCCATGCCCCTGTTCCTGTGAATGTGATGAAGAAACTGATCAAACCAGTTGCGACAAGAATGGAGGAGCAAATTCCGCCGGTAGCCATCCCTTCGGCGGCAATCCTGATGAAGCCGATGATTGCCAGGGCATGCTCGAGGTGGACGGGGAAGGTTCGGGAGGCGGCAACACCAACTTTTTTGCCTCCTTCAGCTTCCGCTCCCTATCTAAGGGTTCTATTGGGCTTCGCTACAAGCATCCCCTGGAGTGGACCTGTGACTGGAATTCTCAAACACGCCGGTTAAGCGTCAGGCGTCCCACTGGGAGTTCCATCTCCTTCCAGGCGGTTGAAGGCAGTGCGGAGGCTCCCGTTTCCGGAAATTCCCGCAAGCTTAATTACAGAGTCCGGCTGCTTAACGAAGACAAATCCCCCTGTACCGAGGGGGAACCTACCTATCTGGACATGGTCCAGAGCAACGGACGCATCCTGCGTTTCTCGGCCGCCACCGGAAAGGTCGTCTCTTTAATCTCTTCTTGCGGCGTAGAAACCACGGCGGAGGACTATGCTCAAAAACTTCAGGTCAACCGCCATCCAGCCACCGGAGCCGTGCAAAGCATCTGGTCCCAGTACGAGGGTCTTCTTCAAGCCGTACCGGAAGACGGCAGACTTATCCTTCAATGGTATACTCCAGATCAGGTACAGAAGATATCCGGTAGCTTTATTGGAACTGGAACTCCTTATAAAACGGTCAGGTATCAGACGAGTGTGGAAAATGGAGTCAACGTGATGCACATCGCCGAGCAGAGGGAAGGCATGCCTATCTTCCATACGGAGCGGAGAGTAGAGGGCAGCCATGTAACCATCATTCAAGGCGAGGGTGACGAGCGACTCATACATACGATAGAAAGAAACCTACTGCCTGACGGGAAGTGGGAAATGATTGATAATAAACGCAGGATCAATGAGAAAACTCCTTCTTCCTGTACCCGGACGGTCAAGAAGAATACCGAGGGAGGCTGGCTGACCTTGAGCCGGACGGAAGGCTACAATACCCCCAGCCAACAAACAACGCTTTACACCTACAACGACCAGTTCCGGGTGTCTCTGGAACTCAAGCCCGACGGCGGTTATACGCGCTATGAGTATGACGAGCAGGGGCGGGTGACGCTGGAAGCTACTCCTTGGGCGGGAGGAGGTGAAAAGGGAACTCGCACGACATATGCCGACCTGCGCTTTAACGACTTCAGACCCGCCACGGAAACCGAAGTGGTCATTGCCGAAAACGGGGAAGAAACGGAGCTTCTTAAGCGCACCTACACGTATGAAGATACACCGCAAGTCAACCGCACTACGGTGAGAGAAGCCGCTTTGGGCTCCGACCAGGTCCATACGCGCGTGGAGGAGACTTATGGGGAAGAAGCCGAATACCCCTATGCCCGGGGGAGAAAGAAACTTCTTCAGAGTATCGCTGGCGTGCAGACCGTCTACAGTTATGAAGCCACTACGGACTACCGGGCCATCCACAAATTAACAACTACCATTCAGGCCAATGGAAGCATCATTCCGGGACAAAGTACTAGAAATGTGCAATACATCGCTGAAAACGGTACGGCCACCAGAAACGAACAGTATGTTCATACCGGGAAAGAATGGTCTCTGGTCTCATCGGAAGACTACGAATATGATGCGGAACTCAACTTGATCAAGGCCACCAAAGGCAACGGCAGAAGCAGCACGACGGAATGGATGTGCTGCGGGCCGTTGAGGGAAACCGACGAAGACGGCATCACAACCAGCTACGGCTACAATTCAGCCAAGCAGCTGGTGGAAACCATCCGCTCAGCTACTGAGACCACTCCAGAAACAATTACTTCCTACAGCTATGATGCGGCGGGAAGGACGATTGCCACGCGCCGCGACGTGGGGTCCATGACTACAGTGGAAAGGACAGAGTATGACGATCTTGGAACGGTCGTTTCTTCTATAGACATACTGGGACGTGTGACACGGACCCATTATAGTGAGGATCGGCTCACTACTACTGTGATTACTCCTTCCGGAGCCACTTTGATTACCAGAAAGTACTACGATGGCACTATTCTCTGGCAAGGAGGAACCGGCCAGCGCGAAACGGAGACCCGACTGGAACTAACCGGGGAAGGTATCCTGACCACCACCCTATCCAAAGGGGTAATTCTCTCCCGCTCTTTAACTAATGGTTTCAACCAACCTATACGGAAAGAACAACCAAATAGTCTTGGGAAATTCATCGCTACTAAGAATACTTATAATGACAAAAGACAGCTTACACGTATCCAAATAGATAATATGGCGCCCACCGTTATTACTTACAGTGAGCTTGGAATCCCTTTGAAGCAGGCCACTCTTCTAGACGAGCTTTATCCAGATGATCCTACTAAAAATCAAATCTCGAAAAGTATCACATACTATCGAGCTGGCGAAGACGGTATTTATCAAATAGAGACATCTACTAATCACAATGAACAAGGACTACCCCTTATTCAACACATAGAAAATATGGTTTCGCAGCTAAGTCCCATTTTGGAAGAGAAAACGATCGCGACGGATATCTACGGACAACGGAGCATCCACTGGACGGAATACACTGCTGCTACCCAACGCATACAATTTAGCAGCATACCCACTTCCAGTGTAGTAGCCGAAACTCGCATCATTGACGGATTCACCGTTAGTCAAACCAGCCACGCAGGCATTCATTCTTCACAGAACCGGTCCTACACTTCCGCGGGCATGATTCTAAAACAGACCGACTCCAGAGGCAATATCACGACGATTGAAACCGACCTTGCCGGACGTCCCGTCAAAAGTACGGACGCAGCCGGCAATCTGACGGCCACCAGGTACCAGCCTTGCTGCGATGCCGTGGCCCGCATCACCGATGCCTGGGGAGGTACTGCCTGCTATTCCTACGACGTACGCGGCAGAAAAACTGCCGCGTACGGCACTGCCATCCAGCCGGCCTGTTTCACTTACGACGAAGCCGATCATATGGTAACGTTGACTACCTTCCGAGCAGACGAAGGCGACATTACCACCGATCCTTCCGGCCGTACCGACGGGGATACCACCACCTGGCTCTATGACGAAGCTACGGGGTTGGAATTGAACAAGACCTATGCCGACGGGTCCTGTATCTCCAAAACCTACGACGGCCTCAACCGTCTAGAGACGCTGACCAAGGCGAGAGGGGTCGTTACCACCTACGCCTATGCTCCTCTCACCGGGGAACTCGTCTCCGTCTATCATAATGATGCTACTGCTGGATGGGAGTTTACTTATAACCACCTGGGACAAATAACCTCCATCCGGGACGCCTCTGGATTAAAGGAACTTTCTTATGACAATTATGGCCGCATGACCCAAGAGACTTCCTTTGGGACAGTAGAGAGCTGCCTCCAGGAAGAATACGATGCCATGGGACGTTCGGAAGGCTATCGCCTGATGCTCGGAACCCAAACCATCCAGTACTCCCATCTTGACTATGACTCCAAAGGTGCCATCATCGGGATGAATCTGGAAGGCCTGGAGTCTCCCTTCACGTGGCAGTATGATCCAACCAGCGGCTTTCTTAACCATCTTACTTACCCCAACGGCATGGTCCGCCAAAACACCTATCATCCCGAACTAAATCTCGTGACTGCCATCGGTTACAAGAAGGGAGCGGATGGTGAATTAGCGGCCTTCCATGAGTACAACTATGATGGTCTGATGCGCCCCACCCAACGACAGGACTCTTGGGATAAAGACTTACTGGCAACAATCCGAGATTTTACCTACAATGACCGCAGCGAGCTGGTCAAAGACCGTACCAGCAGAGGAGGAAGCTTTATATACTCCTACGACAACATCGGCAACCGTAAAACTGCCCGTGAACTGCAAAAAGAAATCTCCTACAGAGTCAATCCTCTTAATCAATACACAAACATCATTAACTCCCCTCTCAACTCTTCCTCCTCCACTCCGGAACAACAATTTTTTGACCCCGTCTATGATGCCGACGGCAATCAGATCACGATCAAAACTTCAACGGGAATCTGGAATGTTTCTTACGACGCCCATGATCGCCCTGTCCGGTTTACCAGTAAAGATGGACGTACCATTATTGCCTGCGGTTATGACTATATGGGACGTCGTTTCAGCAAAAAAGTGACTATCAACGGAAGTACCGTCAGCCACCTTTATTACCTATACCGTGACTACCTGCAAATAGCTCAGCTGGATTTAATGCACTCCCAGCCCATGTTGGAAAAGAGCTATCTGTGGGATCCCACCGAACCAACAGCCACGCGCATATTGATGACGCAATGGAAAAATGCAGCAAAACAAGACGAGCATCTCTACTTCATGCATGATGTGCTCAAGAATGTCACTTCTATCTTTGGAGATGATGCAGAGAGAAGAGGCCGCTATGAGTATGCACCCTTTGGAGACACTCTGACAGCACATGGGAAAATAGCTCAAAATAATAAATTCCGTTTCTCCTGTGAGTATATGGACGAAGAAATGGGTCTAATTTATTATAATTACCGCCATCTCAACCCACTCGATGGAAGATGGATCAGCCGTGATCCACTTACAGAAGAAGCAGGTGCAAATTTGTTTGTTTTTGTTAAAAATAATGGAATTAAAAACCAAGATTATCTTGGCCGTGATTTACAGTGGTGGATAGATGGCACCAAACACAATGCCAATTTAGTATGGCAGGGAACTAAGCGTACAGCAACACTGACTGTTGAAAAAATTAAAAAAATAGACAGAGAATACAAGGTTGTCAATAGAGCAACAGGGGTATTACAAGTAGTTGGAGGAGGATTTGAAGCAACTGCAGGAGCAATTGGCATTTTTACCCCCGAACCTGTAACAACAGCTGGAGGAGTAGTTCTGTTTGTCCATGGGAGTGATGTGGCAAGTACAGGTATTCGTGTGATTATTACCGGCGAATTTGATTCGACAATGACTTATAAAGCCATAGTTCAAGGCGCTGAATCTGTAGGAGTTCCAACGGAAGCGGCAAATAGCATTGCTGCTGGTGCAGAAGTAGCTTTAGGAGCTAAGGCTTTTACTACGCCGGCGACAAAATGTTGCCCAAAAGTATTAGTTGAATCTACTGAGATTGAAGTGACAACAGTCTCACGATGGGGATCGGATCTAACCCCAAATTCATGGGTAATGGAAGGCACTCCAACCGTATGGAATTATATGTGGTCCGGAAAATGGCAGCCAGGTTTGAAAAATCTATTTGCACCTGTATGGAACGTAAGAAGCTATGTGGTTCCTAAAAGCTCTCTTTCGTGTCCTACTGGTAAAGGACTTGATGGATTCTTCAAACGACTTCTTCCTGCTAAACAAAGAATTTACACCCCTCCAAAAAACTAATGTTAACTATGATTTACAATATAATATATCAATCATTATTTTGGTTTCTAATTCTCATAGGGACTTTAGTTATCATTTATAATTGGATTATTTTTATCAAAAGATATATCTTAAGAAAGACTAATGCATCATGGATTCCTCTGGTAGGAGGTGTGAGCATCTGCATAGCATTTTCCCTGCCGGCTTATAAAAGTCTTAATGACATCGCGGGCATTCCTTTAATTTTGGACTATGGATGCTCATGGGGGTTTATTCATACATTTATTTTTTATATTTACCTGGCTGTGAAGGGCGTATTTAAAATGTTGATGAAAAAACTACGTTAAAATAGTTTTATGGCGAATAAGAATATATCTAAGCAGATAAAGAACCTTAAAATGAACGACAGGTTAGTAAACCTTATATATGTTTATCCAGTTTCAAGAGCTGTTCAATATGACAGTATTCTTTTGCAAGTATGGAGCAACCACTCCAGAAGGCTTGGTTAGCTTAGAGCGATGTTGTTTGAGGATGTCTTATGCATGGAGGGCAGGTCTTTCCAACTCTTAAGGCCGTTTATGGCATTCATAGAACTGGATGAATGAATCCTCAATTCCCTGCATCCTCGGCTGATGTTGGTGAAGTATTCGGCCGGTTGAGTGCCTAAACGCGCCAGTGCAGGAGGCTGTTCATCGCTTTCATTTGATTCTTTCTATGATATTTATTGGATAAGAAGATGTAACTATATGTTTAGAAATAACATATTATCTTCCATAACGGAAACAATAGAAAACAATGTAATTACTTCTTTCTAATAACCTTTTCACTCTTTTCCATGGGAGAAATTCTTACCTCGTTTCTGGAAAAGAGACAGCCTCCTTAATACGGAAAACCTTTCAAAGAATTTATCCAAGCACCAATATCAAAACGGCTTTCAGCTCCCTGGAGGACGCGCCGTCCATCAGCATTCCGCGCGCCATCTGGCCTGCTCCGTCTTGTAGAGCTTGTACGTGACGGCGTCCGCCAGGGCTTCCAGGCTGGCCTCAATGATGTTGTAGGAGACGCCCACCGTAGTCCAGGTAGCGACGCCGTCCGAGGATTCAATGAGCACGCGGACATTGGAGCCGGTGCCGTTTTCTTCCGCCGCGTCCGGAATGTTCGTCCGGGTGGGGGAGAGCACGCGCACCTTGTAGTCGATCAGGTGCATTTGCTCCAGTTCCGGGTACCAGCGCGTCAGGGCGCGGCGCAAGGCGCGGTCCAGCGCATGCACGGGGCCGAAGCCGCCGGCGGCGGTATGCTCCACGTTGCCGTGGACGTCCAGCTTGAGGGAGGCTTCCACCATCATGTCCGGATCCATTTCATGGCGGGAGGTAAGAACCACGGTGCGCAGGATGTTGAAGTACGGCTTCAGGGCGCTGTCCGGCATGTGCCGCAGGAAGAGCAGTTCCGCGCTGGCCGGAGCGGCCACATAGTCATATCCCAGCGCGGCGTTTTTTTTCACGGCGGCGGAGAGCACGTCCAGCAGGGGGTCTCCCTTTTCCAGTTCAAAGCCTAAGGTGCGGGACAGGGAGAGGATGTTGCTCTTGCCGCCCTGCTCCGTCATCAGCACGCGCTGGGCGTTCCCCACCAGGGAGGGGTCAATGTGCTCGTACAGGGCGGAGTCCTTCATAATGGCGCTCACGTGCACGCCCCCCTTGTGGGCGAAGGCGGCGTTCCCCACAAAGGGCTGCCGGCGGAAGGGAGCCAGGTTGGAGACTTCCGAAACGAAGGCGGCGGTCGATTTGAGCCGCGTCAGAGAGGCGTCGCTGAGGCAGGAAAAGCCTTCCATCTTCACCTGAAGGTTGGGAATGACGGAGCACAGGTTGGCGTTTCCGCAGCGCTCCCCGATACCGTTCACAGTCCCCTGCACCTGAATGGCTCCGTTTCTGACGGCGGCCAGGCTGTTGGCGACGGCCAGTTCACAGTCATTGTGGGCGTGAATGCCCAGGGAGGCCTGCGGCAGGCGTTCACGGACCGTCCGGATGATGGCGCCGATTTCCTCCGGCATGGCGCCTCCGTTGGTATCACACAGGACCAGGCAGTCCGCTCCGTGCTCATGGGCGGCGCGGAGCACGGCCAGAGCGTATTCCGGGTCCCGCTTGAAACCGTCAAAAAAGTGCTCCGCATCAAAAAAGGCTTCTTCCAGATTCTTTTTAAGGTAGGAGATGGAATTGCCGATGATTTCCAGATTCCGCTCCCGGGAGATGCCCAGCGCCACTTCCACATGGCGGGGGCAGGATTTGCCGAAGATGGCGGCCACCCGGGCGCCGCAGGAAACCAGGGCGTTCAGCGTAGGGTCCGTCTCCGGAGTGTGGGCGGGATGGTGCGTGCTGCCGAAGGCGGCAAGCTTCGCTTTCCTGAGTTCCACGTCCTTCATGGCCTTGAAAAATTCCGTCTCCACCGGGTTGGCGCCGGGCCAGCCCCCCTCAATGTAGTCCATACCCAGATAATCCAACTGCCGGGCGATGCGGACCTTGTCCGTCGCGCTCAGATTGACGTCTTCACTCTGTGCGCCGTCGCGCAACGTGGTATCGTAGAGAAAGATTTTGGTGGACATCGCCTTTGTTCATACATGCAAATACGGTTCCATTCAAGACCGGGGCCCCGTTTTTTCCCTGATGCAGACACGAAAAGCATGAAGCTTGAAGGAGTGCGGCGCTTCCGTTAGGATACCCCCATGCGGTCTCTGCGGCATTATTTTCTCCCCCTGATTCTTTTTCTTTTCTGTTCCCTGCCCTTTCCGGCGTCTTCCTCCGGCCATCCTTTTCTGGACAATTCCCGCCCCATCCGCTGGAGCCTTCTGACGCCCGACCGCCTGGAACCGGATATCCGGGAAGCCATGCGCCTCACGCAAGCCGCCGTGGACCGGATCAGCCGCCTCCGGCCGGAAGAGATGACTTATGAGAATACCTTCCAGGCGCTGGAAAATAGCAATGCCCCCCTGCTGGAAGGCATGCGCAAGGCTTACGTCCTGAAAAGCCTGTGCGACAGCGCGGAACTCCGCAAGGCCATGGATTCCGCCGCTCCCCGCGTCTCCGCCTTCCTTTCCTCCATCACCAAGAACCAGGCCCTGTGGAACGTCCTGAAAACCGCGGAATCCCGGCTGCGGACGGCTAACCTGGACCCTGAACAGAAACGGTACATGGAGCTCACCATGCAGAGCTTCCGGGACAACGGGGCGGACCTTCCCCCGGACCGGCGCGCCCGGCTTGAAGCCATTGACCGGGAACTTGCCCTCGCTACCCAGCGTTTCAATAACCTGTACATGGATGCGCGGAAAGCGTGGTCATGGACGGTGCAGGACGCCTCCCTGCTGGAAGGGATAGACCGGACAGCTCTTCAACAGGCGCAGGATGAGTTCAAAAAACGGAATCCCGGCCACTCCGGCCCGGGCTGGACCTTTACCCTGGATTCCGCGGCCGCGGCCCGCGTGATGGAGAAGGCGCGCCGTGAGGAATGCCGGAAGGAGCTGTGGGAGCATTTCCAGACCGTCGCCACTGGGGCCTGTGACACGGAGCCGGTCATCCGCGACATTCTTGCCCTGCGTGCTGAAAAGGCGCATTTGTGCGGGTATGGAACGTATCCGGCTTATGCCCTGCGGGAGAGCATGGCGGGGAACGGAGAGAACGCCATGAAGTTCGTGAATGAGCTGCTGGACAAGGTAAAAGCCCCCTTTTTCCGTGAAATGGAAACCCTGCGCCGCCTGAAGGCCCGTCTTACGGAACAGGAAAACGCCCGCCTGAATCCCTGGGACATGGCGTATTACGCCAGCCTTCAGGCAAAGGAGCAGTTCCGGCTGGACCCGGAAGAACTGCGCCGTTACTTCCCCCTCCCCCGTGTCATGAAAGGCCTGTTTTCCCTGGCGGAACAGTTGTACGGCATCCGGGTGGCGGAGGTTCCCGCCGGGAAGGGCGCCGGAGCCGTGGAGCTCTGGAATCCGGACGTCCGTTTCTTCACCATAGATGATGAAAAGGGCAACCGCCTGGGGTCTTTTTACCTGGACCTTTTTTCCCGCAGCAGCAAAAGGGCCGGAGCATGGATGAACGCCCTGGATACGGGGAGCCCGTCCACGCGAGAGAACCCGGGCAAGCCCCGCCTGGGCATGGTCTGCCTTAATATCCAGCCGCCTGCGGGAGACGCCGCACCGCTTCTTTCCCATCAGGAAGCCAGGATTTTGTTCCATGAATTCGGCCATTTGCTCCACCTGATGTTCACCAGGGTCTCCATCCCCTCCCTGGCCGGCACCAGCGTACCGAGGGATTTTGTGGAAGTCCCCTCCCAGTTCATGGAGAACTGGTGCTGGCATCCGGACGTGCTGAAAAGCTTCGCGCGCCATGAGAAAACGGGGCTCCCCATTCCGGAGGATATGCTGCGCGCCCTGGAAGCTTCCCGCGGCAACACGCCCGCCATCACCCTGGCGGGCCAGCTCCTGTACGCTAAAACGGACCTGGCCGTGCATCTGGAGCCGGAGCGCTTCGCCGCCGGCCCCCTTGACGGCGTGGACGTCGCCGTAGCCGGAGATATGGATTATTTCAAGGATTTCAAACGTACCGGCAAGCTGCGCACGGCCCGTCATTTGTTTTCCTCTCCCGCGGGCTATGCCTCCTTTTACTTTGCGTACCGCTGGGCGGAAGTGCTGGACAAGGACATTTTTGAAGCCTTTGAACGCGCGGGAGGACCGGACAGGGAGACCGCAGGAAAATTCCGGAAAGCCATTCTGGAGAAAGGATATACGGTCCCGCCCATGCAGCAGTTCACTGAGTTCATGGGCAGAAAACCGTCCATGGACGCCATGCTCCGCAAAAGGCGGCTGTCCTCCTGACCGCAGGCGTGCAGACGCCCGGAAAGCGGCTGCCGCGGCAGACACATTCCGCAGTCAACATATTATACATTTGTTCAATTAAATTATCCGTTCAATATGCACATGTTACGGATATTTCACGAATAGCAGAACACATCTTTGCGTTGACTTTATGAGAAAAAGAAGCAAAATTCGCCTGCTCTGCCGCATCTTCCGGCACCAGTTGCAACCAACCGCATTTCATTTATGTACAACAAGCCTTTGACGATTGCCGCCACAACCCTGCTCCTGTGCTCTCCGGTGATGATTTTAACGTCCTGTGAAGGAAAAAAGGACGCCGCAGGCCAGATGCCGTCGCTCGTTCCCGAAGTGCAGGTAACCAAGCTGGTGACCAAGGATGTTCCCATCAGGCAGGAATGGGTGGGTACCCTGCGCGGCACGGAAGATGCTGAAATCCGCTCCCAGGTGACGGGCTACCTTCTTTCCAAGGATTACAAGGACGGCGCCTACGTCAAAAAAGGCCAGGTACTTTTCCAGATTGACCCCCGCCCGTTCCAGGCGACGCTGGACCAGGCCCAGGGGCGCCTGGAACAATATGAAGCCACGCTGAAGAAGTACAAGCTGGATGTGGACCGCTACACGCCGCTGGTGAAGACCGGTTCCGTCAGCCGCAAGCAGCTGGACGACGCCCTGCAGCAGGTCCAGGAGACGGAAGCCGCCATCGCCACGGCCAAGGCCCAGGTGGATGAAGCGAAAATCAATCTTAAATTCACCACCATCACGGCCCCCATTTCCGGCCTGGCGGGCCTCGCCACCCCTTCCATCGGCAACCTGCTGACGCCCTCCAGCCCCAACCCGCTGACCACCATTTCCGCCATTGACCCCATCCGCGTGGACTTCTCCGTGAGTGAACAGGATTTCCTGAACTCCATGGACAGCAACCTGACCAAGCAGAAGCACCTCAAGTTTGACGTGATCCTGGCCAACGGCACGGAATTCCCCATGCAGGGCGAGCCCGTAGCCATTGACAGAAACGTGGACGCCCAGACCGGCACGATCAACATCGTAGGCCACATCCCCAACCCGAACCTGACGCTGCGGCCCGGCATGTTCGTCCGCGTCCGCGCCACGGTGAAGACGCTGGAAAACGCCACGCTGGTGCCCCCGCGCGCCATCCTGGCCGCCCAGAGCGCCAAGTTCATCATTTACCTGGATGACAAGAACATCCCCCACATGCAGGTGGTAAACCTCGGCCCCGTCGTTGACGGCATGCAGGTGGTCAACATCGTTCCCATGCCGCACTCCACCTTCACGAAGGACAGCCCCATCGTGGTGGAAGGTATCATGCAGGCGGCCAAGGTCCAGGGACAGGAGCCCGTGAAGCCCCTGCCCTACAAGCCCGTGGTTTCCCAGCCCGTTCTTCCTTCCGTGGGCGCCCAGTCCTTTGAGAAGGCCAAGACGCCTGAAGGCATGAAGCATGACGAAGCCCAGCCGGCCGCCAAATAACCACCCCTTTCCGGGGAAGTCCCGTACCCCTTCCCCGCCTTTCCCGCGCACTTTCATGATTTAACACCATGTCCAGCTTCTTCATCAAACACCCGACCATCGCCATCGTCATCTCGATCGTGATGATCCTGCTCGGCGGCCTGGCCCTGATGGGGCTCCCCGTGGAGCAGTACCCGAACATCGTTCCGCCCACCATCAAGATGCAGGCGACCTATCCGGGCGCCAATGCGGAGACCGTGGCCAATTCCGTGGCTTCCCCCATTGAACAGTCCATTTCCGGCGTCATCGGGATGGACTACATGACCTCCACCAATGCCAACAACGGCATCTGCTCCCTGAGCATCGTCTTTGAAGTGGGCACGGACCCCAACATGGACCAGACGCTGGCCTACATGCGCTACGGGCAGGCCACCGCGCAGATTCCCGCGGAAGTGTCCCAGATGGGCATCACCATCACCCAGTCCACCGGCAGCCCGCTGGCCGTGATCAACCTGTTTTCTCCGGACGACAGCCTGAACGCCATCTTCCTGAGCAACTACGCGTACGTGAGCCTGGTGGACCCCGTGAAACGCGTTCCCGGCGTGGGTGACGTGCAGGTCTTCGGCGCAGGACGCTACGCCATGCGCATCTGGCTGGACACCACGAAGATGGCCGCGCAGAACATCTCCGTGGGAGAAGTCCAGTCCGCCATCCGGGCGCAGAACACCGTGATTCCCGGCGGCCAGATCGGCGCGGAACCGGCCCCTCCCGGAACGGAATTCACGTACAGCATCCAGACCAAGGGGCGCCTCCAGACGGCGGAAGAGTTCGGAAACATCATCATCCGCGCGGACGGGAACAAGCTCCTTTACCTGAAAGACATCGCCAAGGTGGAGCTGGGTTCCCAGACCTACAACGTATCCAGTAAGTACAACGGCAGGGATTCCGGCGCCATCGCCGTGTACGCCGCCCCCGGCTCCAACGCCATCAATACGGTGGACGCCCTGGTCAAGCTTTTTGAAGACCGCGCCCGCAGCTTCCCCGCCGGGATGGAGTACAACCTGACGCTGGACACCACGCTGGCCGTGCGCGCTTCCATTGAGGAAATCGAGCACACGCTGGTGGAAGCCCTGCTGCTGGTGGTGCTGGTGGTATTCGTCTTCCTCCAGGGCTGGCGCGCCACGCTGATTCCGGCCATTGCCGTGCCGGTCTCCATCATCGCCACCTTTGCGCTGTTCCCGCTTCTGGGCTTCACCCTGAACACCATCTGTCTGATGGGCATGGTGCTGGCCATCGGCTTGGTGGTGGATGACGCCATTGTGGTGGTGGAAGCCGTGGAATCCCACATGGAACGCGGACTGACTCCACGCCAGGCGGCCTTCGCCGCCATGGAGGAAGTGTCCGGTCCCGTCATCGCCATTGCCCTGGTGCTGGCGGCAGTGTTCCTCCCCTCCCTGCTCCTGCCGGGCATTACGGGCACGCTGTTCCAGCAGTTCGCCGTCACCATTGCCATTTCCATGCTGATCTCCGCGTTCAACGCGCTGACGCTTTCCCCGGCCCTCTCCGCCATCCTGCTGAAGCCCAAGGACCCGAACAAGAGAGGCCCGCTGAAATTCTTCTACCGCATTTTCAACCGCGGTTATGACGCCACGGCCAGCGGGTACACCAAGGTGTGCCACTTCCTGACCCGCAAGCTCATCATCTCCATCCCGCTCCTGGCCCTGATCGCGTACGCCATCCTGCCCGTAGCCAAGCAAATCCCCAACGGCTTCCTGCCGGACGAAGACCAGGGCTACCTGTTCGCGGCCCTCATCATGCCGGAAGCCCGCTCCCTGCAGTTGACGACGGCCGCCTCGGACAAGGTCTCCGACCTCATCCGCCAGAATCCGAACGTGAAAGACGTGATCGCCATCTCCGGGTTCAGCCTGCTGACCGGGGTGCAGAGCACGAACAACGCCTTCTTCTTCGTCATGCTCAAGCCATGGGAGGAACGCCCCAATCCGGACCAGAGCGCCAAGGCGGTCACCGCCCAGCTCAACGGGCTGCTGAGCACCAAGGTTTCCGAAGGCATCACCATGTGCTTCCAGCCCCCGGCCATCGCAGGGGTGGGTTCCGCCAACGGCGTCACCTTCATGCTGGAAGACCGCGACGGCAAGGGCACGGAATACCTGGCTGAACAGACGGACATCTTTGTCAAGGAAGCAAGCAAACTCCCGATCTTTAACCCGCAGAAAAACGGCGGCGTGCGCAGCGTGATGTCCTTCGCCGTGGAACAGAAGGACGTGCGGCTGGATGAAGAAAAGTGCGCCACGCTGGGCGTCAGCATCAGTGAAGCCAACAACCTGCTCCAGGCCTACATGGGCTCTCTGTTCATCAACTACATCACCCTGTACGGCCAGCAATGGCAGGTGTACATCCAGGCGCAGGGCAGCGACCGCACCGGAACGGACATGCTCAAGAACTTCTATGTGAAGAACGACTCGGGCAGCTCCGTCCCCCTCTCCACCCTCGTGAAGATCACGGACATCAAGGGGCCGGAATTCCTGCTGCGCCAGAACCTGTACAATTCCTCCAAGCTGATGGTCACCCCGGCCCAGGGCTACTCCAACTCCCAGGCCATGGAGGCGCTGGAACAGACCTTTGAAGCCAGCATGCCCACAGACATGGGCTACAGCTATGCGGACATGAGCTATCAGGAACAGAAGATTCAGAACGGCATCGGCATCGTGCAGATCTTCATGCTCTCCTCCATCTTCGTCTTCCTGATCCTGGCGGCCCTGTATGAACGGTGGTCCCTGCCGCTCAGCATCTTCATGACGGTGCCCATTGCGGCGCTGGGGGCGTTCCTGGGCCTGTACTGGTTCGGTTATGAATTGAACCTGTACGCGCAGATCGGCCTGGTGATGCTCATCGGCCTGGCGGCCAAGAACGCCATTCTGATCGTGGAATTCGCCGTCATTGAAATGGAACGCGGCAAGACGCTGATGGAAGCCACGCTTTCCGCCGCCAGAATCCGCCTGCGTCCCATCCTGATGACCTCCTTCGCCTTCATCCTGGGCTGCGTTCCGCTGGCCCTGGCCTCCGGTTCCGGCGCCTACTCCCGCAATATCATCGGGATTGTGGTGATTGCCGGGATGACGATGGCGACGGTGGTGGGCGTGTTCCTGATTCCCTGCTCCTTCTACTTCATCATGAAGCTCTTCCGCGTCCGCATCGCCCGGAAGACCGTGGAAACGGAGGATCCGGATGAAATCATTGCCCGCAAGCACCTGTTCCATGAGGCCCACGAATCCCTGAAAGGATAAAAACAGCCCTGAAACCATTTAAAAACAGACAAAACGCCATTATGCGACCGAATCAATACATCACGCGCGCCATTCTGCTGGGGACGGCCATCACGGCTTCCTCCTGCATGATGGGTCCCGACTTCAAGCCGGTGGACATGCCCATGCCCACCGCATTCAGAGGGGCCCCCGCATCCACGGAATCCATTGCGGACCTGCCCTGGTGGAAAGTCTTCAAGAACAAGGATCTCCAGGACCTCCTGACGGACACTTACAACAACAACCGCGACCTGAAGGCCACCATGGCCCGTGTGGAAAAGGCCCGCCAGTATATCACCATCACGGAAGCCCCGCTCTTCCCGTGGGCTGATTATTCCGGCACCCTGAGCAAGGGGGCCAACTACACCAACGGCAACATCATCCAGACCGGCGGCAATACCCTGACGCCCGGCACGATTGACGGCGGCATCTCCTGGGAACTGGACATCTGGGGCAGGACGCGCCGGATGACGGAAGCGGCCCGTGCGGATTACCTGGCTTCCGAAGAAGGCCAGCGCGCGCTCATGCTCTCCCTGCTCCGCCAGGTGGCGGATTCCTACCTCCAGCTTCTCCAGCTGGACGAGCAGCTTGCCATCTTGCAGAAATCCGTAGAGTCCTATTCCGAATCCCTCCGGCTGTTTGACGAACAGCTTGAAGGCCAGGTGGGGGACAGGCTCCAGGTGGCCTCCGCCAAGGCGGCGCTCTCCTCCTCCCAGGCCCAGATTCCCGCCATCCAGGCCCAGATCGCCAATCTGGAAAACACCGTTTCCGTCCTGGCCGGGCGTACTCCCGGCCATATCCGCCGTTCCGGCAGCCTTCGGGATATTGCCTATAACATCCAGGTTCCCGCCGGCATTCCCGCCTACATCCTGTCCAGAAGGCCGGACGTGCGCCAGAAGGAATACCAGTTGCGCGCAGCCAATGCGGAAGTGGGCGTAGCCATTGCCAACTACTTCCCGACCATCTCCCTGACGGCGGCGGGCGGCCTCGCCTCCGCCGACCTGAGCCACGTGCAGGGGCGCCGCAGCGGCTGGGGGCTGGGAGCCAACCTGACCGGCCCCCTCTTCCAGGCGGGCAAGCTGACGGCCTCCGAGAAAGCGGCCAAGGCCGAATTCCTGGCAGCCAGCAACGACTATGAGCAGACGGTGCTGAACGCCCTGGCGGAAGTCTCCAGCACGCTGATCCAGCGGGCCAAGCTCCGCGTAATCACGTCCACCCAGTCTGAAGCCGTGGAAGCCTACCATACGGCCGTGACGCTCTCCTTTGAACGCTACCGCACGGGCCTTTCCAACTACATTGAAGTGCTGTACGCCCAGCAGAACCTGTATCCCGCACAGATCCAGCTTTCCCAGTACTACTATCAGCACGCCAGTACGCTGGTTTCCCTGTACACGGCCCTGGGCGGCGGCTGGAACATGAGCCACAAGGCTATCATGGACGGGCCGCCCAAGCGATAAAAAACGCGGCTCCCTTCAAATCGGGAGTTTCCTTGACTGTTTTTTCCATTCCCCGGCAAGTACAACTTGCCGGGGAATTTGCTTTTCGTGCAGCGGACAACGGACGCCCTTCAATCCACTCCCTGCCTGCCCGCTTTCCCTGTCCCGGCGGAAGGGATTCATGAGGCTGGAACGGAAAGCTCAATGGATTATCCTCTTACCTGCGCCGCCTCATGATCCGGAGGACATGGAACCTCCCCCGGCTTCCCTTTTATGCTCCGGGTTTCGGAGAGCGGAAGCAATCTGGGAATAGGTTCAAATCAAATTCGTTCACCATCAACATGCCGGTGGAGAATTCCGCTGTGTTTTTCAGGAATTAATAATCTCTGGTTTTTCTATTCCATCATTACCAACAAGCCGATGCTGCTCCTGCTTTTACGACTGATTCTCAACGTCCTGCCGGATTCCTAATCCGCCAACAATTAAAAATATTAACGTTGAATGCATTGTTTATCATAAAATATTGATTTTCATCAGGATTTCAAGGAACTGGTCTTTTCATCACCATCCCTTTCAGTATGATTCTCTGGACTTTATCCACGCTTGCACGGGGTGGAGGCACAAGCGGATTAGGAATCCGATAAAAAACGGACGTTCTCTTGCGCGAGAATATTTCCCTAACCTTGCTACAGCAATCAATATGAAGACCAAATACCTGTCCCTCCTGCTCGCCGTGCTGGGAGGCAGTCTGTCCTTCGGCGCTTCCATCAATGGCCTGGATCCAGTTTATTCAAAGGATTACACCATCTATGACGGAAGCAATGGAGATACGCTGAATGTTTCCTCTCCCGCCACGGTGCCCGTGCATACCGGCAGCGGAGCCACCCCGTGGACGATGGCGCTGACTGTTTCCAACCTGTCCGTCACTCCGGGAACGGATACAGGCCTGCTGTTTACCTATAACACCACCTCCAATTACAAGAATCTGGAAGGAATAGGCTTTCGGCTCACAGATTCCGGAGACCTCACCCTGTGCGCGGGAGGTTTTAACTACAATGGGGGGACTGCTGCTTCCTCCCCCTGGAAAACGCAGACGCTTTCCGGTTATTCCCCTGACCAGCCCCTTACCCTGTTCTATACTTACAATGACGGAAATGTCACCATTTCCGCCATGCTGGGCAATGATACCTCCACGCTGGCTACCGTAGCCTCCCTCAGCGGTTCCGGCGTCAAATTCGGCAGCGTCTCCATAAACCAGATCAATTTCTCCGCCAAGGACGCTTCCGGAAGCACCTGGAGCGCCCCGAACAGCGTCACGGGGGAATATACTCTGGGCAATTTTGACCTGTACCTGGGGGCGTTGACGGAAGACCAGATGAAGGAATACGCCCTGAACGCCGTTCCGGAACCGGCTGCCGCCTCTTTCGGTATCCTGGGCCTGGGCATGCTGATGATCCGCCGCCGCAGGGCCTAGCCCTTTTCCCCGGCACGGCCATCCCGCTCCATTCAGGGATGGCCGTTTTCATTTACCCTTTTTTCAAACACTTGTTTATTATTCTTTATTTGCCTTCATGAAAACCAGGCTCCCCCTCTCCCTGCTTGCCTTCCTGCTGGCGGCCATCCCCTCCGCCACCGGCGCCCCTGCCGGAACGGACCTGGGAAACGTCATGTACGTGGGGGATTCCATCACCCACGGCATGAACGGCGGCTCCTACCGCTGGGCCCTTCACAAGATATTTGCGGACAACGGCATTTCCTGCAACGCGGAAGGCGTGAAAACCGGAAATTATTCCGGAGGGGTTACGCCCGGAACGTCCTATGGCGGGCAGTCCTTCAATAACGAACATTCTTCCCAGGCAAGCGCAAGGGCCTGGGAAATATCCGGCAGGAAAAACGGGAGCAGGTTTGACGGCTCCAACATCTCCAACTGGCTGGGACTTTCAGATACCAAGGCAAACGGTGCAGCCTACCAGGGGCAGACTTTCACGGGAACGGATACTCCGGATACTTTTTTCGTGATGATCGGCACCAACGATCTTCTGTCTGACGGGAACAACGCCACCCTGGGCGACCGCATTGACACCGTTACCCGGGATCTTCTGGGAGACATGGACGCCATCGTGGACACCATGCACGCCGCCAACAGCGATGCGAATGTCATCGTTCTCACCATTCCCTGCTGGACCCAGCATTCCAACGGCAATTCGGACGCCACCCACCAGGCGGTGGAGACTTACAATGCCTCCCTGAAGTCCTGGGGGCAGTCCAAACCGGGCGTCACGGTCATTGACGTCAACAGGGGCCTCATTGACGTGGCCTCCTCCACGCCGTTCTACGGCGTGCGGTCCATGTTCAACAATCCCGCGGCGGACGGACTCCATCCCAACGCCCAGGGAGACCTGCTCATGGCAGGCAACATCGCCAAAGCCCTGGGCTATGCGGGCCGCTCCGCCGGACAACTGCGCCGTGACGCCGGGGAAATGGCCGTCAATTTCCACCAGGGCGGAGGAATGCCCGCATGGTCCGGAGTGCAGGATCTGGCGAATGCGGGGTTTTCCCTCTCCAACGTTGCCGCGGGCGCGGAAGGCATCAGCCTGGGCCAGGCGGGAACAAGCTCCATTTCCCGGACATGGACGGAGGGGACCAGCCTGAAAAACGGCTTTACCTTTGATTTCAATCTGGTTCTGGGTGACGGTGAGGCAAACGGCTGGAACACCACGGACCAGTTCAGCGTAAGCCTGGGGAACGGCTCCTTTTACGGCACGCTCAACATTAATGAGGCTTATATCAAATGGGGGGATGCCATCCTGTATTCCCTGGACATGTCCGCCAATACGGAAAACCTGCGCCTGGCGTACGTCACGGGCAATGAACTGGAAGGGCTGAAAGGCGGCTATTACGTCTGGCTGGGTGACATGCTGATCGGGGAGGCGCTTTCCGTCACCTCCGGTTCCGGCTGCAACGGCGTCACCATCCGGTATGACGGCAGCGGCAGCGCCATCCTGAAGGACCTGGCCATGGACGGGACGGGGTCTTATGCTCCCTCTTCCTCCGGCCTGGCCAATGAGGAAAACGCCTTCATCTCCGCCGGAGCGGACAACAGCGGCGCCGGAGGCGCTCCGGAAGGCAATATGACCTGGCCGGAAACGGGTTTCACCCACACCGCCTCCAACCAGAACTGTTCCGGCACCTTCAATGCGCGCGCCGCGGCGGATTCCTCCGCCGGTACCGCCGGAAACTCCGTGGGCGTCACGATCGCCTCCGGAAACGCCACGTATATTTATGCTAACAGCGGGAATTATACGGGAGACGTCCGGCTGACTATCGCCAACGAGGGACAGGCTTCCTCCTGGTACGCGGCCCATGGAGCCTCCGGCACGCTTAACGGAAATGCCGGCCTGCGCTTCACGGACGCCGCCACGGGCGGTAGCACCGTCTTCGGCGCCGTGAACAGCGCCGGCGTCACGGGAAATGTCTATCTGGAATTCTCCGCGGAAAACGCCGCGTTCGGCACCTTCACCAGCACGAATTCCTCCTCCGTGGTGGGCTCCTATGCCGCGGACATCAAGGGGAATGTGGATATTGTGGTTAACTCCGGCACCTTCTCCAGCCAGATCATGGGCGGTATTTATGCCAATGCCAAAAACGCCGCCACAACCATTGGCGGAACCGCCAGCGTTTACATGAACGGAGGAACCGTCAACGGAGACGTGATGGGCGGCGGCCTGACAGGCTCCATTTACGGCGGGTCCAACGCCACCGTTACGGGCGGCGTCATCAACGGCTCCGTTTACGGCGCAGGCAAGGGAGGCGCCATCCTGCAGGGAAGCAATGTGCGCGTTACAGGCGGCACGGTCAGGGGGAATATTTACGCCGGGGGCTCCGGCGGGAGCGTGCAGGGGAATACGTCCGTCACCGTGTCCGGGAACTCCGCCACGCTCCGCAACGGGAACGTCTGGGGAAACATCTCCGGAGGCGGCTCCGGCGGCACGGTTACGGGAAACTCCGTCGTGCGCATCCAGGACCTTTCTTCCGGCACCACCGCGTACGGTTTTGACAAGTATGCCGGCACCATCAGCGGCGGCACGAATGTGAGCGGCACCAGAACCCTGGTGCTGGACCACGTGACCGTGGAGCATTTCCGGGCATCCCTGACGGATTTCACGCACGTTTCCGCGGTCAACCATGCCCATACCGCACTGGATTCCCTGGGCGGAGCTCTCACCGTGACCATTGAGGCCGGAAGCGGCCTGGTCCTGAACGGAGTTTCCGGCCTGACCACGCTCATTCTGGGGGAACATGCCTCCTTCACGCTTCAGGGGCTTACCGCGGACATGGTCATCGTGGACATCACGGGCGCCAGCAATTACACCCTTTCCCTGACGGAAATTCCCGCCAGTCTGGACAACATCAAATTCCTGAATAACGGCGTTCTGCATGATGCGGCCATGTCCACGGACCCCCAGGCCAATTCCGCCATGGTTTTCGCCCAGGTTCCGGAACCGGGCAGCGCCTCCCTGGGTTTGGCCGGGCTGGCCGCCCTGCTGTGGCGGCGGCGCAGAAAAATGTTCCATTAACGGCCCTTTGTTTTCTTCAGGCCCTGATGGACGAGGGAAGCCTCCGCGGCACAACGCCTGCGGGGGCTTCCTGTTGACAGCCATGGCCGGCATGGGAGGGGGGGCATTGCCGCCCTCACCGGCTCTCCATGAGGCGGGAACCCTCAGGATTCCCGGTTTTTAAACAATTCCAGCGCAAGCTGGGACCAGGTTTCCAGCTTGTCAAACAGGTTCCCGGATAACTCCTCCGGAGCCACAAAGCGGAGATTGGCCAGAGCGGCTTCATTCGCGCGCACCTGGTCCGTATCCAGCTCAAACAGGTGGACGATTCCCAGATGCACGGCGCCCACGTCATTGGAATCGTCATTGATCACGCCGAGCACCCGCTGGGTGCAGCCGCCGTCAATGACCAGTTCCTCCCGGATTTCACGCTCCACTCCGGCCAGGTAGGTTGAAACGTCGTCATGGCCGGACTGGCGGTCCACCGGGTTGATATGGCCGCCGATGCCGATGGAACCCTTGTCATGCAGGCGGGCCTCCCCGCCGGAGCCGCCGCGCGTGTAATGCAGAATGCGGCCCTGGTGGCAGAAAATGGCGTAGGCGATGATCTGCTTGTGGGAAGGGTCGTTTTCCGCCGCTTCCCGGTCCATGAAGGAGGATACTCCCGGCTTCATGAACGCATTCAGATACTTTTCTCCGCCTTCCCGGTGGCCCTGGAAATACCCCGCCTCCTCAAAGGCGGCGCGGGGCACCACCAGAACCTGTTCTCCATGGTAACGTGACATGGAAATACCCTACCCGTTTTGACCCCGCGCTCAATAAAAAAGGCGCGGAAACGGCAAATTTGCGACTGTTCCGGAACAGCCATGAACGGCTTGCCGCCTCAGGAAATATCCCGCACTTCCACGCCGTGGTTCCGGAACCTGCTCAGGATGCTTGCCAGCTCTTCCTTGCTCATGAGCTGAATCGGCAGCCACAGCACCAGCTTTTTTCCAAACAGGAACAGCAGGGCGTGGCGCGTCCTGCACAGGGTGGTGAAGCGGTCGTAGGGAATGTTCATGGGCTCAACGCCCTTGCTGGAAAAGGTCAGGTAATCCTCATGAAAAACGTAATCCTTCTCCTGGTGGTACATGGGCACCTTCTTGTTGGCGGCCAGAGCGGCCTTCGCCAGGAAGGGAACGTAGAACCAGGACAGGATGATCGCCATCAGCGCCCCGGCAAGGGAGAGCCATGCAAAGATGGGCAGCGGACGCAGGGAAAAGGAGTACAGCGTCATCAGCACAAAGAAGGCGGTAATGGATAAGTCCAGGGGCTTCTTCCACCTGGGGCGCACCGTATTATACCACATCACCAGCACCTGGGTGGCCAGGCGGTCGGACGGAACGGGTTTGACGAGTTTGATGACCTCTGAATCCTGCATCATGGCGGCAGGGTAGCTTCATTCCCGCGGAAGAGAAAGCCTAAAAACAGGCCGTTGCGCCACGCTTGGGGCAAAACGGCCACGCCTGAAAGGGCCTCCCCCATTTTCCCCGCCCCCAATTCTCCGGGAAAGCGCCCTTCCCCGTCCGCAGACCAGAATTTCCTTGATAATCAGGGTTCCCTTCATAGAATTAAAAGTCAAAAGCCTTTAGCAGATCCGGTGGCAGACAATCTTCAAATTCACGTACGCACGTTCCAGCCCTCAACCACTCAGGAACAGGCTCTGGAAACCTTGACGGATTCCATGGCGGAAGTCCTTGACGAACGCCAGCTAAGGCATATCAAGAATGCCGTCCTCCTGCGCGAGGAAACGCAAACCACCTACCTGGACCACGGGCTGGCCGTCCCCCACGGACGCACCAGCGCCCTGGATTCCATGCAGGTTACCGTGGGCCTCAGCCCGGAAGGAATCCTCTGGCCGGACGACGGCCGCCATGCCCATCTCATCGTCATGCTGGGCGTTCCCACCGCCATGGTGACCGGCTACCTGACCACCATGCAGAAGCTGCTGCGGTGGCATAAAAACGCTCCTCTGGGCCCCAACGGGGAATGGACGGGAGATGAAGCCAGCCTGCTGGCGTCCCTTCAACACGCCCTGCAATGACGGACAAGAAGAACGAGCCTGCGGCAAAAACGCACATCTCCTGGTCATGGCTCCGCATGGCGCTGAGCCTGCGTGAAAAAGTCAAGCTGGGGGACAAGCAGGTCATCTTCATCTGGGCCGTCGTCGTAGGCGCGCTAGGCGCGCTGACGGCCCTTGTCTTTGAATGGGGAGTGGAGCTGGTGCAGGACCTCCTGACGGGCCGCACCAGCTACAAGCAGATCCAGGTCTTTCAGGAAATGGCCCGTGAGGACTGGGCGTGGTGCATCTTCGTCCCGGCGGCGGGCGGCCTGCTGGCCGGCCTTACCCTTCTCTTCACGCACCGCTTTGTCCCGGCCAAGGCCACGGAATACATGGAAGCCGTGGCCCTGGGCAATGGCTACGTCCCCCCCAAGCCCAGCCTGCTGCGCTCCCTGTCCGCCGTTTTCTCCGTAGGCTCCGGCGCCTCCATAGGCCGTGAAGGCCCGCTGGTGCAGGCCGCCGCCGTAGTGGGGTCCGCCCTGGGGCGCTTCTTCCACCTCTCCGCGCCGCGCCTGCGCCTGGTTGTAGCCTGCGCCGCGGCCTCCGGCATGTCCTCCGCCTTCCATACGCCCCTGGCCGGCGGCCTGTTCATCAGTGAAATCGTGCTGGGCGCGCTGACCATTGACTTTCTGGCCCCCCTGCTGGTGGCGAGCTGCGCGGGATATTTTACGATGGGCCTGTTCCATGAACCGGCCCCCATCTACCAGCTCCAGCAGGAGGTTTCCCTGACGGGCAACCAGCATGTGCTCTGGTGCGTCCTGCTGGGCGCGCTGGCCTCCCTGGTAGCCAGTTTCTGGCTCCTGATCCTTAAAAAATCCCGCCAGTACCTGAACGGGAAACGCCAGTGGCTGCCCGTGCGCCTGATGGCCGCAGGCATGCTGGTGGGCGTCATCGCCATTTTCTACCCGGAAATTGTGGGCAACGGCAAAAACATCATCACCTCCCTCATTCATTATGAATTTGACGCCACGCGGGCGGGCATCCTGCTGTTCCTGAAAATATTCACCGTCGCCATCGTCTTTGGCGTAGGTACGGTGGGGGGCGCGCTGACGCCCAGCCTCACCATCGGCAGCGTGTGCGGCTTCCTGTTCAGTACGGCGCTCACCCAGCTCGGCGTGCCGGGGGACCATGCCATCGCCTATTCCCTGGTGGGCATGGCCGCCTTCTTCACCACGGCGGCCAACGCCCCCATCACCTCCCTGGTGCTGGTGGTGGAATTCACCATGGCCGGGCACATGATGTTCCCCCTGATCATCGGCGTTCTGGTCTCCTACGGCATGGCGCGGCTGACGAAGGCCCAGTCCATGTACCATGACTCCCTGGCTTTCGGCCCCAGAAGCACCTTTGACAAGCCCCTGGCCCAGGTGCAGCTTCAGGACGTGGCCCGCAAGGACCCGCCCGTGGTCCACCCCCTGGACAAATTCGGCACCATCGCTTCCATGCTCATCAAGAACCCGGCCCAGCCCATCTTTGTCACCTCCCCCGCGGGCAAGTACCTGGGCAGCGTAGTGGCGGAGGACGTGGCGGCCTTCGCCCGCAACAAGGAGCTGGCCCAGGCCGTCCTGGCCATGGACGTGCTGCGCAGCGACATGCCCACCCTGCCCGCGGACATGCACCTTCCGGAAGCCCTGGGCATCTTCTCGCGCCCCCACTGCGCGGAATCCCTGGCGCTGGTCAACCCGAACAACGACCTGCTGCTGGGCGTCGTCAACAAGACGGACCTTTACCTGGTGCTCTCCGAGATCATGCGGCGGGAGAAACTGCAATAGGAACGGCGTTTTTCCAGGCCACGTCCCCGTTCCGGAAAACTTGCGGGGAGCACTGTACGCCTCTCCGGCGGTATCCCGTCCGGCACCCGGCGGAGGCAGGGCTCCCTTCCCGGAAACACGGAGCAGCTTAAAAACGCAATTTTTCCATCCTCTTTTTTCACGATAGGGGTCAGGTTAAAAATAACAACAAACTTGCATTTTTACCCCCATCCGGTACGCTTCCGGCATTATGAGCCGTACGTTGAGAATAGAGTACCCCGGAGCGGTCTATCACGTGCAGAGCGAAGGCAACCGCGGAGACGCCATTTATCTGGATGACGAGGACCGGGAAATCTTTCTGCGCACTTTTCATGAGGCGGCCCGCAGAAGCGGCTGGACCGTGTACGCCTATGCTCTGATGGCCAATCACTACCATATTCTTTTCCAGACGGCCCGCGCCAATCTGGTGGACGGCATGAAATGGCTCCAGACCGCCTACACGCAGCGCTTCAACGCGCGCCACCGCATGCGCGGCCACCTGTTTGCGGGCAGGTACCACGCCATGGTGGTGGAAGCGGAGAACGCCCATTATTTTTCCACCATCATTGACTATATTCACCTGAATCCGGCGCGGTCCGGCCTGGCGCGCCGCCACACGTTCCTTTCCGGCTGCAAGTGGACCAGCCTCCCGGCATGGCTGGCAGCCCCCGCGAAAAGGCCCAAGTGGATTCACCCGGAACGCGGCCTGGTGTGCTTTGGCTGTGACGATACGGATGACGGGCGCCAGAAGTACCTCAACCATCTGATGGGCCGCTTTGAGGCGGAACGCATGGATGAACGCTCCCTGCTCCCCGCGGGGCACGTGGGCCCCGGCACCGTGCAGCGGGGCTGGTGCTACGGCTCCAGCGCCTTCCGCGCCAGACTGGTGGGGGAACTGCCCCGGCTGGCGCGCAGGAAGCCCGTCACTACGGGGGCGCGCGCCTCGGAAATAGGGGAATACCAGGCAGAAATCATCGTGAAAAACGGCCTGAAGGCGTTCGGCCTGTCAGAGGAGGATTTGCTTGTCACGCCCTACAGCCACCCGTCCAAGCTCATTATTGCCCTGGCCGTCCGGCAAAGCACGCTGGTTCCGTACGCCTGGATCAGCAACCGCCTGCACATGGGCATCCCCAAATCCATGGGAACCCTGCTCCACCGGGCCAAGAAGATGGCGGAGGGGGATTTGAAAACGCGGGCATGGATCGAACGCCTGACCGCCTGATTTTTCCCTGCGGGAGCGCCCGAAAGAAGCTTTTCCCCGCCCGTCACGCGGAAAAACCCGGAGAGCGGGGATCATGCCGTCTCCGGGGATGGCCCAGTAACAAGGAAAAGAACGCCGGGGTGAACGGGATTACGCCCTGCGGCGGCGCACCATCATAACGGCCAGTCCAAGCAGTCCCATGGAGGCCGCAGCCGGTTCCGGAACGACTGAAAACGCCATGGCCGCAACCCCGGCCTTCTGTCCTCCGATGCGGAAATCCAGGGTATCCGCCGTGGCCTCTCCCGTCCACTTGACCAGGGTGAGCTTGCCGTTGGCGAAGGAAGGAGTGGATGAAAATCCGCTCCCGTCCGCCGCGGCGTATTCGAAGGAGCCGGTACCCCCGGTCACGGCAGTAGCCCCCGGAGCAGAGGCAGTACTGGAAATGAACATATACAGCGTTACCGTGTCTCCCACGGTCAGCCCTCCCAATTGAATGGAGGATGTGGTGGAACCTCCGGCCCCGGGAGCCATGTAGGAGGCCAGCGCGCTGTAATCAAAAGAACCGAGGGTATTAACTAGGTCCGTCATCGCCGCCTTGTTCTGGTAATAAGCGTAATAGGCAGGGTCATCCTCCCCGGGAGCCATGGTGGCAAGCGTCGTGTTGAAGAAATTTCCGGCGCTTTTAACGATTTTAAGAGTATAGGGAGTCTCGCTGCCGGAGGCGTCCACCAAGGGGAGAACAGCCGCAGCGTTGGAAATGTATTGGTTCATGCCGTCCCTTCCTTCCCCATCCCTGTACACATCCACAAAAACAGAAGCCGCCTGGGCAATGGAAAAAGCCCCTCCGGCAATAAGCAGGAATAATGTTTTCTTCATGGTTTTTGACTATTCTGACAATGAAGGCCAGTTTAAGGATTTTGAATCCGGACGATTACGCAAAGAGCAGAAAAACGCCTGCTTATAAAAAATACCCCGTCCATTCATTGCGGAGCAATTCCGCCTGTGGCGCAGCGGCGTTTCACGATAACTTTTTCTTTTTCATTTATTCTTTATTGACACCGGATTCAAAATCCGCGTCCGGGGAAAAAAGAGTCCGGATGGCCGCGTAAAGCCGCCAGCTTCCGCCGCCCGGAACGCGTTGCGCGGACAAGAGCCAGGCGGCAATAGGGTCAGTTTACAAATTACAACACAGAAAGATATTTTCCATTTTCCTGCTGACCCCTGATGCTTTCCCGGGAAAAAAATGATTGCCAGTCCGCGCCGTGGAATGATAAACGGAAGGCGCGTGCGAACAACCGCGCGTGAAGCGTCAACCCAAATATAAAAACAGAGAAGATGGCACAGACATATTCCCAGCGCGTGCTGGACTTGGTGAAAGCCAAGAACAGCCACGAAAAAGAATTCATCCAGGCCGTTCAGGAAGTGCTCAACACGATTGAGCCGGTTCTGGCCGCGAATTCCAAGTATGAAGACCACGCGATTCTGGAACGGATCGTGGAACCGGAAAGGACCATCCTGTTCCGCGTGCCGTGGATCGACGACCAGGGCAAGGTTCAGGTGAACCGCGGGTACCGTGTGGAATTCAACAGTGCCATCGGGCCGTACAAGGGCGGTCTCCGCTTCCACCCCAGCGTGAACCTCGGCATTCTGAAGTTCCTGGGTTTTGAACAGGTTTTCAAGAACTCCCTCACCACCCTGCCCATGGGCGGCGGCAAGGGCGGCTCCGACTTCGACCCCAAGGGCAAGAGCGACAACGAAGTGATGCGCTTCTGCCAGAGCTTCATGACGGAGCTTCAGCGCCACATTGGCGCCGATACGGACGTCCCCGCCGGGGACATTGGCGTGGGCGGCCGCGAAATCGGCTACCTGTTCGGCCAGTACAAGAGAATCCGCAATGAATTTACCGGCGTTCTCACCGGCAAGAGCCTGAACTGGGGCGGCTCCCTCATCCGCCCGGAAGCTACCGGCTACGGCTGCGTGTACTTTGCCCAGAACATGCTCGCCACCCGCAATGACGACTTGCAGGGCAAGATTTGCCTGGTGTCCGGCTCCGGCAACGTGGCCCAGTACACCGTGGAAAAACTGAATGAACTGGGCGCGAAGCCCGTCACGATGTCCGACTCCAACGGCTACATTTACGATCCGGACGGCATTTCCCCGGAAAAACTGGCCTGGGTCATGGAACTCAAGAACAAGCGCCGCGGCCGCATTGCGGAATACGTTAAGGAGTTCCCGAAGGCGCAGTACTTTGAAGGCCAGCGTCCCTGGAGCGTCCCGTGCGACTGCGCCTTCCCCTCCGCCACGCAGAATGAAATCAACGGAGAAGACGCCCGCACCCTGATCAAGAACGGCTGTACGCTGGTGGCGGAAGGCGCCAACATGCCCACGGACCTGGAAGGCATTGAAACCTACCTGGCCGCCAAGATCCTGTACGGTCCCGCCAAGGCCGCCAATGCCGGCGGCGTGGCTACCTCCGGCCTGGAAATGTCCCAGAACAGCCAGCGCCTCTCCTGGACGCGCGAGGAAGTGGACCACAAGCTGAAGAGCATCATGGCCAACATCCACGCGAACGCCCTGGCCCATGCCAGGGAGTACTCCTCCGACAAGTCTTTCACCAACTACGTCACCGGCGCCAACATTGCCGGCTTCGTGAAGGTGGCGGATTCCATGATCGACCAGGGAGTGGTCTGAGCCTGCCTGCTTTCAACGTAAAACACACCATGAAGCGCCGGGTTCGCCCGGCGCTTTTTCATTCTTCCGGAGGCCTTGATTCTCCGGGAAACACCCCGGCCAAGGCAGAAGCACAGAAACCGCGCCCAATCAAACAGGCACTCCCGGTTCTCCCGGAACCAATATCCGGGGAAAAAGCCTTGCCGCTTATTCCTCCAACAGATGGCACACGGCCTGCGCCGCATGTTCCGCAGCGCCCCCCTGCCCCAGCTTGTCAGAGGCGTCTTTCATTTCCGCCAGCAGGGCGTCCCTGTTTTCCGGAACCAGCAGGCGTTCTATTTCCTGAATCACCTTCTCCGGCGTAAAGTCAAACTGGACCAGCTCCTTTACCACGGGCTTCTGCGCCAGAATGTTCACCATGCCGATAAAGCGTATTTTAATGAGCATGCGGGCCATCCAGTACGTGAGCAGCGGAACCTTGTACACCAGCATGTACGGAAGACGGTGCAAGGCGGCCTCCATCGTGGCGGTGCCGGAAGCCACCACGCCCACGGCGGCGCGGTCCATCAGTTCATGATAGCCGCCCACCGTAATGTGGAAGAGTTCCGGCCGCATGCCGGCGTTTTGCGCCATGCCGCGCATTCTTTCTGCAAGCACCTCCGTGGAGGCGGCGGTTTCAAAGGACAGCTCCGGCCGTTCCCGGGAAAGACGGCGCACTACCTCTATGAACACCGGAAAATGCCTGTCAATCTCCCTGTTCCGGCTGCCGGGAAAGAGCCCGATCAGGGACGGCTGCCGGACGCCCTCCTTACGGATGGAGGCAATTTCATCCACCAGGGGATGCCCCACGAACTCCGTTCTCAGTCCGGCTTCCTGGAACAAGGGGGCCTCAAAGGGGAAAATGCACATCATCAGGTCCAGCATGTGCACCATCTTGGGAATGCGCCCGCGGTGCCAGGCCCACACCTGCGGGGAGATAAAGTAAACGATTTTGGTACGGGGGCAGCACTTGCGGACTTTTTCCGCCAGGCGCAGGTTGAATCCCGGGTAGTCAATCAGGATGAGGCAGTCCGGCTGGTCCTGCCGTATACGCTCGAGAATGGAGAGAAAACGCCTCCTGAACCATCCGTACTTCTTGAGCACCTCCACCACGCCGATGACGGCGGCTTCATCCGCCCAGTCCTCCACGCCGGGGCACAGCGCATGCATGCCGCGGCCGCCCAGCCCCTGAACGTCCATTCCGGGCATCAGGCGCAGCAGATTCTTCAACAGCAGGGCTCCGTGAATATCCCCGCTCTTCTCTCCTGCTATAATATAAAGCTTCATCACTCTCCGCTACGGCGCGCGCCGTATGCCTTTTTACCTTACCAGCCCCGTTTCAGCGGCGCAATAAAAGACTTTCCTTTCAAGGATTTTAATGCAAGATACGCGCCGTATGCATGAATTGGTCTCGCTTTGGATGTCCTGGGTGCAGGACTGGGGTTACGTGGGCGTCATTGTCCTGATGGCCATGGAAAGCTCCATCTTTCCCGTCCCCAGTGAGGTAGTCATTCCGCCCGCGGCCATCCTTTCCGCCCAGGACGGGGCGAGCATGAGCTTCTGGGGGGTGGTGATTGCAGGGACGTTCGGCTCCTGGCTGGGGTCCGCCATTACGTACGCGGTCGCCCGCATCGTGGGGCGTCCGGTTATCATGCGCTGGGGCAAGTTCTTTTTCATGCCCCCCCAAAAGGTGGAAAAGGCGGAAGTCTTCCTTCAGCGTTACGAGGTCTCCGGCGTTTTCTTCGCCCGCCTGCTGCCCGTCATCCGCCACCTGATCTCCATTCCCGCGGGGATTGTCCGCATGGGATTCGGCGTCTTCTCCCTGGTCACGGTGCTCGGCGCATTTGTCTGGTGCACGGTGCTCGCCTGGTACGGCCACCGCATCGGTGAACGGCATCCGGAACTGCTCAAATCCCCGGATGAACTGATCCTCACCGTCAAGAGCGAAAGCCTTCCCCTCATTCTGGCCGTGCTGGTGCTGGCCGTCTGCTACATCATCATGCTGCGGCTGACGGACCGCAAGAAGCCGCAGGATGCCTCCGCACAGGCCACCCGTGAAGAGGAGCAGTAACTCATACTTTTTCCATGAGCGCTTCCAAGGAAGCCCGGGAAGCCCGGGCGCTGGACTATTTTCACCAGGGGTACAACTGTTCCCAGTCCGTCTTTGCCGCCTTTGCGGATGTCTGCGGCCTGACGGAAGAAACGGCCCTGAAGCTTTCCTCCCCGCTTGGAGCTGGCATAGGCCGCATGCGGGAGGTATGCGGAGCTTTTTGCGGACTGAGCATGCTGGCGGGAAGCCTGTACGGAAACAGTTCTCCGGAGACTGGAGAAAAGGAAAAAATCTTTTCCCTGGTGCAATCCCTGGCGGCCTCCTTCAAACAGGAATTCGGCACGCTTTACTGCCGGGAGCTGCTGGGCCTGTCTCCGGAACGGCTGGCCGCGGAAACGGCGCGCCCCGGCGAACGGACCGCGGCCTATTACGCCTCACGCCCCTGCGAACGCTGCATTGCCTTCTGCGCCCGGCAGGCGGCCGCTCTGGAAGCAAAGGCGCAGCATTGAAATGCCCGGTCTCCCCACGCAGGAAAACCGGGCATTTCAAGCAGACGGAAAGTTCCGTCAATGGGAACTGCATGAACCGTCCTTGCAGGACGCTTTCAGCTTGTCAATTTTTTCATTGGTTTCACCCATTCCTTCGTCGTAAAAGCCCTGTTCATCCGGGGCCAGTACCTGAAGGAGACGGAGAAATTCTCCCGCGTGTTCCTTTTCTTCATTGGAAATATCCAAAAGAACTTCCTGAGCCAGTTTGTTGTCGATGGATTCGGCAAGCTGGGTATAGAGCTGGATGGCCTCATACTCCGCTGCGATCATAAACCGGATGGCCCTCACCAATTCGTCATGGGTGAGCATCCGGTCTTCCTTCAGTCCGCTAAATGCATTTGTAAATTCAGGCATGCAGGTATGACTCAAATCACCACTAATGTATTCAAAATGTTTTTGTCATACATTTTTTTGCGACATTCTTTGAACTTTTTCCATAGAAAATGGTCTAATAGCGGCGATGCCGCTTCCCGTCATGTTTTGAGGCGGGGGAAACAACAATTTTCCGCCCCCCTCTCCGGCGTGCCTTCCACTACGGATGTGAAATGAGAGAGACAAAACGGGCGCCCCATACGGCAAGAGAAAACGCCCGACTTCTCCCTGAAGGAAAAAGCGGGCGTTTGACAGCGGCGGCTGGGAAATCCGTCAATGGGCAGAGGAACTGCTGCATTTGCCGTCCGGGCAGGACGCTTTCAGCTTGTCAATTTTTTCATTGGTTTCACCCATTCCTTCGTCGTAAAAGCCCTGTTCGTCCGGGGCCAGAACTTGGAGAAGACGGAGGAATTCTCCCGCGTGTTCCTTCTCTTCATCGGAAATATCCCAAAGAACTTCCTGGGCCAGTTTATGGTCAATGGAGGCGGCAAGCTGGGTATAAAGCTGGATGGATTCATATTCCGCTGCGATCATGAAACGGATGGCCCTCACCAATTCGTCATGGGTGAGCATCCGGTCTTCCTTCAATCCGCTAAATGCATTTGTAAATTCAGGCATACCAGTAGGACCGGATAAACAAATTCTTTATTCAATATGCTTTTGTCATAATTTTCCTACGGATTTTTTCAAGCTTTCATGATGAAAAAGAGTTTCATGAAAATTTCCCTCCTTTCCTCTAAAATACGGCAGGAGCTGAGGCTTTAACACCACAGCTCCTGCCAGAATCCCGGTTGGGAGCAAGCGCCCTACCTGGCCTCCGCCGGCTTGGGAGCGTACTTCTTGAAAAACTCAACGTATTGGACAGGAGACCGGCCGGGAACATAACCCGTGCGGCCCAGCTCCTTCCCTTGGGCGTCTACCACCACCATGGCGGGAACGCCGCGAATGCCGTACTCCTTCGCTTCCTTAGATTTGCTGAAATCTGGACTGCCGAACTCAAACTTGACGCCGATGGCTACGCCATCCATGCCTTGCTTGAACTCCTTCTTGGAAAGAATTTCCTTCTCCAGCTTAATGCAGTAACCGCACCAGGACGTTCCCGTGAAAAGAAGAACAATGGGAAGGCCCGTCTCCTCCGACTGCTTCTGGGCGCTTTTCATGCTCTTGCCCCACTTGAACTTCACCTTGGCGGCCTTGGCCGCTTTTGCGGCGGCTTCCTTGTCAGGCGGAAGACCCTGGGCCATGGAAACTCCGGAAACGCTGAATCCGAGCACGGCGCATAATGCAAAAATTGAATGTCTGTTCATTAGATTTGGGAATGGTTCCCTGCAAATTAACAGGAAATGGCAGCATAGGAAGACAAATCAGCGTCTTTCCCATACGGAGAGGACGGATTTCCTCCCGAAATGGACGCTCTCCTAAAAAAAGTATTGCTCTTTCCACCCCAATCGGGTAATAATCCGCCCGCACTTCCAAACGCGCGGTTAGCTCAGTGGTAGAGCAACACCTTGACATGGTGGAGGTCGTAGGTTCAAATCCTATACCGCGTACCACTTTTTTAAAATCCCGTCCCTTCCCGGACGGGATTTTTTATTCCGGCACCCTGGGGCTTCCAACTTTTCTCCTGCATCTCCGTCGGCACGGCCTGGAAGAAAAAGCCTGTTTGCGGAGGGTGCTCCGCACACCCGGATAGAGAAAAAGAAGCCGGGAAACATGGCATTTGCAGCGTCTGCGGCAGGAAAGGCAAAAATCTTTTCCCATCTTTTTTTGAACACAACCCCACCCTCAGGACGCTAATAGTGTGAAGGCAGATGAAGGCCGCAGCCCTTGACCCTCCTTCCCTGATGAAATAATGACCATTAAGAGCCCGGCGGAGGAAATCCCTCCGCCGGGCTTGCTGTTGGCCAGGGCCGCCAGATAATCCACGGTTTACCGGGACGTCAGGCGGTCATACAATTCATTGGCATATCTGTGGTTGGGATGGTTCACGTTCATATACGCATCATAAAGCGGGTGGGAAGGGTCTGACTCCATGCGCATGGCCTCCTCCGCAGGAGAAGGCGTACCGTTCCCCGAATGATGAAGGGGCGCTTCATCCAGCAGGCGAGAGGCCTGGAACAGCAGCCGGATCACGTCCGGATTGGAACCGAGCTCCGGATGATCAAGCAGGGCGTCCGCATCCACGCCCGTCTCTGACGCAAGCCGCTGGAGAGCGGCGGTAGCACGGCCCATGTTGCGCTCATAATTGGCGCCCCATTCCTGCTGCAGGGACTCTTCCGCCCGGGTTTCCATCTCCAGCCGGGAATCCGCCATCTGTTCCCTGGCTTCCTGATACGCCTGGGACATTGTCTCCTGAAGAGCGTTCATGGCTTCCGGAGGCACGCCGTAACGGTAGGCCGTGCGGGCCATGCGTTCCGCCAGTCCGGCGTTCCACTCGCTTTCCGGCATGGATTCCGGACGCTCCAGGCGGTACTCCTCCTCTGACTCCGGAAGCCCGGCCATCCGCCGGAACCGCTCCATCTGCTCCTCATTCTCCACACCGGGATAATGCCGCATGCGCTCCAGCTCCGCGTAACTCTTCGCCAGGGCCTCCGGCGTCTTAAACTTGGAAAGGGACTTCTCCATCCCCTTCAGCTCATCAAAACGGGCGTACCAGTCCGGAACAAAACCTCCGTCCTCCCCCAGAAGACCGGGAAGAGGTTCGGACGGCGCGGGAGCCCCGGTTAAAATTTCCGCCTCCGGAGAAACTCCCCCGGAAAAATCCGCCTCCCCGGAGGGGGCGGCCGTATGGTTATCAATGGAATCAATCATTTTTTTCTTCTGCTGTGGATTCTTTAATGGCTAGTTGAAGCTGGCGGCGAATGTACAGGAATATCTCCCTGTAGGCATCCCGCCTCATGGCGTCCAGGGGGTCGTAGCTCCCGGGACTGCCTTGAAAAACGGGCAAATCAGTCTGGAAGCGGGCCTCCAGAAAGGTCAGCGCCTCCCGCCCGTCCGGGGTGTCAAACACCCGGAGAAGCTGGCGCCTTCTAAGACGGGCCTCCCTGAGGGAAGCCTCCTGCTGCAATGTCGTATCCTGGTTCATTCCTGAATTGCTGTTAACTGGTCAAGCAAAGGATTGAGGGAAGCGTACGGGTCCTCTTCCGCCGGAGCCTGCGCGGCCTCCTGCTGGCGGTCCGCACGCTCCTTCCGCATGGCCTGGACGTCAGCCCATGGCCTCAGCATGCTCTCCGGGGCGCCGTCCACACGGGTGGACAGGCGGAAACAATGATCCCAGTCCACATGGTCCGCCAGGTCCGGCGCAGCCTGCATCATCATATTCAGGCGCTGAAGGCTGCGGTCCATTCCCTCGCTCTGCAAGCGCCTGAGCACCAGAGCAATCTTTGACTGGTACACCACCCTGGGTTCTCCAACGGCAATGGCCCCGTCCCTCCCCTCCCGCAGAACGGCGCGGGGAGGCCTGGGGAACTTGCCCATGCGGAACAGCAGGGAGAAAATGCGCGTCATGGTGGAATACAAGTCACTCACAAACAGCGTGAAAGACGGGGAAAACATCAGCACGCGTTCGTTCTCCCGGGCCATCACCTCCGTGGCGGTCATGCTGCCGCGGTGGCCGCTCCAGAGCTCCAGCATGGGCAGGTAATAGGCGCGCCGGATAGCGTCCTGCTTCTGCGCCAGGCGGTCCATCCCTACGTCGTACCTGCCCTGCGTGGCCCACTCCCGCGGAAGGTGCAGGGAAGCGGCCTCCGGCGTGATGACGGTTCTGCCGCCGGCCCGCAGGTCCACCTCCCCGATCTGGTTGGCCAGCTCCAGAATGCGGGGGAAGGCGGCAACCTCACCCAGGGTGTCCAGAATACGGTTCAGGAACTGCACCTGCTGGATGGCGGGAAACACCAGCCTGCCGGGCGCAAGGCCGTACGGGCCGCTGCCCCACTTCAAAAACCGGGTCACCAGGTACGGAAACTCCATGTATCCCCCTTCCTCCACGATCACCTGGTCATCCAGGGACAGGTACACGCTCTCAAACGGCATGTGGGAGGCCTGTTCCCTGCGGCGGCTGCGCCGGGCGCGCGGACGAACTACATGCAGGAACCTCAAGGACGTGGCGTATGGATTGCCTCCGCGTTCCAGCGCCTCCCGCGCACGGGGGCCCAGCGCCTTCAGGCCGAACATGGAACGTGCCTGGTGGGCGGTATAGGTAAACTCCCGCACGTAGGTATCCACCCGGCCTTCCGCATTCTCCGCGCAGGCGAACTGCCCGCACGGAATATTCGTGAACAGCAGCCTGCCGTCTGACGAATTCCCGGTAAACAGGCTACCCGTTCCCAAAGCCACCCGGTCCAGAAAACACTCATGGATCTCCGTATAGAAATTGGAAACGGACAGCTCCTTCAAGGCAATCTCCGAACACTGGTTATACCAAGCCTCCGCTTCATCCCCGCCCCGGTCATCCGGAGCGGACCACTTGAACCACACGTCATGGCTGGGCGTGATGTAGGACATATGGCCGCTTGCCAGCTTCTGGCAAGCCTCCACGGCGGTGGTATCCGTCATGCGGTCCATGGCGTCCCTGCTGGGCTGGGAAACATCCCCTTCCCGGTTCAGGCGCCGCGGCAGCACGTAATCCCTCAAACGGTCCCACCACGTCTCCCAGGGAGCGCGCTGGGCGGCCAGGGACTTGTACACGGAATTCAACTCCGCAACTCTCTCTTCCATGGCGGCGGCTATCCCAGGGTTTTCCTAAGCAGGGTGCGGGGATTGGCCTCCTCCTGCCCGGCGGAAGAATGGCGGCGTGCCAGAATGGTGGAAATCATCCCCTGCCTCTGGCGCTCCCGTGCCTGGTAATCCTCTCCTGTTTCCTCACCCACGCTCTCCGCCTTCACTGGAATGGTCTGCTCCGGCGCGGGAGTGGGCGGTGCGGATGGTTTCATGAATCCCATAATCTCTTTTTCTTTCTATGTATGGTTTTATTGATGGCCCGTTCCGTTTGCCGGAATAAATGGCTCCGTGGAGGTCCGGACGCCTGCCGCACGGATAAGCCATGCGGTTCAGGCGCCTTCTCACCGTAAAGGAAAAGGGCACGCTCTTCACCTGCCCGGAAACTCCCGGACCGGTGCATGCGTCTATCAAATAGACCAATTGCCGGAAAATGCACCTGGGGAAAAAACGTCCGCATACATGCCACCGGTGGCATAAAAGAGGGAGTTCCCAAACAAGATGCATTACCCGGCCAAATCCGGCAAACATGTGGCGTTATGACTCATGAATCCTTACTTCAGCCGGATACCCCCTCCGCGCTGGATATTTGCAACGCCGCGCTCTCCAAGATCGGGGAAGCGCCGCTGGATGCGCTGATTGCCAATGAATCCACGGCATCCCGTCTCTGCGTTCTTCACTACCACCCGGCCCGGAGGGAAACCCTCTGCATGGCGCGCTGGACCTTCGCCACCACGCAAACCATGCTGGACTCCGTCTCCGCCCAGGCTCCCAACTCCCTGACCCCCTACCAGTTCACGCTGCCTGCGGACTGCCTGCGCGTCCTGGATGTGGAATGTACGGAATGGAAAATGCAAGGGCGCCGCATCCATGCCTCACGCGCTCCACTGCCCATGAGCTACATTGCGGACATTGAAGACGCAAACCAATTTGATCCCCTCTTCATGGACGCCCTGGCTACGCGCCTGGCGGAGAAACTGGCTATGCCCATGACGGGAAACCAGAGCCTGCGCCAGAACCTTCACCAGGAATTCCATAAAATCATTCTTCCGCAGGCAGCCACCGTCAACGCCGTGCAATCCTTTTCCAACGACTCCCACCCCCTGCTGGACCTGCTGAGGAAAATCAAATCTCCCACCTGCCCGGAGGAATGTGAATAACAGGAGAATAACACGGGAACAACATAACGATAACTTGTGAATACACGCTGATGAAAGCACTGGACTTCATACAGATATTCGCCACCAACGTCCGCAGGATGGACTTCCGCCTCAGCAGCGCTCAGGTCATTCTGGCCATTATTGCCGGATACAGGCGCCACAGCACCATCACGGAAGCCACCCGCCTGCACCCCAATACCGTCACCAACATCCTGCAGGACCTCATTGCACAGGGATACGTCAACCGCTTCGGAGACTGCCGCCCTTACGTGTACCGCCCCACGGAGGAAGGCAAGCAGCTGGCCGGAAACCTGCTGGACAAAAATACCCTCCCCGGCACATGAAGGACTCCCTGCTCAGTACGGAAGAAAAACGCCGCTGGCTCGCCCGGGTCTTCCGGGATAAGGACGGCGAATACTCCCAGGCGGACAAATTCAAGGCCCTGGTGGAAGACACCAAACTGGCCGCCCTCCAGCAGGAAGAAGAGGAATTCAAACGCCGGCAGGAAACGGGAGCCGGAACGCAGGACCCCATTCTGGCCCTGCTCCAGGCTATCCCGCCCGCAGAACTCAATCTGGACAATCATACTCCTTCCTGAAGTTTTAATGATACGTCACTACAAAAAAGCTCTCCAGACCAAACAAGCCTGGAGAGCTTTTTCATTGTCAGGCAGCAGAGTCGCACTCCGTATGGAGTGCGACCTTCCCGTTTCAGGTTGTTCGCCTGGTTGAATCCAGTTTCAATCCACGCACTCCGTGTGGAGTGCGACCGGCCGTAGTGCGAGAATGTGCGGCCGAACTACGGTTTCAATCCACGCACTCCGTGTGGAGTGCGACCGTTTGACCTCGACTCTGGGAGGGTGGAATTTGTTGTTTCAATCCACGCACTCCGTGTGGAGTGCGACGGGCCTCCCCTTCCAGCACATATTCCGGGTGCCGGTTTCAATCCACGCACTCCGTGTGGAGTGCGACTGTTCGAAGGTGAAGTAGACATGACCAACCATCTGTTTCAATCCACGCACTCCGTGTGGAGTGCGACCGCCGAGTTGCGAATCACCGAAAAGGACGTAACGACGTTTCAATCCACGCACTCCGTGTGGAGTGCGACATTATAAGGATGGTGGGGCAAAAATGTATGAGAAGTTTCAATCCACGCACTCCGTGTGGAGTGCGACGGTATTCTTACAAAGGCTTTTGCTACTAGCCTATGTTTCAATCCACGCACTCCGTGTGGAGTGCGACCGCGCTTGTCCAGCACGATCACCGTATCCGGCTTGTTTCAATCCACGCACTCCGTGTGGAGTGCGACTATTGCTCGCTAAGGGCAGTTGGGCGGGCTTGTGGTTTCAATCCACGCACTCCGTGTGGAGTGCGACCGCGTATGATCATATGCACTGTTATTCAACAGTGCATATGATACTTTGCGCCAACCTCCCGGAGAAGACCGTCATTGCACGGCCTCCTCTCGGGGTGATCATCTGTCAATCTTCAATTCCCAATGCATTACATCTATCGCCGACCTCCCGGGGAATTTGTGTGAGCTTGGGGTTGGCGCAAAGGCCGTGTTCAACAGTCTTTAAATAATCAGGGGGCCGGAAATGTCATAGCTTTTTTCCTTTCCCAATTGTTCTATCTTATGATGCCAATTGGAACCCATGTGATAAATCCTCAGGCTGTCGCTTTCGTCATCAATAATTTTAAGCAGCTTGCTCCTGATGTCAACCAATTGGGCCGGAGACAGCTCACATTCAAACACGGAATTCTGCACCCTCTGTCCGATATTTTCACAGGCGCGGGCAACCTGGCGCAAGCGGCGCTGCCCTGCCTTATCCTCCGTGGAGACATCATAAGTAATGAGAATGTACATGGTTACTTACTGATAAAGGGAGGATAACAATCCAAATCACCACGCAGGTGGCGCGCCATTAAAAGAGCTTGAATATGAACCAGCAATCCCAGTGTGGTCTTTTCCTGAAGGAAAGGATGCACCAGAACGGTCTTCTTCCGTTCCTGCCAGGCGTTCAACACTTTCTTACGGGAGTCTTCCTTCAGGAAAAAGGCACCGGACTCTTCCTTGTCAAAATCATCTGCGGTGATCTGCCTGCGGTTAATCAGCGTAAGGGCCAGTCGATCGGCCAGGGGTGCCCGGAATTCTTCCATCAAATCAAGGGCCATACCGGGACGCCCCGGACGGTCACGGTGCAAAAAGCCGGCGGCGGCATCAATGCCGGAGCTTTCAAGAGCGGACCGGGCATCATGGCACAACAAACTGTACAGAAAAGACAGCAGGGCATTAAAACAATCCCTGGGAGGCCGCCTGTTGCGGCCTTCAAACACCAGTTCCGGATCTTCCGTCCTCTGGCAATGGGAGAGGCAGGAAAAATATGTTTCTGCCGCAGAGCCTTCAATCCCCCGCAGGATATCGCCGGATTCACAGCCGCGGGCCATGCGGCAAAAGGCCGCCAGACGGTCTACCGCCTCTGATAAATCCTTCCCGTACGTTCTCTGCGCCCTTAAAAGCAGGCTGCGGCCGTTCGCAATCTTGGCCGCAATCATTTCCCGTGCCACGCCCACCCACCTTGTCTCATCATCAGCCCAGCGGTACTGCTCCCGGCGCAGCAGGATATTTCCCTTCATAAAGCCCTGCACGCCGGCCAGGAACTTTCCATAAGGGTTACAAAAGGAAAGCGTGACGCCGCGTTCAGCGCAGGCTCCCATCAAATGCGGGGAAACTCCTATGTCCCACCCCAGCGTTACGATGCCCTCCAGATTATGAAGGGGTACCCGGAGCAGGCAGGCCCCATCAGAATTCACTTTCACGGTATCGCCGTCCTTGGACAGCCAGCATCCCTCCAGTGTAACAAACAAGGTATTTAAATGCTTCTTCATAAATCATCAGCTTCACTTGCGCCAAGGCTGTCCTCAAACACATCATCCACCCGGGCTTTCAGGGCCTGCCTGTGCTCCCGGCACACGGAAGGCAGGCAATCATTGACCAGGGAACAGGACTTGCAGCCCTTGGAATAATGGGGCAATGGCGTAACAATGCCCGTCAGCACTTCCCTGGCACTACAGATAACCTGGGCTGTCAGGGAACGCAATTCCTGGTCAAATACCACTTCAAGCCTTCTCTGGGTCTTTCCGTAAAATAAAAAACCGGAAGGAATTTCCACCTTGAACATTTCCTCCAGACATAGTGCCTGGGCGCACACCTGCACTTCATCCGCACGATGCGGCTTGGGTTTCCCCACCTTGTATTCCACGGGTGTCATGGACACTGCCTCACCGCCCTTTTCAGCATAAACGGCTTCCACCACATCCGCAATCCCGTGAATACCCCACTGTGCGGAAGAAACATGAAGGGAGCGCAGCACTTTTTTCAATCCGCGGGTTTCCGTCATCCCGGAATCAGCCCGTTCATGAAATACATTTCCCTCTGCCGTGAACTGGTTCTCCTCCCATGCGCATTCCAGATGAATCAAAGCGCACTACCTGGGACAGTACAGATAATGCTGCAATGCCGCCAAGGGTATGGAGAAGAGAGTTGAAGACATCTTGGAAATTCTGTTCAGGATGGAACCCTAAATAAAATGTTAAAAAAATCAATTCATATCTTGTAAACAAATACATGGCATCTATCATGGTTCATCATGTACCAGGCCCGTCCCCATCAACTCCTTTCCACCCATGAACAGGAGTGCACTCGTACTATGTCTACCCTACTTGCCTTCATAGGGTTACCACAGCTGGGGGCCTTGATTGGCGGCATGCATGACTTCGGCAAAATGAGCGCGGAGTTTCAGGAATACATGGATTTCCTCTCGCAAAACCTCACTCCTCCAATCCAAAAAGGAGGTATAGATCACTCCACGGCTGGTGCCCAATTTGTCTGGAACTATTTCCCCGTGGTACCGGAAGCGGAAGAATTTTTTGTTTTCAGGCAAATCATTGCTTTATGCATTGCCTCTCACCATCATCCTTCTCTGATAGACTGCTTCCGGGGAACGATGTCCGGCGATGCCGTATTCGCACAGCGTATGGAAAAATCCAGAGAGAAA